>DAOUKZ010000026.1:0-9275 GCA_034420775.1 Dehalococcoidia bacterium
CTCACGAGAGGCGCGCGCCGGGCACGCTAGCCGTATGTCCGGCGCAGGTCGCACACTCCCTCACGGGAGGCGCGCGCCGGGCACGTTAGTCGGATGCCCGGCGCAGGTCGCACGCTCCCTCACGGGAGGCGCGCGCCGGACGCGCTAATCGGGCGGTCCGGCGCAAGGTGCACGCTCCCTTACGGGAGGCGCTGGCGCCGGGGGACGTTCCGGGGACGGTCCGGCGCGGGTGCACGCTCCCTCGCGGGAGGCGCTGAACATGCTTCTTCGAGGTCCCGGAGAAGAATGTATGTTCGTAACCTAACGGTAAACTCCTTGGCAGGGCTTGTCAAGGATCATGCGGCGGAGATGGCGTGCCCTCCCTCAGTCCCTCCCACAAGGGGAGGGAGGCCGGGATTCGATGGGCGTGGGCGGTTGGGGGGACGGGCACCCACAAGAGGTGCCCCTACGGGAGGCGGAGCGCGCCGCCTCGCCGACGCGCCGGAGGGGGAGTGCCCTCTTTCAGTTTTCCCCCCGAGAGGGGGAAAGGCCGGAGGCGGCGGGCGGGAGGCAACGGGCTTCGATGGGCGTGGGCGGTTGGGGGGACGGGCACCCACAAGAGGGTGCCCCTACGGGAGGGGGACCGCGCCGCCTCGCCGGCGCGCCGGAGGGGAGTGCCCTCCCTCAGTCCCTCCCAAAGTGGGAGGGAGGCTTGAGAGGGGTCTCCCAGCGGGGGAAAGGTCGGAGGGGAGACGTGAGACAACGGGATTCGATGGGCGTTGGCGGCGGTGAGGGGGCCCCTCATCTCAATCTTCTCCCGTGGGGAGAAGAGGTAAGTCCCCTTCCCAACCGGTCCCTAGGCCAGGTCGGCTGCGGTGAGGGTGCGGACGGCGGCGAGGAGGGACTCGCGGGGGTCGCCGGCGGGGGCTGCGTAGACGATGGGCTGCGTCGCGCCGGCGGCTCGGTAGCGGTCGAGCGTCGAGCGCCAGCGGTCGGCGGGGCCGGAGAGGGTGAGCTCCTCGAGCATCTGGTCGCTGAGCAGGTCGGGGATGCGGTGGTGGTCGCCGTTGGCCTGGGCTTCCTGAATCGCGGTGACCTCGGGGCCGTAGCCGTTGACGCGGAGCATCTTCTGGTAGAAAGGCATCCGGGCGTAGCGTCCGACGTTGGCGCGGAGGGTCTTCTCGACGAGGGCGGAGTCGGAGCCGGCGACGGCGATGATGAAGGGGGCGACGTCGACGTCGCTGATCTCGCGCCCCGCCCAGCGCGCGCCGTTCACGATGTCCTCGCGCAGCGCGCCGATGCCCATGGGGCTGGCCAGGAGCGGGACGACGCCCTCGGCCACCCGCCCCGCGAGCTGGGCTCCCGGCCCGCCCAAGGTGGCGATGTAGACCGGCACGTCGTTGAGCGGCTCGTCGGCGCCGATGCGGAGCTCGAAGTTGGGAACGCTCACCGCCTTACCCTCATGGTTGGCGCGGCCCTCCCGGAGGACCTGGCGCAGGACGGCGATGTAGTCCTCCATGCGGGAGATGGGCTTGGAGAAGGTGAGCCCTTGGCCGTCCTCGACGGAGGCCTTGTGACCGGTGCCGAGGCCGAGGATGAAGCGTCCACCGGAGAGCTGCGCCATGCCGTGCGCCGTCTGCACCACGAGGGCGGGCGTCCGGGAGAAGATGGTGATGATGCCGGTGGCGAGACCGATCCGCTCGGTGTGGGCGGCGACGTAGGCCAACTGGCTGATGGCGTCCTTGCCGCCGCCCTCGGTGAGCCAGAAGCTCTCGTAGCCCTGATCCTCGGCGGCCTTGGCGACCTCGACGACAACGGAGGTGTGGAAGGCAAGTGGGAAGGCGAATCCGGTGCGGGGCATGGCGGGCGTCCTTTCTCTCGGCTCTAACGTTCCAGCGGAGGCTGTTGCCTGGCTGGGGCAGCCCCATGGAGGGCTGGAGACCCTCGATGGGCGTTGGCGGTTGTGAGGGGGCCCCTCATCTCAATCTTCTCCCGGGGGAGAAGAGGTAAAGACCTCCCCGCTCCCATCGGCTCCCAGCCGAGCGCGGGTTACGCAAGGGTCTCCAAGGCGGCGACCGTGTCGGCGGCGTTGGTGATCTCGGCGCCGCGGGCGAAGACCTTGCCGGTGAGGACGCGGTGGACTTCCTCGTCCATGTCGGCGCAACAGTCGGCGACGACGGTCATCTCGTAGTCCATGTCGGCGGCAACGCGGACGGTGGTGAGTACGACGCCGCTGGTGGCGATGCCCAGGAGGATGAGGTGTTCGATACCGTGGGCGTGGAGGAGCATGTCAAGGTCGGAACCGGCAAAGGCGCCGACGCGCTTTTTGGTTACGATGAGGTCACTGCCTTCAGGCGCGACGTCGGGGTGGATCTCGGCCTCCGGCGAACCGAGCACGAGCCGGCCCGCGCCCTTAATCGCCTTGAAATAGCCGCGCGGAGCGATCTCGGGGTGCCCGGGACGGAAGGCGACGATGACGTGGACGACGAGGATTCCCGCCGCGCGGGCCGCGGCGAGGACGGCGGCGGCGCGCGTGGTGATCTCCGGGTCGCCGCCGGCGTAGTTGGCGACGATCTCGCGCTGGTAGTCCATGATCAGGACGGCGGTCTTGTCCTTGTCGGAAGTGGTCATGCGGTGCTCCTTCTGGATAAGGATGGCGGCTGAGTTCAGCCGGAGAATTCGCGCGCTGCGCCACTTGCGATCAGCGCGGCGATCTCCGCTTGGGACCGTCCTATATCGGCAAGCACGGACGTCGTGTCACGCCCCGCGGGCGGCCCCTCATGGCGGACGGCGCCGGGGGTGTCGCTGAGCTTGGTGGGTATGCCGATCTGCGTAGCGGTCAGACCTCCCTGAGTCTCGACCTCGATGAACATGTTGCGATGGCGGAGCTGGGGATCGCCGGGGGTCTCGTCGACGTCGTAGACCTTGCCGATGGCGAGGTCGAGCCCGCCGAGCAGATCGAACCATTCGTCGCGGGTGCGCTCGGCGAAGCGCGCGCCCATCTCGGCGGCGACGGCGGCGGGGTCGGAGCGCCGACGGTCGATCCAATCGGGCCGTTCCAGGGCCTCGCAGAGGTTGCGCCAGAACTTGAACTCAAGGCTGCCGACGGAGAGGAAACGGCCGTCCTTGCACCGGTAGACGCGGTAGTCGGGGTTGCCCCCGTTGAGAAAGGCCTGCCCGGGGCGGGTCACCTCGCGGTGCAGGAAGAAGTTCTTCATGACCATGGGGTTGAGATAGAGGCTGCCATCGGTCAAGGAGAGATCGATGTATTGGCCGCGTCCGGTGCGCTCGCGGGCCCACAGGGCGGTGACGATAGAGAATGCGCCGAGGAGTCCGCCCGCGGCGAAGTCGGCGATGATGTTGTTGGGGATGGTGGGCGTGCCGTCGGGCGAACCCATGCTGCCGAGGACGCCGGCGAACGAGATGTAGTTCACGTCGTGGCCGGGCATGGCGCGGTAGGGGCCGTCCTGGCCGTAGCCGGAGAGGGAGCAGTAGACGAGCCGCTCGTTCACGCCGCGCAGCGTCTCGTAATCGGCTCCAAGGCGTTCGACGGTGCCCGGCTTGAAGCCTTCCATGAAGACGTCGGCGCCGGCGGCGAGGTCGTAGAGCACCTGCCGGGCATCGGCCTGTTTGAGGTCGAGGACGATGCTGCGCTTGTTGCGGCGCAGGGGGTCGAAGGCGGCCTCGCGGACCTCGTCGGGGCCGGGGCCGCCCTGACTGCCCACGCCCGCCGGCGCTTCCACCATGACGACGTCTGCCCCCATGTCGGCCAGCGCCATCGAGCAGAACGGCCCGGGCGCGCGCGTGGTGAGGTCGATGACCTTGACGTTGTCGAAGGGAAGCACGGCGGGGCCAGAATAGCCGCGCCGCCCCAAGGCCGCAACGGCGGGCGGGGTCAGGCGGCGTCGGGTTCGTAGAGGAAGCAGGAGACGAAGTGGCCGGGCTTCACTTCGGCCAGCTCCGGGGTGCGGGTCTCACAGACCCCCGGCATCGCTCGCGGGCAGCGGGGATGGAAGGCGCACCCCGGCGGGACGTTCGACGGAGATGGCGGCTCGCCGGGCACGACCTCGCGCTGGCGGAAGCGGTTGGAGGGGTCGGGCTCGGGGACGGCGGCGATGAGGGCCTTGGTGTAGGGGTGGAGGGGGTCGCCGATGACGGCCTGGGGCGGGCCGAGCTCGACGATGCGCCCGAGGTACATGACGGCGACGCGGTCGGAGAAGTGGGCCGCGCTGGCGATGTCGTGGGTGATGTAGAGGAAGGCGTTGCCGTGTTGGCGTTGCAGGTCGCGCATCAGGTAGAGGATTTCGGCGCGGCTGGAGGCGTCGATCATGGAGACGGGCTCGTCGGCTACGACGTAGTCAGGGTCCATGACGAGGGCGCGCGCAATGCCGACGCGCTGCCGCTGCCCGCCTGAGAGGGTGTGCGGGAACTTGTTCAGGAAGGCGTCTACGGGAGTGAGGCGGACGGAGGCGAGCGCGTTGCGCACGCGTTCCTCCCGTTGGGACTTGCTCCCGGCCTCGTGGATAACGAGCGGTTCCTCGACGATTTGGGCCACGTTCATGAAGTTGTTGATGCTGGAATAGGGGTCTTGGAAGACGGCTTGGGCGCGCCGGCGGACGGGCTTCATCGCCTCCTCGCCGAGCGTGGTGATGTCCTGGCCGTCGAACCAGACCGAGCCGCGGGCCGGCTTGACGACGAGCAGCGAGGCCTTGCCGAGCGTGGTCTTGCCGCTGCCGGACTCGCCGACGACGGCGACGGTCTCGTTACGGTGGATGTCGAGGGAGAGGTCGGAGACGGCGCGGATGGGGGTGCGACCGAAGAAGCCCTTCCGGGCATAGAACGTGATGTCAACGTGGTCGAGGCGGAGCAGCGGCGCGGCGGCGTGCTGCGTTTGGCCGTTCTCGCTTTCGGTCGCCGCGCCCATGCGCTGTTGGCCGCCTCGCATGCCTTGGGCGCCCGTCCGCCCCTGTCTCTTCCTGAGCCGGTGCAACCGCATGATAGCATTGAAACGTATCCCTAAGAGAAACCTCTCCACTCCGAGTTAGGAGCTACCCCGTGCGCAGCGTTCCCCTGATCCCGTTCTTTGCCCTTTCGCTTGCCGTCATTTTGGCCGTGGCGTCGTGCTCCGGCGCCGACCCGACGGCCACGCCCGAACCGGACGCGACCTTACCTCCGACGGAGACGGCCCCGCCCGACCCTACGGCGCCACCCGATCCTACGGCCACGTCCGAACCCGAGGCGACGGCGGCCCCTGACGCGACCGCAACGCCGTTTCCGACGGTGACGCCGTTCCCGACGCTCACGCCGACGCCCGAGCCGGGCGCGACGGCCACACCCACGACGGCGCCCCGCGCCACGGCGACTCCGGAGGCCACCGCGGCCCCGACGGCCGCGCCCAGGCCGATCGGGAGCTTGGCCACGGTGCAGAATGATCTGTTCGGCTTTGCCATCGACGTGCCCGAGGCGTGGGAGACGGACCCGCAGAGCGTGCTGCTGCGCGCCGGCGACCCGGAGTTCGGCGTGCCGAGAATGAGCGTCGAGGTGCTGCTGCCGCGAGAGTTGGGCACCAACGAGGAGTACGGCGAGATCGCCTTGGAACTCCTGGCGGAGACCGCGCCGGAGGTCGTCTCCGAAGGCCCGGTGACGTTCGCCGACGGTACCGAAGCCTACGGCTACGTCCTCGACCTGACCGTCGAAACTTCGCTACGGGCCTACCTCTACATCGTGGGCCGCGGTACGCACATCTACCAGGTCTTGGTCATGTCGGTCCCGGCCGACTTCGAGGCCCGGAGCGATCAGTTCGAGGACATCGTCAAGAGTTTCCGCCTCCGTCCGCAGAGCCCGTTCGGGGCCCGGCTCGACCGTTCGCTGGTGATGCACTCGCTCACGCCGCAGGCGTTCGACCCCCACCTCATCGGAGACATCTCCTCGTATCGCTACGCCGCCCAGATCTTCAGCGGGCTCGTCAGCCTCGACCGCGACCTGCGGGTCGTTCCGGCGGTGGCGGAAAGCTGGGACATATCCGAAGACGGGCTGGTCTACGACTTTCATATCCACCCCGATGCGGTGTTCCATAGCGGCAAGCGCGTCACGCCCGAGGACGTGAAGTGGTCGTTCGAGCGGGCGGCAGATCCGGCGACGGGCTCCCGCGTCGCGCGCCTCTACATCGCCGACATCGAGGGAGTCGAGGAGAAGCTCGACGGCGAAGCCGACGAAATCACGGGCGTTGAGATCGTCGACGAGAACACGGTCCGCTTCACCCTTACCGACCCCGTGCCCTACTTCCTCGCCAAAATGACGCACTCCGCCAGCTTCATCCTGAACCGGGAGAACGTCGAAGGGGCCGGCGAAAACTGGGCCCTGACCCCCGACGGCACCGGCCCGTTCAAGGTGCGCGGCTGGCGCCCCGGCATCGTGCTCGTCCTCGATCGCCACGAGGAACGCCACCTTAGGGCCCCGTCGGTGGAGAGCGTGGTGATCTGGCAATACGGCAATCCGTTCCTCCGCTATCAGGCAGGGGAGCTCGACGTCGCGTCGTTGGGCGAGGCCTTGGGTGAAGAGGTCAACGAACCCGACCACCCATTGCACGGCGAGCTACAAGTCGTCCCCAGCCTGACCATCTACTACGTCGGCTTTAACACCCGCGTGGTGCCGTTCGACGACCCGCGCGCGCGCCGCGCCCTGGCGATGGCGGTGGACACCGGCGAAATCGGGCTCGACCTTGCCTCACCGGTCGGCTTCCTTCCTCCGGGCATGCCCGGCTTCTCCGAGGACCTCGAACCCATTCCCTTCGACCCCGTGGAGGCCAAGCGGCTCTGGGACGAGGCGCTGGCGGACACGGACGATTTCGAGGCGGTCCGGTACCAGGTCTTCGGGTCCTTTGTGTCTCCCGAGCACGAAGCCATTGCGACGATGTGGCAGGAACATCTGGGGGTCGGGATAGCGTTTGTCGGGACGGCGACGAACGATCTTCGCGCAGAGATCGCCGAGTCGCAGGCGCACGTCTTCGAGTACGGATGGGTCGCCGACTATCCCGACCCGGAGAACTTCCTGGACGTGCTCTTCCACAGCCGGTCGGTGAACAACACCGGGCGGTATTCGAACCCCGCCGTCGACCGCCTCCTAGAGCGGGCACGGGTGGAGCAGGACCAGGATGCCCGTTTCGCCCTCTACGAGGAGGCGAACCGGCTGATGCTGGAGGACACGGCGGCGATCCCGCTCGGGTACCAGAGCAGCCGCGTCCTGGTGAAGCCCTACGTGAGCGGCTGGTACCTCTCGGCCCAGGACGCCTGGTACCTGACGGAGGTCGAGCTGGACAAGCCGACCGACGTCTAGGGAGGAGGCCCTCCCTCAGTCCCTCCCGCAAGGGGAGGGAGGTTTAAGGGGTGCGCTCGTGGGGGAGTGCCCTCCCTCAGTCCCTCCCACAAGGGGAGGGAGGTTTATGGGGTGCGCCCGTGGGGCGTGTGCCCTCCCTCAGTCCCTCCCACAAGGGGAGGGAGGTTTAAGGGGGTGCGCTCGTGGGGTCTTCGGGTGGGGTGTCGGGGGCGTAGAGCCAGCAGCGCACACTGCGGGACTCGCCTACGGTGAAGCTCGGCGGGGACTCGTTGGAGCAGCGGTCGAAGGCGTGGGGACACCGCGGGTGGAAGCGGCACCCCGTTGGCGGTTCGACGAGATCGGGCGGCGAGCCTTCCAGGAACTCCGGCTTGTCGACGCCGTCCATGCGCGGGATGCTGGCCAGGAGCTTCTGCGTGTAGGGGTGCTTGGGGTCGAGGATGACCTCGTCGGCGACGCCGGACTCGACGTGCTCACCGCCGTAGGCGACGACGATGCGGTCGCAGAGATCGCTGGCCAAGGCGATGTCGTGGGTGATGAAGATCATCCCCAGGGACTGCTCCGCCTTGAGCCGCTTGAGCAGGTTCATCACCTGGGCTTGGACGCTCACGTCGAGCGCCGAGGTGGGCTCGTCGAGGATGACGATGCGGGGCGACATAACGAGCGCGGTGGCGATGCCGACGCGCTGCTTCATCCCGCCGCTGAGCTCGTGGGGGTAGCGGTCGAGGACCTCGCGGGGGAGGCCCACGAGCTCGACGATCCCGGCGGCTCTCTCCATCGCCTCGTCCTTGGGAACCGCGCCGTCGGCGAGGAGCCGCTCGACGATCTGCCCACCGACGCGCAAAACGGGGTTGAGCGAGTTCATCGCGCCCTGGGCCACCATGGCGATGGACCGGGCGCGGATGCGCGAGCGGAAGTCGTCGTCGGTGAGCACGGTCAGGTCTTCGCCGTCGAGCATGACCGAGCCGCCGCTGTCGCTGACGTTGGCGGGGAGGAGGCGCATGAGGGCGAGGGCGAGGCTCGTCTTGCCGCTGCCGGACTCGCCGACCACGCCGACGGCCTCGCCGGGCTTCTCGATGGCGAAGCTGACACCGTCGACGGCGCGCACGTCGCCCCGGGGCGTGCCGTAGTAGAGGCGGAGGCCGTGGACGTCGAGGAAGGCCATCAGCGCCCCCGCCGCAGCCGCGGGTTGACCACCGGCTCCATGCCCAGCGAGATCAGCATGAAGGTCACCGCGGTGATGATGATGAGCGCCCCCGGCGGAATGATCCACCACCAGTAGCCGAGGAAGGCTGCGCCGGTGCGGAAGCCGCTTTCGAGGATCTGCCCCCAGGTCGGGATGGAGGGGTCGCCGAGACCGAGGAAGCTGAGTCCGGCCTCGGCGAGGATCGCGGCGGGGGCGAAGAAGATCATCTGCGCGAAGACGTAGGGGGCGATCTGGGGGAAGATGTGCCGGTACATGATGCGCCACCTCGACGCGCCCATCGTAATCGCCGACTCGACCAACTGCCCTTCGCGGAGCTGGAGGACCATCGACCGGACGAGGATGGTGAGTCCGGGCCAACTGAAGATGATGAGCAGTCCGATGATGAGGTAGAGGTTCGAGCCAACCACGAAGACGAAGAAGATGAGGAGCGGCAGCAGGGGCACGTTGGCGACGAGGTCGGCGAGGCGCTGGATGAAGAGGTCGGTGCGGCCTCCGGCATAGCCGCTGATGACGCCGAGCGCGGTGCCCATGGCGGTGGTGACGACGGAGGCCATGAGGCCGATGAAGAGCGCCACTGGCAGGCCGAAGAGCAGCCCTTCGGTGAGGTCGCGCCCCAGGCTGTCGGTGCCCATCAGTCCGAAGACCGTTCCCCCGACTACGAAGCGGGCTTCTTCCAGGGAGTCGCGCGGGTCTTGGAACGAGGCGCGCAGCCGCAGCTCGTATACGCCCTTGAGCAGGGCGAAGCCGCCGGGCGCCG
>DAOUKZ010000027.1:0-5008 GCA_034420775.1 Dehalococcoidia bacterium
CCACGGCGGCGAAGCCGTGCGCCGGGCCGCCCGCCTGACGCGCCTCGCCCCCGTCGCCGCCCTCATCAGCCTCCCCCCGCTCTGGCTGCTCCACGAGCTCGCCTACGGCGTCGTCGCCAGCATCCGCGGCCCGCTCGGCTTCTTCGCGCGGGGCTGACGAGGGCGCTCTCCCTTCCCTTCACGCTGCCGCGCCGTCTACAATCCCTGACATTCTCCGCCGCACCTGAGGAGGCCAGTGCATGAAAGCCGCCGTCCTGCATGAAGTCAAGAAGCCCGTCGAGGTGCAGTCCGTCGAGATACCGGAGCCGGGCCCCGGCGAGGTGCTCGTGAAGATCATGGCGAGCGGCGTCTGCCACTCCGACTGGCACGTGGTGAAGGGCGATTGGGACATCGTGCCTCTGCCCAGCATCTTGGGCCATGAGGGAGCCGGGATCGTCGAGGCCGTCGGCCCCAACGTGCAGGGCGTGAACCAGGGCGACCACGTCGTCCTGTCCTGGAAGACCAACTGCGGCCGCTGTGAGACCTGCGAGAGCGGCTATCCGAACCTCTGCGAGCGCTCCCCCCGTCCCAGCGCCAACCCCACGGGGGGCGGCGCCGAGCTCTATCCGATGGCCGGCGTGGGCACCATGGGCGAGTACACCATGGTCCCCGACGTCGCCGCCATCCCCATCGACAAGGACATTCCCTTCGCCCAGGCGGCGCTGGTCGGCTGCGGCGTCACCACGGGAGTCGGCGCGGCCATCAACACCGCCCGGGTCGCGGCGGGCAGCACCGTGGCCGTCTTCGGCTGCGGCGGCGTCGGACTCAACGTCATTCAGGGCGCCCGCATCGCCGGCGCGACCACGATCATCGCCGTCGACGTCCTCGACAACAAGCTCGACATGGGCGTCGAGTTCGGCGCCACGCACACCGTCAACGCCGCGAAGGAAGACCCCGTCCGGCGCATCAAGGACCTCACCGGCCGCAAGGGAGTCCACTACGCCTTCGAGGCCATCGGCCTCGTCGAGGAGCCCTTCGTCCAGAGCGTGCGCTGCACCCGCTTCCGCGGCATTACCGTCTGGGTGGGACACGCGCCGGTCCGCACGGCGGTCAACCTCGACGCCCGCGACCTGATTATGGAGAAGAGCATCATCGGCTCCATGTACGGCACCGCGCGCCCCCACATCGATTTCAACAAGCTGCTCGGCCTCTACAAGGCGGGCAGCCTCAAGATCGATGAGCTCATCACGAAGCGCTTCCCCCTCGAAGAGGTCAACACCGCCTTCCAGGCCCTCGACCGCGGCGAAGTCGCCCGAGGCGTCCTCGAAATCGGCTGAGCCTTCCCCTCATACTGCGCGGCGGAGGGCGCATGGAACCTTTCGGCGCGCGCGAGCGTCCCTAGTGCGGAGGTCTCATGCCGAAACCGCCGCTCCGACGCCGGATCGCCCTAGCGGCGCTTGCCGCCGTGGCGGCGCTCCTCTTCGCTTCCTGCGCCGTCGAGGCGCACGCACACTTTGTGACGCCTACGCCGACGCCCTCTAGGCCGGTGCCCGCCACCATTGCGCCGGAGCAGGCCGGCGCCGGCATCTGCGGCCGAACCCCGCAGGTGCGGCAGGCCATCCTGTGGAAGATTGAAGGCACAGACCATTGTGCCCTGGTTACCGACGCGCACCTAGCGGGGATCAGCGGAGGGCTTGATCTCAGTTGGTGGAAGATCTACCGGCTGAGGCCGGGCGACTTCGAAGGCCTCTCTGGGGTTACGAGCCTCGCGCTCAACAACAACAGGTTGGCCTCGCTGGAGCCGGGGGTGTTTGGTGGTCTGACCTCGCTCACAAGGCTCGACTTGTGGAGAAACAGATTGACTGCATTGGAGCCTGGGGTGTTCGAGGGTCTCGCTTCGCTCACCACACTCAACCTGGGACCGTACGAAGGCGTACCCTTCATTGAGGCACCGAACGTATTACCGGTTCTGGAGCCGGGTGTATTCGATGGGCTTGCATCGCTCACCATACTCAACCTCTCCCGCAGCGATATGGCCGCGCTACAGCCCGGCGTCTTCGATGGGCTTGCATCGCTCACCACACTCGACCTCTCCTACACTCCCGTGACCGCGCTACCGCCAGGGGTCTTTGACGGCCTCGACTCGTTGACGAACCTCATTCTGTTCTCCAGCCGCCTATCCGCGCTGGAGCCGGGAGTTTTTGACAACCTCGAGTCGCTGACGACGCTGTACCTGGACCGCAACGGGTTGAAGTCGCTGGAGCCGGGAGTTCTTGACGGCCTCGCCTCGCTTACGGAGCTCGATCTGCGGGATAACGAGTTGGCCTACTTGGAGCCGAACGTCTTCGACGGCTTGTCCTCGTTGGCGACGCTTAACCTGGACTCCAACCGGTTGGCCGTGTTGGAATTGGGCATCTTCGCCGGCCTCGACTCACTCGCTACGCTCCACCTTCGCGATAACCCCTTGAGTGTCGTACAGGCGGGTGTGTTTGACGACCTTGCCTCGCTGACGACGCTAAGCCTCTGGGCCCCCTCGACCGCGCTCGCGGCGGAACGATTCGACGAGCTAACCTCGCTCACCACACTCCGTCTAGAGGGCGGTCCGTTGACCGACTTGGAGCCGGGCGTCTTCGATGGCCTATCCGTGCTGAGAGAACTCACATTGGCGGATACCGAGTTGACGACGCTGAAGCCCGGCGTCTTCGACGGCCTAGATGAGCTCAGGCGGCTCTATCTAAGTGGCAACCAGTTGACCGAGTTGAAGCCCGGCGTCTTCAATGGCCTCCCTGCGCTCACCGATCTCGATCTGGGTCTCAATGACCTGACGTTGCTGGAGCGGGAGACATTCGACGGCCTCACCGCACTCACGAAGCTCGATCTAGCCCTAAACGACTTGAGGGCGCTGGAGCGGGGGACGCTCGACGGCCTCACCGCACTCACGGATCTCAATCTGTTCCAGAACGAGTTGAGGACGTTGGAACCGGGCATCTTCGATGGCCTCCCCTCGCTGACTCGGCTTTATCTGCGGAACAACGAATTGACGTTGCTGGATCCGGGGTCGTTCGATGGCCTCAACGCGCTGATGACGCTCGATCTGTCTTACAACGATTTGACGTTGCTGGAGCCAGGGTCGTTCGATGGTCTTCCTGCACTCGCGTGGCTTCATCTGAGTAGCAATCGGTTGACCGACTTGGAGCCGGGCGTCTTCGATGGCCTCAACGCGCTCACGTGGCTTGATCTGGGCAGCAACCGGTTGACCGCGTTGGAGCCTGGGACGTTCGACGGCCTCGAAGCGCTGACGACGCTCGATCTTTCTGACAACGAGCTGACGCGGCTGGAGCCGGGCGTCTTCGACGGCCTTCCTGCGGTCATGTGGCTTCATCTGAGCGCGAACCGGTTGACCGATTTGGAGCCGGGCGTCTTCGACGGCCTCGAAGCGCTGACGTCGCTCAATCTATGGAACAACGAGTTGACCGATTTGGAGCCGGGACTCTTCGACAGCCTCGGCGCGCTGGAGGAGTTAAGCTTGCCGACAGGGGTCACTCCGCCCCCCACGGCCACCCCAACCCCGTCGCCCAGGGCCGCGCCGACACCATCACCAACGGCTACGCCGTCGCCCACGGCCACACCCACCCCCCAAGCCACCCCAACGCCGCCGCAGCAGCCCGATGACGACGACGGCTTGGGAACAGCGGTCTGGGTTGTGATCGCGGTCGTGGGCGGACTGGCCTTAGCCGCGGGCGGGTGGCTAGCCTCCCGCCGCCGTTCTGGCGCCTAACCTACGGGCCGGAGCCCTTGGGCCTGCGGCCCGCCCCTTCGTAGAAGTCGCCCGCGGCGTCCTCGAAATCGGCTGATCCGCAGCGGGCGATGCTCAATACGGGCGGGGCTTCGGATGCGTGCGCCCAACACCTATAATGAACCCCTCGCCCCCGCAAGCGACTCTGGAAGAACACATGGCGAAGCCCCAAGACGATCGATCGTCGGTAGACCCGCGCGCCTACGGCTTCGGAGCCGGCTTGCAACCTCCCACGGTGGAGCCCCCGGCGGATTATCTGGGGTACCACACGTCCGTCCTGGTGAACGTGGTGGCCAAGGGACTGGCGGAGGCGCTGGAGCCATTCAAAGTCACCCCCATCGAGTTCGCGGTCCTGCACTGGTGCTCTGGAGGGCAGGCGGTCACGGTGACAAGCCTGGCGCGAGTATCCCTGATGGACGTGGCGCGGATGAGCCGGGTGGTGAGCGGTCTGGTGGACCGGGGGCTCCTCCAGAGGAGGCGGCGGCAGAGCGACCGGCGGACCGTCCAGCTGGCCCTGACGGAGGAAGGACGTGCGCTGCTGCCGGAGCTTGACCGCTGCGTGCAGGGATACTATTCCGTGCTCCTCGAAGGCGTCAGCGACGAGGAGAAGCGCGGTTTCGCCGCGACAACCCGGAAGATCGTGACGAACTCCGCCCGCCGCGAGGCGCCGCAGGGCTGCTAGCGAACGTACGGCATCGGCGCGCCGCCGCCGCGCCCAGCCTAGAGCCCGGGGCCCTTCGGCCTCCGTCCCGCCGCTTCGTAGATGCCGCCGACGGCGACGCTCTCGTCGTCTCACTTCACCATGACGGCCATCATCTGGTCGTAGGCGCACCGGGAGAGCGGCTCGGCGGCCTGCGCGTGGGCCGTGCCGTTGAGCCAGTCCGCGGCCCGCACCGCCCAGCGCCACGCTCGGGACCAGACGGGCAGTCGGCGCTCGCTCATTGCAGCGGGAGCGGCGGCTGCCACCACTTGCTCGTGTCGTTGACGTGGAGTTCGGTTACCCATTTCACCCAATCATAGCCCCGCTTGTCGGGGGCGACTAAACGCACCGGGAAGCCGTGTCCCCTCGAGAGCCGCTCGCCGGAGACGTGCGTCGCCAACAGGTAGCCGCGCGCCTCGCCCAGACTGAAACGCCGCTCGTAGCCCGTCGCCGACCGCACCGTCAGGCTCGCCGCGTCGTCTGAGAGGCCGGCCCGGTCGAGCAGCCGGTCAAGCCGGACGCCGCGCCAGCGC
>DAOUKZ010000028.1:0-8162 GCA_034420775.1 Dehalococcoidia bacterium
ATACTTCAGGAGCAAGAGGATTGCGGACGTAACGACGAAGCTCCAGCCCCACGTGACCAGGATGCTGACGATCTGCTTGCCGATGACCTCGCCGCGGCCTTCCTCGAGGACGAACACGCCCATGGTGCCCATGCCCGCGAAGAGTCCCGTGGCGAGGGCGCCCCACGTTCCGCCGATGCCGTGCACAGCGAACACGTCGAGCGCGTCGTCGATCCTGAACTTGTTGCGAATCAGGAACACCGTCGCGAAGCAGAAGGCCCCGGCGCCGGCCCCGATGAGGATCGAAGCGGGAGCGCCGACGAATCCGGCCGCAGGAGTGATCGCTACAAGGCCGGCTACCGCGCCGGAAGCAGCGCCGATGGCGCTGTACTTGCCGGAGGTGACGTGGGACAGCAGCATCCAGGTCACCGCGCCCGCGGCCGCCGCCGTGTTTGTGACCACGAAGGCCATCGTCGCCGCGCCGCCGCCGTCCGCGGCCAGCGCGCTGCCCGCGTTGAATCCAAACCAGCCGAACCAAAGGAGTCCGGCCCCCAACATCACGAATGGTACGTTGTGCGAGTCCATCGGCTCTTCGCCGTGGCGCAGGCGCCGGCCGATGATGATTGCCGCCGCGAGGGCCGCGATGCCCGAGTTCATGTGGACCACGGCGCCGCCCGCGAAGTCGAGGACGCCCCAGCCGCCGAGCCAGCCGCCGCCCCAGACCCAGTGCGCCATCGGCGCGTAGACGATCGTCACCCACAGGATCGTGAAGATCACGTAGGCGCTGAACTTCATTCGTTCAGCGAATGCCCCGGTGATGAGCGCCGGGGTGATGATCGCGAACATGCCCTGGAATACCGCGAAGAGCGCATGCGGAATCGTCTGCCCGTCAAGCGGTTCAGAGAACGAAACGCCGCTGAACGCGAAGTGCTCGAAGTTGCCGATGAAGTCGCCCTGGTCGGGTCCGAAGGCCAGCGTATAGCCCCAGACCACCCAGACGACCCCCACGATCCCCATCGCCATGAAGCTGTGCATGATCACGCCCACGACGCTCTTCCGCCGCACGAGGCCGCCGTAGAAGAAGGCGAGCCCCGGCGTCATCAGGAGCACCAGGGCAGACGCCAGCAAAATAAATGCGGTGTCGCCACTATCGATCATGGAAGATC
The DNA here is from genome assembly GCA_034420775.1 of Dehalococcoidia bacterium. GTDB lineage: Bacteria > Chloroflexota > Dehalococcoidia > SHYB01 > SHYB01 > DAOUKH01. Next base: position 1,146 of record DAOUKZ010000028.1, read on the forward strand.
CTCCTTCCCTGCTCCGGTCTGCGGGACATCGTAGGAACGTTGCGTTACCGATTGATTGCGGAATCATTACAGCCGTGTTAACGGAACATAACCGCCGCACGTTCCTGGCGCCCCGTTACCATGACAGCAGCAAACGCGGGGAGGTGTGCGATGGACCGGTACGAGGCGATGGAGAAGCGGCGGGCGGAGGTGCAGGCGATGCTCCACCCCGACGGCGGCGAGCCGTTGGGCGGCTCCGGCGGCAGCGCCGGGGCTGAGTTGGCCCCGGACGTCTCCGACATGATGCTCACCGTGATACAAGGCGGCGTCTACGGGCGGCCCCAGCTCGACATCAAGACGCGGGCCATCTGTACCGTGGCGGCCCTTGTCGCCACCAACGGTGGGCGCTACCTAGAAAACTGGATCGGGAACGCCCTGAACGTGGGGTGGAAGAAGCAGGAGATCGTCGAGGTCATCTCGCAACTGGCCTTTTACTGCGGCGTTTCCTACAGCGTGAACGCCTACGGCGCGGCCAAGACGGTCTTCGACGCGCGCGGCCTGTAGCGCGCCGGTCTCGTTGCTTGACACCCCATTAACGGCCTGCCTATGCTCGCCGGGAGACTCCGTTCAACGAAAAGACGCCGCCCGCGCACGAGAGCGGCGCGCCCTTGGAGGTTCGAGAGATGCCCTACGACCTCGTGATCAAGAACGGCATGGTTGTCGACGGCTCCGGGATGCCCCGCCACCGCGCCGACGTCGCCATCAAGGACGGCAGGATCGTCGAGAAGGGACGCATCTCGCCCAACGGGGCCAAGGTCATCGACGCCGAGGGCCGCTACGTCGCCCCCGGCTTCATCGACGTCCACACCCACTACGACGCGCAGGTGCTCTGGGACCCCCTCGTCACCTGCTCGCCCTGGCACGGCGTCACGACGGTGGTCATGGGCAACTGCGGCTTCACGCTCGCGCCGTGCAACCCCAGCGACCGGGACTTCGTCACACGGATGTTCGCCAAGGTCGAGGGCATGAACATCGACGCTCTCACCGCCGGCATCGACTGGCAATGGCGCTCCTTCCCCGAGTACCTCGACGCCGTCGACGCGCTGCCCAAGGGCGTCAACATTGGCGCGATGGTCGGCCACTCGGCCCTCCGCCGCTTCGTCATCGGCCCCGACGCCGACCAGCGGCCAAGCTCCGGGGCCGAAATCGAGGAGATGAAGGGCATCGTCCACGATGCGATGGGGCATGGCGCTTTCGGATTCACCACCTCCCTGTCGCCCACGCACTTCGGTTGGGAGGGCGAGCCCGTCCCCAGCCGCCTCGCCACGCATGAAGAGGTCATCGAGCTTGGGTCGGTGCTCCGCGACTTCCGGGTCGGCAGCATCGAGATCATCACCGAGACCGCGGTGATGGGCGAGGACAAGTTCAGCGAGACCGATCAAGAGCTGATGACCGCCCTCTCGCTGGAAAGCGGACGGCCCGTCAACTGGAATGAACTCTCCCATACTTGGGACCGGCCCACCGCGTGGCGCGCACAGATCGAATACATGGAGCGCGCCGCGAAGGAAGGGGCGCAGGTCTACGCCGTGGCGCGGATGCAGCGCCTCGACGCCTTCTTCAACCTCAAATCGACCGCCGGCTTCGAGCGCTACTTCCCCGAATGGAAGGCGATGCTCTCCCAGACCGACGAGCGGAAGAAGGAAATGATTGCCGACCCTGCGGTCCGCGCCAAGCTTAAGGAGGAGTACGACGCGGTCGAGCCGAACCTGCAGTGGTTCCGGCGCTTGGGCAACATCGCGCTCGTGCGCAGCGCGACCGGCAAGTACGCGGAGCACGAGGGTAAGTTCCTCGGAGAAATCGCCCGCAACGGCGACCACCTCGCCGACGTTATGCTCGACATCGCCCTGTCCGAAGACCTCAACACGGAGTGGGCATACATCGGCATCCGAAACGGCGACTTGAACGCAGTCGAGGAGATTTTGAACAGCCGGTTCGCCCTGGCGGGCATCTCCGACGCCGGCGCCCACACCGATCGCCTGAGCGGCAGCTACTTCTCCAGCTTCATCCTGAGTCACTGGGTCCGCGACGAAGGCATCCTCTCGCTGGAAGAGGCGGTGCGCCGGCTCACCTTTATGCCGGCCTCCATTTACGGGATCAGCGACAAGGGCCTCCTGCGCGAGGGCATGGCCGCCGACGTGGTCATCTTCGACCTCGACCGGCTGAAGTGGCTACCCACCGAGCGCTTCGACGACTTCCCCGGCGGCCAGAGCCGGTTGGGGAACCGGGCCGAGGGCTACGACCACCTGATCGTCAACGGCGAGCCGGTGTTCGAGGATGGACGGCACACCGGCGCGCTCCCCGGCAAGCTAATGCGCAGCAGCGCCTACCGCTACACCGGCTAGCCGCTTCGTTTGCGCTGCCGTCCGTCGTTTGACCCGTGGTTTTGAACTCCCTATAATGGGGCCGCGTTGAATGGCCTGCGCCGCTTCCGTTGGCGGCGCGTCAAATGGCGGCATGCTCCGCCGGCAAGGACGGACCGGCCCCAAGCCCGAGTGGCGCAACTGGTAGCGCACCCGACTTGTAATCGGGCGGTTGGAGGTTCGAGTCCTCTCTCGGGCTCCAACCCCCCGGCTGCGCACGGCAGACCTTTACGGTCTCAGGGACACTCGATATAATCTGATATTGGCGTCGGCTTAGAATGCCGCGAATCGAACGGATGAAAAGCGCGCGCCACCCTCTTGCAGGGGTGGGTGAGTGGTTAAAACCGCCAGACTGTAAATCTGGTGCCGAACGGCTTCGCAGGTTCGAATCCTGCCCCCTGCACCAGATAAACGGAGCGCGCGAAAGCACACGCAGGACAGTACACACCAACGGAACCACCGGGCGTAGGCCCGCGAGATTTACATGCCCAGATAGCTCAGGTGGTAGAGCACGTTCTTGGTAAGAACGAGGTCACCAGTTCGAGTCTGGTTCTGGGCTCCACAAAGAAGGAGAGACTACCTTGGCCAAGCAGAAGTTCGAAAGAACTAAGCCGCACGCAAACGTCGGGACCATCGGTCACATCGATCATGGCAAGACATCCCTCACCAGCGCCATTACCAAGGTGCTGGAGCTCAAGGGCCAGGCCAAGATGAAGTCCTACGCCGATATCGCCAAGGGCGGTGTCGTCCGGGACGCTTCAAAGATCCTGACCGTGGCGATCTCGCACGTGGAATATGAGACGGATAACCGTCACTACGCCCACGTCGACTGCCCCGGCCACGCCGACTACATCAAGAACATGATCACCGGCGCGGCCCAGATGGACGGCGCGATCCTCGTCGTCAGCGCCCCCGACGGCCCAATGCCGCAGACCCGTGAGCACATCCTTCTCGCCCGCCAGGTCCAGGTGCCCAACATCGTCGTCTACCTCAACAAGGTCGACCTCATGGACGACGAAGAGCTCCTCGAACTGGTCGAGCTTGAGGTGCGCGAACTCCTCTCCAAGTACGAGTTCCCCGGCGACGACATCCCCTTCATCCGCGGCAGCGCCCTCAAGATCCTTGAGTGCGCGGACGAGAATCCCGACGCCGAAGAATACAAGTCGATCCACGAGTTGATGGACGCGGTGGACAATTACATCCCGCTGCCCGAGCGCCCCAAGGACCGGCCCTTCTTGATGCCCGTCGAGGACGTCTTCGGCATCAAGGGCCGCGGCACCGTGGTGACCGGCCGTGTCGAGCGCGGCACCATCAAGGTCGGTACCGAGGTCGAGATCGTCGGCTTCGGCGAGACCCGCAAGACGACCGTCACCGGCGTCGAGATGTTCCACAAGTCGATGGACGAGGGCGAGGCCGGCGACGCCGTCGGTACGCTCCTCCGGGGTGTCGAGCGCGACGACGTCGAGCGGGGTCAGGTGCTTGCCGCCCCGGGTTCGATCAAGCCGCACACCCGTGCCAAGGCCGAGGTCTACGTCCTCAGCAAGGACGAAGGCGGCCGCCACACTCCGTTCTTCACCGGCTACAAGCCGCAGTTCTACATCCGCACCATGGACGTCACCGGCCAGATCGCGCTCCCAGAAGGCGTGGAGATGGTGATGCCCGGCGACAACATCACCATGGACGTGAGCCTGATCACCCCCGTGGCGATGGAAGAAGGCCTCCGCTTCGCCATCCGCGAGGGCGGGAGGACGGTCGCCGCCGGCGTGTTCACCGACGTGGAGGAATAGTCTCGGATGGCCAAGAAGGGCGACAACCGCATCGGCGTCACGCTGGCGTGCACGGACTGCCGTGAGCGCACCTACCTGACGCAGAAGAACCGGCGCAACGATCCCAACCGGATCGAGTTGAACAAGTTCTGCCGGCGCTGCCGCAAGCACGCGCTGCACAGAGAGGTGCGTTAGCTCGTGGCTACCCGCCGTACCGCCACCGGCCGCCCGATTTTGGGGAGGCAGTCCAGGTTCCGGGGAGGCTTCGTCGGCGAGGTCATCTCGGAACTGAGGAAGGTCGTCTGGCCCAGCCAGGAGGAGGCGACGCGGCTGACGGTGATGGTGCTCGTGATCTCGATCTCGATCGGGATCGCCCTCGGCGTGATCGACTTCGGCTTCTCCAACCTTATCCAGTTCATCCTGTAGCCAATCCTGTTCGTAGCCAAAAGACAGCCGGAAAAGAGACCGCCGTGGTAGACCAACAGACCGAAACGGGCGCGCGCTGGTACGTGATTCACACGTACTCCGGCTACGAAGACCGCGTCAAGAAGAATCTCGACCAGCGCGTTCTCACCATGGACGTCAAGGAAAAGATCTTCCGCGTCGTCGTGCCCACCGAGGACGAGATCGAGATCCGCGACGGCCAGCGTCGCACCGTGGCCCGGAAGGTCTTCCCCGGCTACATCCTCGTTGAGATGGTCGTGGACGACGAGAGCTGGTACGTGGTGCGTAACACCCCCGGCGTCACCGGCTTCGTGGGCTCCGCCAACCGCCCCATCCCCCTCGAGGACGACGAGGTCCGGGGCATCCTTCGCCAGATGGAGGCCGAGGCGCCCCGCGTTCGCGTGGGCTATCAAGTCGGCCAGAGTGTGCGAGTCACCGACGGCCCCTTCTCCGAGTTCATCGGCGTCGTCGACGAGCTCGACGAGGCGAAGGGCAAGGTCAAGGTGCTCCTGTCCTTCTTTGGAAGGGAGACACCCGTTGAGCTCGATTTTCTTCAGATAGAGAAACTGTAGGCCGGCCGTCCGGCAAGAGACGCGCAAAGGAAGCTCATGGCAAAGAAGGTCGCCGCCGTCGTCAAGGTGCAACTCCCTGGAGGGGGCGCCACCCCCGCGCCGCCGCTTGGGCCGGCGCTGGGTCAGCACGGCGCGAACATCATGCAGTTCGTGAAGGAGTACAACGCCAAGACCGCCAATCAGGCCGGTCAGGTTGTGCCCGCTGAGATCACCATCTTCGAAGACCGCTCCTTCACCTTCATCACGAAGACGTCTCCCGCCGCCGACCTGCTGAAGAAGGCAGCGGGCGTTGAGAAGGGCAGCGGCGACACTCCCCGCGAGAAGGCCGGCGTCGTGAGCCGGGACAAGGTGCGCGAAATCGCCGAGCTCAAGATGAAGGACCTGAACGCCGCCGATGTCGACGGCGCCATGCGCATCATCGAGGGCACCGCCCGCTCCATGGGCCTTGACGTCGAATAAGAGAATCACCGGAAGAGACACACGAAATCATGGCGAAGCACGGAAAGAAGTACCAGGAAGCGGCCAAGCTCGTCGAGCTTGACCGGCGCTACCAGCCCGACGAGGCCATCGGTCTCGCAAAGAAGGCGTCCTACGCAGGCTTCGACGAATCCGTCGAAATCCACCTGCGCATGGGGGCCGACCCACGGCACGCCGACCAGCAGATCCGCGGCGTCGCGATGATGCCCAACGGCCTTGGCAAGCAGGTCCGCGTGCTCGTCTTCGCTCAGGGTGAGGGCGTGCGCACTGCCCAGGACGCGGGCGCCGACGTGATCGGCGACGACGAGACGATCAAGCGCATCGAAGGCGGTTGGGTCGAATTCGACGTCGCCATCGCCACCCAGGACATGATGCCCAAGGTGGGCAAGCTCGGGCGCGTGCTTGGGCGGCGCGGCCTGATGCCGAACCCTCGCGCCGGCACCGTCGTGCAGGAAGCCGACATCCCCAGGGCCGTCGAGGAGGCCCGGAAGGGCCGCCAGGAGTTTCGGCTCGACCGCACCGGCGTCATCCATGCCATCTTCGGCAAGGTCAGCTTCGACGAAGAGAAGCTGAAGGAGAACCTGGCCGCGCTGATGGAGGCCATCGTCGCGGCGAAGCCTGCCGGCATCAAAGGTCAGTACATCCGCTCCGCCGCGTTGGCGACGGCTATGGGTCCGCCCATCAAACTCGACGTCGGCGCGATTCAGAGCCTGCGCACCAACTAGCCGTATCCCAGACTTCCACGGGAGGCCGACCGCCCGAACGATGTAAGCCGCCATAGCCGAGCCCAAGCCGTAGACAGCGGGTCGCCCACGCGCGTAAACCCCGCCGAGGTAGGAACGCTCACACCGACACTCGTCCTCTGTCCTTTGACAGTCAGCCGAGCCAGCGAGCCCTGCCCGTCCGCGAGCAGGGCTTTTCATTGGAGCCGACCGCACCTACCGAGGTACCCAATGCCAACCGAACGCAAGATCAAGCAAGTCGCCTATATCGAAGAACGGCTCGCCCGCTGCACCGTTGCCGTCACCACACGGAACAACGGGATCAGCGTGGCGGAGGTCAACGAGCTGCGAAGGAAGCTTCGCGCTGCCTCTGTTGAGTATCTGGTGGTGAAGAACAACCTCGCCGCGATCGCCGCCGACAACGCCGGCAAGCCGGGCCTCCGCGACATCCTGCAGGGCCCCACGGCCATCGCGTTCGGCTACGGCGAGGTCGTCGATCCCGCCAGGACGCTCCACGAGGAGATCAGGAGCGCCAGCCTCCCCATCGAGTTGATCGGCGCCATCATTGATGGCGACACGCTCGATGCCGTCGCGGTGCGGGAGCTCGCCCTGCTGCCGCCGAAGCCGGTGCTCATAA
>DAOUKZ010000029.1:0-17109 GCA_034420775.1 Dehalococcoidia bacterium
ATTTCAGGAAACGGCGCGCCCCGCGGCCTGCGTCCGCCCGCGAGGACGCAGGCGCGCCATCTTCTCCCGCAGCCAGTCCCGCCGCCGCCATGCCTCGAACAGCGCGAAGACCACCGCCACCATGGTGATGCCCACGATGGCGTCGAGGATGTAGTGGTTCCCCGTGATGATGATGGCGAAGAACGTGATCGTGGGGTACAGCGCGCCCCAGACCTTGAGGGGCCAGGGGCCGGTGTTCCAGAAGACGAAGCCGAAGATGAACGTCCACGAGAAGTGCAGGCTCGGCATCGCGGCGTAGATGTTGTAGTACGACGCCGTCTCCCGGCTCGCGTACCACGCCGGCCCGTAGGTCGCGATCCCGTCGACGAACCCGTACCCCTCCACCAGCCGGGGCGGGGCCAGCGGGAACAGACCGAAGATGATCAGCGAGGCCACGAACGTGAGCAGGATCAGCGCACGGTAGTAGAAGTACCGCTGACGGTACATCCAATAGAAGTAGATCGCCGTGACCGCGATGATCGGGAAGTAGGTCACGATGTAGAGGTAGTTGAAGACGCGCATCAGCCAGGCGCCGCCGTTGTCCAGCGCCCACGCCTGCCACGACAACTCCCAGAAGAAGCCGGCCGACTGCTCCCAGGAGATCAGCGACGCCGCGTTCTCGAAGCCCACGACCTCGACGTTGTCGACGATCATGTTCCGCACGAACATGTAAGCGAAGTAGGCCCCGGCGATCAGGACGACCTCGCGCACGGCGGATGCATAGCCGTCGGTGGCGAGGAGCATGTTGGCGATGCCCCGAAGTAGGGACGGCCGTAGCGCTGATTCCTGCATGCGGTGGGTCTCAGCGGCGCCCGGCCAGCTCGCCTTCCCGTGCTTCCCCGGCGGCGCCGGCCCCGTTCAGCACCGGGAGCTCTACCCGGTGCGGCGCGGTCCCATTCACGCCATTACGCGACCTCCACCGCGAGCCGTGGCGCGAATTCAAGAAGACGCTGCAGTCCAGGCAGCCGACGTACTCCTTCGGTCTCTCGCCATTGAAGAGGCCGCGGGCGGCCGCGTACCGCTCGTTGTTCCAAATCTCGTCGACGCTGTGCTCGCTCACGTCGCCGAAGTCGTGCTCCTTGTCGGTCAGATAGCAACAGGCCGCGAGGCCGCCGTCCCAGTTCACCACCGCGGTCCGCCAGAGACGCCAGCACGCCGCGCCATCCTCCTTGTAGGGACGGTCGAACGTGGCCTCGCGGATGTAGCGGGAGTCGCCCGCCGGCAACCACTGCTCCGCCAGCGCGGGGTCGTCCATCCCCCACGGGAAGTCGACGTTCTTGAAGATGATGTTGTCGACCCCGATCTCGCCCGCAAGCGCCCGAGCGGCGTCGATCTGGTGCTCGTTCTGCTTCATCACGATGAACTGCCATTCCAAGTATGGCGCGGCAACGCCAAGTCGCCGCTTCGTCTCCACGAGCAGGCGCAAGTTGTCGATCACGCGGTCGAGCTGCCCCGCCACGCGGTACTGCTCGTAGACCTCCTGGGTCACCCCGTCGATCGAAATAATCATCGTGTCCAGGCCGGAGCGGACCACCGCCTCCGCCATCTCCGGCGTGAGAGGCTTGTTGAGGTTGGTGCTGATGATGGTGCCGAGGCGCGCCCGGTGCGCGTAGGCGATGTACTTGTCGATGTCCTTGTTCAGGAACGGCTCGCCCCAGCTATAGAGCGTGAGCCAGATGCAATAGCCCTTGATCTCGTCCACCGTCCTCCGGTACATCTCGAAGTCCATCACGCCCTTGTCGCGGTGGATGTTGCCCAGGCCGGTATGGCAGAGCGGGCACTTCAGCTGGCAGATGTTCGTGGTGTCGAGCTCCCACTCGTAGGGCTTGGCAAAGACGCGCTTCCGGGCAAGCTTGAACTCCGCCTCGGCCATCAGCAGGTTGAAGAGCTTGCGCCACGAGAAGTAGCGCAGGGCGACCGCCGCCCGCTGCCCCGCCCGGTCGGGGTCGAGCCGGGAGACCACCCCGCCGTTTGCGCGCAGCAGCCGGTCCAAGGCAGCGCCACCCTTCAGGATCAATCGGGGGAGGAGGGGCGAGCTCGGAGGCTTGCTCATCGTCGGCACATTATAGGGAAGGCCTCCCCCTTTTCAAAGCAAACGGCATTTGCAAAGCAGCCGCGGCCGCGAGCGTCTGGCCCCTCCACACGGAGACGTTTGCGGGACCCTTCCGCAGCTGGAGCAGGCGGAGCGGGGAGGTTCTTCCCCCTCTCCCGCTGGGAGAGGGTTGGGGTGAGGGCGGGGAGTGGAGCGGGGTGCGCCAACGTACATGGCGCCGGAAGCCCCGATTACGCAAAGGTCTCCTCTGGGGGGAGAGGGACGGGTGATTTACGAATCGCCCTCGCCCGCGAGGACGAGGAGGAGCGCCGCGAGGCTCTTGGCGTCCTCGATTTCGCCTTCGGCGATGAGCTTCCGCACCTCCGAAAGGGGCACGGGAACGACCTCGATCTCTTCGTCCACGTCGCCTTCGAGGGGGTCTTCCGTGAGGTCCCGCGCCGCGTAGAGGTGCAGGTACTCGCTGCAAAAGCCCGGCGCGGAGTAGCAGCCGCCGAGGCGATCGATGCGGCCCGCGGCGAAGCCGGTCTCCTCGCGGAGCTCCCGCTGCGCCGCCTCGAGGGGGTCTTCGCCGGGTTCGAGTGTGCCCGCCGGAATCTCCAGCAGCCACTTCCCCGCCGCGTGCCGGTATTGCCGCACCAGGATCACGCGGCCCTCCGCGTCGATCGGGACCATCGCGACCGCGCCCCGGTGCTCGACGATGTCGCGCTTCACGCGGTGGCCGTCGGGCGTCTCGATGACGTCGACGCGCACCTTGATGACGCGCCCCTCGGCCACGACCTTCGACTCGATGGTCTTCATCGCTTCCCTTACGGCGCGCCCCCGGCGGCGGCGCCGGGCAGCCGGTCGAGGCCCAGCCGCTGCGCCAGCGTCTCGAAGAAATACGGCGGCTTGCGGGCGCGGAGGAACTTCGCCGTCTTGGCGCTCTTGCTCGCCCGCACGACGTCGCCGGGCCCGAGGTCGTGGTCGTTGTGGCCGTCGAGGCTGACGACGGCGCCGGCGCCCTCGGCAATTTCGAGCTCGACGCGGCTCTCCTCGCCCAGGACGAGCGGCGTCGCCATCGAGAGGTGCGGGGAGACCGGCGCCAGCACGAGCTGCCGGCTTTCCGGCTCGAGGATGGGACCGCCCACCGCCATGGCGTAGCCGGTGCTGCCCGTGGCGGTGGCCAGGATGACGCCGTCGGCGCGGTAGGCGGCGAGGAAGGCGCCGTCGACGTAGGCGCGTACCGCGATCAGCTGCGCCACGCCGCCCCGGCTCACCACGGCCTCATTCAGCGCCCAGTCCGTCAAAGGCTCGCCTTCGCGCGTCACCTCGACGTCCAACGTGGCGCGCTCCTCGACCCACACGCCGGGCTTCAAATAGTCGGGGACGCGCTCCAGGGCGTCGGCGCCGCGCATCTCGGTCATGAACCCGAGCTTGCCCATGTTGACGCCAAGGATGGGCGCGCCGAGCACGACGGCCACCTTCGCAGTGCGCAGGATCGTGCCGTCGCCGCCGACGGTAACGAGCACCTCGGCGGCGGCGCACGAGTCGTGGATCTCCGCCTCCTCCCGCGAGTCCGCCAGCCGACAGTCGTAGGAGAGCGCCTGAAGGCGCTCGCGGAGGGCGAGGGCCAGCTCGCCGGAGTCCCGGTTCGCCGCGTTGAAGATGATGCCGATGCGTTTCACGATTGCGCTCGGAGTGGGCCGCGCCCTGGCGACCTGTCAGTCTAAGGGGAAAGGATAACAGCCGCCGGGGAGCGGCGGGGCCGGTCAGACGGGGAAGCCTCTCAGGGCGCTGACGGCGAAGTCCAGGAGGAAGCTGGGGGCGAACCCGAAGAACAGGACGCCCGCCGCGGTGATCAGGAGCGGGGCGGCCATCGTCGGGGCCGCGGTGACCGGCTCCTCCGATTCGGCGGGGCTGAGGTACATCGTCTTCACCACGCGCAGGTAGTAGTAGGCCGAGATGGTCGAGTTGATCCCGCCGGCGACGGCGAGCCAGACAAGGTCGGCGTTGACCGCCGCGTTGAAGACGTAGAGCTTGCCCCAGAAGCCGACCGTCGGCGGCAGGCCGGTGAGCGAAATGAGAGAGACGGCGAGGAGCGCGGCGAGGAGCGGCGCGCGTTTGCCCAGTCCGGCGTAATCGTCGATCTCATTGCTCCGCAGCCGGTGGTCGACGGCGATGACGACGAAGAAGGCCAGGAGGTTGGTGAAGGCGTAGCCGCCGAGGTAGAAGAGCACGCCCTGCAGGCCGAGCGCCTCGCCGTCCGCCGCCCGCGCGGCCACGGCGGCCACGCCGATCAGGATGTAGCCGGCATGCGCCACCGCGCTGTAGGCGAGCAGGCGCTTGATGTCCTGCTGGAACATCGCGGTCAGGTTGCCCACCGTCATGGTAATGACGGCGAGGACGGCGAAGAGCATGCTCCAATCGAGGACCAGGTCGGGGAAGGCGGCGTAGAAGACGCGGATCAGCAGCGCGAACCCCGCCGCCTTGCTGGCGACGGAGAGGAAGGCGGTGACCGGCGTCGGAGCGCCCTGGTAAACGTCGGGCACCCACATCTGGAAGGGGAAGGCCGAGATCTTGAAGCCGAAGCCGGCCACCAACAGCACGATGCCGATCAGGAGGCCGGGTTGGGCCAGCAGGTCAACGGACGCAACGGCGCTGGCAATGGCGCCGAGCTCGGTCTCGCCGGTGAAGCCGAAGATGAAAGCCATGCCGTAAATCATCAGCCCCGAGCTCACGCCGGAGAGGACGAGGTACTTCGCTCCGGCCTCCGTGGAGCGCTCGTCCTTGAAGAAGGTGACCAGCGCGATGGCGGAGAGGGTGCTGAGCTCGAGCGAGACGTAGATGGTGAGCAGCTCGCCGGTGGCGGCGAGGAGCATCAGGCCGGAGGTGGCGAAGAGCACCAGCGCGTAATACTCGCCCTGGAAGCGCGGGAACCGCGACGCGGCGCTCTGCGACGCCATCGCCGCCATCGCGGCGACGCCGATGAAGAGCAGCTTGAAGAAGATGGCGTAGTTGTCGACGATGAAGAAGCCGTTGAAAGCCGCGTCCTGCTCGCCCCAGAGGACGATGGTGAAGCCGAGCGGGATGCCGAGGAGGACCGTCGCCAGCGGCGCGAGCAGGCTCTTCCGCTCGATGAACAGGTCGGCCAGGATCACCAGCACGGCGATGCCCGCCATGCTGATCTCCGGCGCGAGCAGATAGAAGTCGCGGGCTTCCATCAGTGGCTCTCCGGCCTTCTGTGGACGCGGCCGTGGATCATGAGGCCGCCTCCAGGATGTTCATGATCGGCGCCAGGCCGGCGTCGAAGTAGTCGGTGACCAGCGCGGGGTAGATGCCGACGATGAAGATGGCGGCGAGCATGCCGGCCAGGGGGATGGCCTCGGTGAGGGTGGCGTCGCTGATGGAGGCGAAGCGGCGCTGCTCCGGCCCGAAGAAGATCCGGCGCACCGTCCACAGGATGTAGCCGGCGCTCAGGAAGACGCCGACGATGGCGAGGATCGTCGCCTCGCGGTAGGCCTCGAACGAGCCGATGAAGACCAGCACCTCGGCCACGAAGCCGCTCATCGACGGCAGGCCCACGGCGGCGAAGCCCGCAGCGACGAAGGCGACCGCCAGCACCGGCATCCGGCCCGCGAGGCCGCCGAGGTCGGGGATGTGCCGGGTGTGCGCCTTCTCGTAGACGTAGCCCGCGAGCATGAACAAAAGCCCGGTGATCGTTCCGTGGGTGAACATCTGCAGCGCGGCCCCGGTCAGGCCGATGTGGTGCAGCGACGCGACGCCGAGCAGTACGAATCCCATGTGGCTGACCGAGCTGTAGGCGATCAGCCGCTTTATGTCACGTTGGCGGAAGACCATGACCGCCCCGTAGAGCACGTTGACCACCGCCAGCGTCGCGAGGAGCCAGGCCCAGTTCGCCGTCACCTCGGGGAAGAGGCTGACGTTGAGCCGCAGGATCGCGTAGCCGCCCATCTTCAACATCACGCCGGCGAGCATCACGCTGGCGGCGGTGGGGGCGTCGGTATGGGCGTCGGGGAGCCACGTGTGGAAGGGCCAGACGGGCAGCTTCACCGCGAAGGCGGCGAGCAGGAGGAAGAAGACGCCCTCGGCGGTGAGCAGCGCCGTGGTGAACGGCGTGTCCCGCAGTTCGATCATGTCGAACGTGCCCGTCGAGAAGAAGATGACCAGGAAACCGGCGAGCATCAGCGCGCTGCTTCCCGCCGTGTACAGCAGGAACTTCATCGCCGAGTACTCTTTGCGCCCGCTCCCCCAGATGGTGATGAGCATGTACATGGGGATCAGCTCGACCTCCCAGAACAGGAAGAAGAGCAGCAGGTCGAGGGAGACGAAGACGCCGAGGATTCCCGTCTCCAGCAGGAGCAGCCAGATGAAGAACTCCTTCACCCGGTTGGTCACTCCGCCGGAGACCAGCACCGCGCCGACGCCCAGCAACCCGGTCAGGGCGAGCAGCGGCGCGCTCAGGCCGTCGACGCCGAGGAAGTACTGCACTTTCAGGGCGGAGAGCCAGGTATGGCGCTCCACCCACTGGGGTTCGCTCGCGTCGAGGTCGATGCCCGCCCAGACGATCAGTCCAAGGACGAGGACCGCGGTCGTCGCCGCCAGCGCGGTCCAGCGGATGTGCCGGTCATCCTTGACGAAGAGTAGGATGAACAGCGCCGCCGCCGCGGGGATGAAGACCGTCGCCGTTAGCACCGCGCGCCCCCGTTCACAAGGGCGCCGGCGTGGCGCGTGCCGCTGTTGACTACCAGATGCATCCAGCTAGCCCCAGATCCAGAAGGCGGCCGCGATGAGGATGACGCCGGAAGCGATGACGGCCCCGTAGGCCTGCACCTGTCCGCTCTGGAGCTCGGACGGTACCCGTCCCAGGTTCCGGCCCAACCAGCCGGTGGAGTTCACCGCCCAGTCCACGATATGCGTGTCGATCAGCTCGATCACCGCGCCGGCGCCGTTGATAAAGACGCGCCGCACGATGATCTCCTCGTACAGCGTGTCGATGTAGTAGCGGTTCGCGAGCACGCGGTAGACCGGCGCGAAGCGCCGCGCCACCGCCGCCGGCGACGGCACGCCCAAGCGGTACATCGAAAAGGCCAGGACGACCCCCGCCGCGCCCACGGCGGACGAAATAGCGGCGACGCTGACGCTGAACTCGTGCGGGTGCGCCTCGCCGAGGAAGATCGAGAGGCTGAAGGCCGCGATGTCGAGGAAGTCCCACGGCAGGTCGGCCAGGCCGAAGAAGATGGCCGGAACGGCCAGCGCGACCAGCGGCAGGGTGATGAGCCACGGCGATTCGTGCGGCGCGCCGTGGCCGTGGCCCGAGCCGTGGGCGGATGCCTCCGCCGCCGCGTGCTCCTCGCCGTTCCCGGCCGGGGCGTTGGCCGCCGCCTCGGCCTCCGCGCCGCCGCGGAACTCGCCCGAAAAGGTCATAAACAGCATGCGGAACACGTAGAAACCGGTGATACCCGCGGTGATAACGGCTATCCAATAGAGCGCGGACGCCCCGCCGATGCCGAACGCGTTATCTGAAGCGGCGAGCAGGATCGCGTCCTTGCTCCAGAACCCCGCCAGAGGAAACACGCCGACCAAGGCGAGCGAGCCGATCACCATCGTTCCATAGGTGAAGGGCATGAACTTGCGCAGGCCGCCCATGTAGCGCATGTCATAGGTCTCGGTGGTGTGGTGGACGCTCCCCGCGCCCAGGAAGAGCAGCGCCTTGAAGAAGGCGTGCGCCGCCAAATGGAAGATCGCCGCCCCGATCGCCCCCGTCCCGAGGGCGAGGAACATGTACCCCAACTGGCTCACCGTGGAAAACGCAAGCACCCGCTTGATGTCGTTGTTCACGAGCGCCATGGTCGCGGCGAGCATCGCGGTGCCGCCCCCGATCCAGGCCACGACGGTCAGCGCCGCCTGCGAGTGCTCGAAGAGGGGGAACATCCGCGCCACCAGGAAGACGCCCGCGGCGACCATCGTGGCGGCGTGGATGAGTGCGCTCACCGGCGTGGGGCCTTCCATCGCGTCGGGCAGCCAGACGTGAAGTGGGAACTGGCCCGACTTGCCGACGGCGCCGGCGAAGATGCCCAGACAGAGCCAGGTCAGGCCGACGCCCGCGATCGCACCGACCTCCGCCGCGTGGTTGAGCGCCTCGATGTCGAGCGTCCCGGCGAAGACGAAGGCCCAGGCGATGGCGATCATGAAGCCGACATCGCCGAGCCTGGTGACGAGGAAGGCCTTCTTCGCGGCGCGGGCCGCCTCGGGCTTGCGGAACCAGAAGCCGATGAGGAGGTACGAACTCAGGCCGACGAGCTCCCAGAACACGAAGAGGAAGACGAGGCCCGACGCCATCACCAGCCCGAGCATCGACGCGGTGAAGAGCGACATGTAGGCGAAGTAGCGCGTGAAGCTCTCGTCGTCCTTCATGTACTCCAGGCCATAGACCTGGACGAGGAGGCTCACGCCGGTCACGATGACCGCCATCACGGCGGTCAGACCGTCCATCGTGACGCCGACGTTGATCTCGAGCGAGCCGATGGTCAGCCATTGGTGCGGCTGGAAGCCGAGGTCGTGCCCCGGCGCGTTCATCACCTCGACCAGCGCCCAGAGCGAGAGGCCGAAGGCGATGGCCATCGCGGTCACGGTGATGTAGCCGGCGCCGCGCCACCGCGAGCCGACGAAGGGCCGCAGCAGGGCGATCAGAACGAACGCCCCCAACGGCGCGAAGAAGATTGACCAGACGTCGATTTCGGGCACTTAGATCTTCCGCATAATCTCGTCGGCCACGTGCTCCCTGCCTCGGGGCACGTAGACGATGAACTTCGAGGTCTCGCTCCAGGTCGTGATGTCGTCTTCGGGGAGGATGCGCGACGGGAGGCCTTCGGCCTCGAACAGCTCCTTCCACATCTCGGCGAGGAGCAGGTTCGGCGCCTTCTTATAGGGGGACCAGGACACGCGCTAGCCTTTCGTGGCGTCGACGTTGGTCACGTCGACGGTTTCCTTGTTTCTGAACAGCGCAATCACGATGGCCAGGGCGAGGGCGACCTCGGCCGCGGCGACGGTAATCACGAACATGGCGAAGGCGTGCCCCGTCAGCACCTGCGGGGTCACGAAACGGGTGAAGGCAATGAAGGCGAGGTTCGACGCGTTGAACATCAGCTCGACCGACATGAGGACGGTAATGATGTTGCGCTTCGCCAACGCGCCAGCCAGCCCGATGCTGAAGATAATCGCGGAGAGGACCAGGTAGTGTTCGAGGCCGGCCATGCGCTCTCTAGTCCTCGTCCTTGCCCTTGGCGATCACGATCGCGCCGATCATCACCGCGAGCAGGAGCACGCCGACGATGATGAACGCGAGGACGTAGACGTTCACGATGAGATCGGCGATGGCCGCCGTGGTGCTGCCCAGCGGTTCGCTCCCGGAGATCTTCCAGTCGGTGTTGACGATGGCGGTGACGAAGGTGGCCAGCAGGAGGGCCGCCAGGCCCATCGCGGGCCGCATCAGCTTGCCGGAGGGGTTGCCCTGCTGCACGTCGCGGGTGAGCAGGATGGCGAAGACGATGAGGATCGAGATGCCGCCGCCGTAGATGAGTATCTGGACCACGGCGAGGAAGTCGGCGCTCAGGGTGATGAACAGCCCGGCGACGAAGAGGAAGGTCGCCACGAGCAGGAGGGCGGCGCGGAAGATGTCGCGCACCAGCACGACGCCCAGCGCGGAGATCGCCGCCCCGGAGCCGAGAATCCAGAAGGCAATCGAGTTGCCCGATCCGACGTCCATAACCGCTACCGGCCCGCCTCTCCGCCGCTCAGCGAGGTGTCACGCTCGAAGTCGACGCCGTGGAGGTGGGGTCTGGCGAAGGCGCTCGGCTTCTGGCGCGAGGTGCGAAGCTCGTCGATGTGGACCACCATGCTCTTGCGGGTGTAGGTGGCGCGCTCGTAGCCGGTGCCCATGAAGAGCGCGTCGTAAGGGCAGGCCTCGACACAGAGGCCGCAGAACATGCAGCGGCCGGTGTCGATGTCGAAGACCTCGAGGGCGTAGTCGTTGCCGACGTTGGGGTTGTCCTTGGGGGAGGTCTCGATGCGGATGGTGCCCAGAGGACAGTACTTGGCGCACGAGGCGCAGCCGGTGCAGCGGTCCTCGTACCAGACGAACTCGTAGCCCCGGTAGCGCGGGTGCTCGGGCATCCGCTCCTCGGGGTACTCGACGGTGACGGGTTTGCGGAAGAGGTGCTTCAGCGTGACCGCCATCCCTTTGAGGATTCCTTCTCCGTACATCCCTACCCTCCCGCAGCCTCGCCGCGCACGGGGACCGGTTGGACGACCGGACGCGATGGATCGACGATCCGCCGCGTTCGGCCCTGGAAGCCCAAGATGCGCGTCATGATGATGATCGAGCCAATGGCGATGGCGAAGTTGACCGGAATGATCCAGTACGGCAAGTCGGCCCCGTCACGGAAGGCCACGACCTCTGCGGCGACGACGAACAGGTTGATCAAGGAAAGGGGCAGGAGGAACTTCCAGCCGAAGCCCATGACCTGATCGACACGCATCCGGGGGATCGTCGCCCGCACCCAGATCAGCACCGCGATCACGAAGCCCATCTTCAGCATGAGCCAGATATAGGGCGGAATCGGCTCGGGGCCTTTGAAGCCGCTGAGGAAGAGGGTCGCGGTGATGGCCGAGAAGCCGATGATCGACGCGTACTCGGCGAGCTGCACCACCGTCCACTTCATGCCGCTGTACTCGGTGTGGAAGCCGGAGATGATCTCCGAGTCGGCTTCCAGCAGGTCGAAGGGGGCGCGGTTGAGCTCGGCGGAGACGGCGATGGCAAAGACGATGAAGCCCAGCGGCATCCACGCCAGGTTGGGCGCGAAGCGTTGCTGCTCGACGATCTCGGTGAGGTTCAGGCTTCCGGTGAGCACCACCACGCCCATGATCGAGAGGACCAGCGGTATCTCGTAGCTCACCAGAAGCGCCACGGCGCGCATCGCGCCGAAAAGCGAGTACTTGTTGTTCGAACTCCAGCCGCCCATGAAGACCGCGATCTCCGCCGCAGTGGTCACGCCGATGGCGTAGAGGATGCCGACATCGATGTCGGCGAGGACGGCGCCAAACGGCCCCCACGGGATCACCGCGAACATAGCGATGATCATGGCGGCGAAGGCGAGGGGCGCCAGACCGAAGAGGAACTTGTCGGCGGCGCGCGGCGTGGTGTCTTCCTTCGTCATCAGCTTCAGCGCGTCGGCGATGTGCTGTAGGATGCCGAAGACGCCGACTCGGTTGGGGCCGGGGCGCTGGGTGAAGCGTCCCAATAGCTTGCGCTCGATCAAAATGACGTAGGGCACGCCGAGGGTGGCCACGTTGACCACGAGCAGGCTCCCGATGACGCCGAGCACGATGTAGATCAGCGGATCGGGCCAGCCGCCGGCAGCGGCGCCGCCCATTGCCCGGCAGAGCTCGTCGCCCATCCGCGGCAGGAAGTTGATGCCCCACTCCTGCCACAGGGACATGTCGGCCCAGAATCCGTCGGGCTTGCAGCCTTTGGCGAGATGCTCCACTAGCGGTCAACCTCGCCCATATTGATGTCGATGCTGCCGAAGATGGTGACCAAGTCGGCCATCTTCCAGCCGATGAGCATTTCACGCAGCGCGGTGAGGTTCATGAGGGACGGCGAGCGGATGGCGCAGCGGTAGGGGGCGACGCCGCCGTCGCTGACGAGGTGGAAGCCGAGCTCGCCCTTGGGCGCCTCGACCTGTCCGTAGGCCTCGCCGGCCGGGGGACGCAGCAGCATGGGAAGGTCGGTGCGGTGCGGCCCCGGCGGCATCTGCTCCACGCACTGATGGATGATGCGGAGGCTCTGGCGCATCTCCTCAAGCCGCACCAGGAAGCGGTCGTAGTTGTCGCCGTCCGTCCCCGTGGGGATGTCGAACTCGAGCCGGTCGTAGACCTCGTAGGGGTTCGCCTTTCGGAGGTCCCAGGCGAGGCCGCTGGCGCGCAGGGGAGGACCGGTCACGCCGGCGTTGACCGCCAGGTCGCGCGGGAGCACGCCGATGCCCTTGCAACGGCTGATCAGAATCTCATTCTCGCGCATGAGCTGCTCGTACTCGTCGAACTTCCGGGGCAACTCCTCGACCACACTGGCCAGCGCGGGGAAGAACTCGGGCGGGAGGTCGTCGTTGACCCCGCCGGCCCGCATGTAGCTGTGGGTGATTCGCGCCCCGCACACCATCTCGAAGAGGTCGAGGATGCGCTCGCGGTCGCGGAACATGTACATGAGCGGCGTGGCGAATGCGCCGAGGTCTTGCAGGAAGAACCCCGTCGCGATCTGGTGCGACGCGATGCGCATGAGCTCGGCCATGAGCACCCGGATGTACTGGCCGCGCTCCGGCACCTCGACCCCGAGCAGCCGCTCAACGCCGATCACGTAGGCGAGGTTGTTCGACATCGAGGCGGTGTAGTCGAGGCGGTCGGTCAGGGTGACAACCTGTGTCCAGGTGCGCTCCTCGGCCAGCTTCTCCGAGCCGCGGTGCAGGTAGCCGAAGATGGGCTCGACGTCCTGGATCACCTCGCCGTCGAAGACCACCCGCAGGCGGAAGACGCCATGCGTGCTGGGGTGGTGCGGCCCCAGGTTAACGGTGATGGGTTCTGACTTCAGCGTCACGGCGTCTCGCTCGACCGCCCGGGGCCTACGGCCTCCGGAGCAGGAAGTCCTTCCTCAATGGGTAGCCGTCGAAGCCTTCCCACAGGAAGATGCGTTTCATGTCGGGATGGCCCGTAAAGCGCACCCCCATCAGGTCGTAGACCTCGCGTTCCTGGAAGTCGGCCGACCTCCAGACGTCGATGACGCTGGGGACCTCCGGGGCCTCGCGGCCATAGGCGCGGGTCTTTATCAGCGCCCCGTGGTTGCGGTAGTAGGAAGTCAGCCGGTAGACGATTTCGAAATAGTCGACGTAGTCCACCGCGGTGAGGTGAATCAGCGCGCCCAAGTCGAGCTCGTAGTCGTCCCGGAGGTAGCGGGCCGCATCCACGAGCGAGGCGGCGTGCACTAGGACCGAGGCCTCGCTGCTGCCGGCGACCGAACCTGGGACGGCCTCGCGCAGGCGGTCGGCAAGCTCGTTGCCGGAGATGGCCCTAGTCACGGGTGAACGTCCTGCGCTTGCCGATGCTGCCGCGAGTGACCTTTTCGTGGAGCTTCATGATCGCGTAGAGCAGGGCGTCGGGACGGGGCGGGCAACCGGGCACGTAGACGTCGACGGGCACGACGCGGTTGACGCCCGGCGTCACGCTGTACGACTCGTAGTAGGGGCCGCCGCTGGTGGCGCAGACGCCCATCGAGATCACCCAGCGCGGCTCCGCCATCTGCTGATAGATGCGCCGGATGGGGACGGCCATCTTCCAGGTCACCGTGCCCGACACGATCATCAGGTCGGCCTGGCGGGGGGAGGCGCGGAAGGCCTCCATGCCGAAGCGGGCGATATCGAAGCGCGACATGGCGCTGCCCATCATCTCGAAGGCGCAGCAGGCCAGGCCGAAGGTGAGCGGCCACATTGAGTTCTTGCGGCCCCAGGAGACGAGCGCGTCGATGGACGTGACCAGGACGTTGCGCTGCGTCTCCTCGGAGATCACCAGGGGGTCGTCCATCACCTGGCGGGGCGAGTCGAGGATGAGCTGGTTGATCTCGGCGCCCTCTTCGGCGTCGAGCCGGCGCGACAGCTCGCGGGGAATGCCGTAGGGGTTGGTGGTCGGCGCGTCGCCTGCGTCGGGCACGGCTAGCTCCATTTCAGGGCGCGCTTGCGCCATTCATAGAGGAGGCCCAGCGTGATGATCGCGACGAAGACGGCGACCGCGCCGAAGCCGAACCATTCCAGCCCCCGCGCGTTGACCGCCCAGGGGAAGAGGAAGACGGCCTCGATGTCGAAGATGAGGAACGAGAGCGCGAAGTAGTAGTAGCGGAAGTTGAACCGTACCCAGGAGCCGCCGACGGTCCGGACGCCGCACTCGTAGGTGTCGTCCTTGACGCTGTCCTTGACCTGCGGCTTGACGCCGATGACGGTAAGGAAATAGGGGATGAGCAGCATGCTCAGCGGGATCGTCACGGCGAAGATGAGGAAGATCCCGATGAAGCCGAACTCGCTCACGACGGCCCCCAATACGTGAAGCGCATTAGATGAATCTCGCGATGCCTCTTTTTAGAAGTAACGCGGCCGCTCCATGCACGCCTGAAGTGCGGGCGCTCAATGTAGCACAGGCCCCTGGGCCTTTCAAGTGAATTTTTTAACAAAGTGCCGCGCTAGGCATCCTTCGCGGCGCGCTCCTCGAAGACCTCAGACGCCACGCGCAGCGCGTTGCCCGCGCAGGGCCAGCTCGCGTAGAAGGCCATCATCAGCATCACCTCGGAGATCTCCTCCTGGGTGCAGCCGTTGTTCAGGCCAAGCTGGACGTGGGCGCGGATCTGGTCGGTGCGGTAAAGCGCCGTCAGGGCCGCGATAACGCACAGGCTCCGCTCGCGGTGGGTCAGTTCCGGCCGGTCCCAGATTTCGCCAAACAGCAGGTCGTCCGTGATCTCTCCATAGCGCGGCGCGACCTTGTCGTACATCGCCCGCGCCCTTCTCGGCAGTCCTCGCATCGAGTACCTCCTCGGCCCGCTCGGGCCGCCGCCATTCTACCCATGGGCAAGGGTTGGAAGGGATGCGGAATCGTCCCATCCGGAAAGGGCCGGAGGGCGCCCACAAGCGGCGCCCCTACGAAGAGGGAGAGGAGTTAGCCTCGCATCATGCGAAGCAGCGTGTTCAGACGCTGGACGTCGCGGGCGAGGAGGCGGGCGATCTCCTTGCCCGCGGTGAGACGGAAGGCAGCGGGGTCGGGGTGGGCGCGGCCGGCGAGGCGGACGAAGGCTGCGGCGGCGTGGTCGGCGTCCGTCGAGGCCGCATTGACCAGGTTGGCGAGATAGTGCGGCGAATAGGTGAACTCCCGCACGGCGGGCGCATCGGCGACGTGGACGAAGCCGTGCAGGCGGGCCGGCCTCGGCGGGAGGACGTGAGAGACGCCTGCCCCGTCCCGGTGTCCCACGACGACGGCGGAGAACTCGGCGCGCAACAGCTCCGTCAGCTCGGGGTGCCGCGCCCGCAGATCGGCCTCCGTCTCGGCGTCCTCGCCGAGGGCGGCGACGGGCCGGGAGCGGTCGAGCCCGGTCGCGGCGGCGTGGTGGACGACGCCGAAGATCTCAGTCTCGCCGTCGCGCGTCGTCACCAAGCTTCCCAAGGGCGGCGGGTCGGCGTTGCGGTAGCACTCGGCGGTGAACTCGCCAGTCGACGCCTCGATAACCTCGCCGGCCCGCGCTGCGCCGTCCCCATTCCGTCCATCACTCGTCATCGACGCCTGCCTGCCTTCCTCTATATTGCCCGCGACCGCTTGCTGCGCGCCTTGCGCGAGCCCGACGTCGAGAGCCCCCTTCGCCGCATCGAGCCTTCGACCAACGTCCAAAACGCCCGGCGGTCGGCGGCGTTGACGACGGCGCGCTCGTGGGCTTCTTGCAGCGCGAGCGGGTAGCCGCGTCCCTTCGTGCACTGATCGAGCACAGCGGCGTGCAGGAGGTCGAGCGAATCGGGGTTGTCGGCGACCCACTGCGTCGTCTCGACGCGGGCGATCTCATCGCCGGCGTTCACGTAGAAGAAGCGCACCTCGTGGGGCTCGTACTCCTCGACGATGCTCGACGCGCTGGCGAAGACCCGTGACCGTTCTCCAGGCTCAAGCAGCTCGGCGAAGAGATCGCGGTCCATGAGTCCGGCGACGGCCCCCTCGCACTCGCGCTTGCCGATGCCCTTGACGCAAATATTGTCGCAGCCGGAAGTGGCGACGTCTTCATGCGGGCAGGCGGCGACCCGCACCACGTTCGCCACCTCCCTGGCCCCCGGGCGGCTGATGTAGCTGCCGAGGGCGACGGGCCGGCGGCGCGCCACCTCGCGAAGGCGGGTCAGGGCGTCGACCAATCCGTCGCGCAGGATGCGGTCCCGAACGTGCTCGGGGTGGCGCGAAAGCTGCCAGAGCACCAGGCTACCGTCGAGGAGCGCCGCGACGGGCTCGCCGCCGGAGTCGGCTTCGATGCGTCCGGCCAGCGCTTGCGCCTCCATGGCGGTGCGCAGCAGGCCCACCAGGGGTTCGTCCACGGTCTCGTCCTTCATCCCGGCAGGGTCGGCCCAGACCATGTCACGCGGCTCGCTGAAGAGCACCGGCTCGCCGAAGAGCTCGGCGGCGGGCTCCGCGCCGTAACGCAGCCGGATGCCCCCCACGTTGATGAGGTAGCACTGCGCCGCCTCGTGGCGGTCGAGGTGGATCTGCGAGCCGTCGGTCGCAAAGACGGTGTAGTCGGATGGGAGGGGCGGCGCAGGCACAGTGTCTGCTAAGCCAGGTCGGAGGCCGCCGGGCGTCCCCGCCACGATCCAGGTCACACGGCGGCGCGGCGGACCGGCGGCCTCGATGCGGTGCAGAAGCTCGGACTCGCCGAGCCCCGACAAGGTCGGGTCGCGGAGCACCGCGGCGGCGCGGTCGAGGCGGCCCCGCCAGGCGTCGAAGCCGTCGTCGAGGCCGCGGGTCATGCCCTCCACCTGCGAGACGGTGCGGTGCAGGTCGAGCGGCGTCACGGCATCGCCGTCCTAAGAAGCCGGTTCATCGCAGCACCCGCTCGTCGCCCTGGCGGCGCGTGATTCGGGTCTGGTCGAGGTATTCGAGGAAAGCGAGCACGTACTTGCGGCTGCTGCCGAACATGTCGCGGACCTGCCCCACCGTAATCGTCCCTTCTTCCCGCAGGCGGGCCACGACCCTGCCGCGCATCTCCTCGAAGGCGGCGGCGGCGAAGACGACGTCCGGCGCGGCACGGACGACCTTGCCCTCGTCGAGCAGGTAGGCGAGCAGCTCGGGGTCGAGCTTGGCCTCAGGCGGCGGGCTGTACGGCGACGATTCCAGCGCGGCAAGATATCGGTCGATGTCGGCCTGCTGTGAGGGCGAGACGGACGGCTCGCGACCCGGCAGGT
>DAOUKZ010000030.1:0-1721 GCA_034420775.1 Dehalococcoidia bacterium
GATCCTCGACCTCACCATCTTCCAGAACGGGCCGTGGGCCACCGTGATGCTCTCCGACATGGGCGCCGAGGTCATCAAGGTCGAAGACCCCGCGGGCGGCGACCCAGGACGGGGCATAGCCACGTCGACCGGCGCGCATAACTCGTACTTCGAGACGATGAACCGCAACAAGCGGAGCATCACCCTGAACCTCAAGTCGGACCAAGGGCGCGCCGTCTTCCTGCGGCTGGCCGAAAAGGCCGACGCGATCACGCAGAACTTCCGGCTCGGCGTCGTCGAGCGCCTGGGCGTGGACTACGAGACGGTCCGGAAGATCAACCCCGGCATCATCTACGCCTCGGTGACCGGGCTGGGCCACGAGGGGCCGCACGCGAGCGACGGCATCTTCGACTCGCTGGGCCAGGCGCGGGGCGGATTCCTCTGGATGAACTCGCTGGGCCGCGACTATCCAGAGTCGCCCGCCGGCGGCATCTCCGACCAGTGCGGCGCCATGACCTTGGCCTGGGGCGTGGCGATGGGCGTCATCGCCCGCGAGCGGCACGGCGTCGGCCAGCACATCCAGACGTCGCAGCTCGGCGGCATCCTCATGCTGCAGGCGATGGCGATCAACGGGTACCTGATCAACGGATCGCTGCCCGCGCCCAAGAAGCGCGAAAAGAGCGCGAACCCGCTCATGAACAGCTACCGCTGCGCCGACGGCAAGGTCCTCGCCATCGGCGGCGTCGGGCCCGACCGCTACTGGCCCGCCTTCGTCGAAATCCTCGGCATCGAGCACCTCCGTGACGACGAGCGCTTCCGTGACACGGAGTCGCGGGCCGCCAACAGCGCTGAGCTGATCGCCATGTTCGACGAGATCTTCCTCACCAAGCCCCGCGACGAGTGGGTCGAGGCGATGCGGCAACGCAACATCATCTGCCAGCCCGTGCTCGACTACGCGGAGGTCGCGGAGGACGCGCAGGCCCGCGCCAACGGTTACGTCACCGAGGTGCCGCACCCCGAGGCGGGCAGCCTGACCGAGATCGGCGTGCCGGTGCACCTCCCCCAGACGCCGGGCGCGCCGAGACGGTCGGCGCCCAAGCTCGGCGAGCACACCGGCGAGGTGCTGGCGGAGGCCGGTTACTCGCCGCAGGAAATCAGCGGCCTCCGCGAGCGCGGCGCGATCTAGGCCGGGGGCCGTCTCCCTCCGCAGCGCCCGCCACGGGCGGCCCGAAGTCCGCCGCGCGGCCAGCGGCTCTTCGCGGTCTCCGGGACCTTGGAAGTCCAAGTTCACCAGGTATAGGAGGGTTGGAAGTTCGTTGGAAGTTCTTGGAAGTCATTTAGACGTTCTTGGAAGTCTTGCGGGTGCTACTCCGTTGGCCGGCGGTGGACGGCCGCGATGCGCGGCACGTTGACCGCGAGTTAACGCAGGTTGACCACGAGTTGAGGCGGGTTTGACCGCGCGGCGGCGCAGTCTTCGCGGCACGGGGACCGCTCCGAGGGCGTTGGCGCACCCCTCACCACCCCCCGCCCTCACCCCAACCCTCTCCCAGCGGGAGAGGGGGAGAGCCACCCCGGCCCTCCCTCAGTCCTTCCCATAAAGGGAGGGGGAGTTAGGGCGGCCTCGCCGAGACACCCGCCGGGGCCCCGGTGGGGGAGGGCGACCCCTACTCGCGGCGAAGCAGGAAGGCCACCCAGCCGTCGAGGCGGCGGTCGGCGGCGACGTCGAAGCCGGCGGCATGCGC
>DAOUKZ010000031.1:0-6807 GCA_034420775.1 Dehalococcoidia bacterium
CTGCGCAAAGCCAAGGATCTGCACCGGCGGGTGCCGCAGGTCCCGCGCGTCCTCCCGCGACGCCACCACCACCGCGGAGGCGCCCTCCGTGTTCGGCGTGCAATCGAACAACCGGAGCGGGTCGGCGATCATCCGTGAGGCCTGGTGGTCTTCCAGCGTGATGGGCCGTCCGTAGTTCGCCGCACCCGGGTTCGTTGCCCCGTGCTTGCGGCAGACCACCGACACCCAGCCGAAGGCCCGCGGGTCGGCGCCGTAGACGTGGAGGTACCGCTGGGCGATCACCGCTATCCAGTGCGCGGGTACGCGCATGCCGAAGGGGGCGTAGAAGGCGTACTCGCCGCGCACCTGCTCGGCGCGCGGCCCGTCGCCGTACCGCCCGCTGATCGAGCGGAACGCCACCGCATAGCGCGCCTGCCCCGTCGCGACTCCCATCGCGGCGACGCCCACCGTGGCAGCGCTGTTCCCATAGGCCGTCTCGGCGAAGTAGCGCAGGTTGCGCCAACCGAAGCAGTTCAGCACCTCGCGCTCCGTCGTTGGGTCGAAGACGTGGCTCGTCAGGCCGTCGATGTCGTCGGGCTGCAGTCCGGCGTCATCGATGGCTTTGGCGATGGCCTCGACCGCCAAGGCCAGACGCCCCCGCGTCGCCTGATGCGTGAACGAGGTGGAGCCGACGCCGACGATGGCGGTATTGGCGATCAAGTTGTCCATTGCGTCGCGTGGTGCGAGCCGGCGTACCGGGCACGGCCCGCTGATTCTAGCAGTCGTGCACCGGCGTTGCGGCCCCAGTGGGCGCGGCGCTACTATTGCGCGCAGCGGCGGTCGACACGCTGCAGCGGAGAAGTGGTATGGCCCGAAAATTGAATCTCGTATCCGGCGACTCGCACATAAACGAACCCCCCGATCTCTGGCAGTCCCGCGTGCCCGCCAAGTTCAAGGACCGCGCACCCCGCATGGAGCGTTTCGAGAAGGGCGACGCCTGGGTCATGGAGGGCTCGCCGGTCCCCATCAACTTCGGCAACAACGTCAACGGCGGCATGCCCCCCGAGGAACGTTCACCGTGGGTGCGCTGGGAGGACGCCCGCAAGGGCGGCGCGGTACCGGAGGTTCGCCTCCAGGAGCAGGACGAGGACGGCGTCGATGCCGAGGTCCTGTATCCCACCCCGCGCATCTCCATGAACGTCTTTGTCACCAACAAGGACCCCGAGTTCCACGTCGCCTGCATCCGCGCCTACAACGACTGGCTTTCCGGGTACGCCGGCTACGCGCCCGACCGCCTCGTCGGCATCGCAATGATGCCCACCGTCGGCGTCGATGCTGCCCTCGCGGAGATGCGCCGCGCCCTCGAGTTGCCCGGCATGCGCGGCGTCCTGCTCGCCCGCTATCCCTGTGGCGAAATGATTCCCTCGCCCAAGGACGACGTCTTCTGGGCGGCGGCGGAGGAGATGAACATTCCCATCCAGATCCACGTCTCGCTCGCCAGGGAGCCCGACAGCGACCCCGAGCGCAAGCAGTCGGGCGCCCACGGAGAGCTGCGCCACGTCGACGCGCCTCTCCGTTGCCTTGAGCTGATCAACGCCGGCGTCTTTGACCGCTTCCCCAACCTCAAGCTGGTCATCGCCGAGGTCGATAGCTCCTGGGTCCCCTACGTCAAGGAGCAGTTCGACGACCGGCACAGCCGCCGCAACCCCGTCGACAAGCCCCCCATCGAGCACACGCCCAGCTACTACTTCGACCGCAATATCTTCACGACCTACATCACCGACCGCTACGCCATCATCAACCGGCACAGCATCGGTCTGAGCCAGATCATGTGGTCGAGCGACTTTCCCCACGGCGGCACCGACTGGCCGAACTCACTTAAGACGATCAACGACCACATGGCCGGCGTGCCCGATGAGGAGCGCCACGCCATCCTTGCCGGCAACGCCGCCCGCGTCTACGGCCTCGGCGAAGACTAGCCCGCGCCCTACAGCATGCCGACGGGATCGACGTCGATCCGCCAGCCCTCGGCCAGCGGGAGGTCGTCGAGCGCCAGCCCCGGCTCGTCCATGCGGAGGAGCAACTGCCAACGCCACCTTCCGCGGATGCGCTCGTAGGGCGCCGGCGCGGGCCCGGTGAGGATGGCGCCGGGGTAGCCGATCTCGTCGAGCCGGAGTTGCAGGCTCTCCGCGGCGCGGCGCGCCTCGTTCATCGCGGCCTCGGCGTTCTCGTGCTGGTAGACCAGCCGCGTGAGCCGGGCGAAGGGCGGCAGTGTCAGTTCGGCCCGCCGCGCGATCTCCTCGTCGTAGAAGGTGCGGTAGTCCTGGAGCGCCGCCGCCGCCACCGCATAGTTGTCCGGCGAGTAGGTCTGCACCACGACACGCCCGCCCGCCGGGCCGCGTCCCGCGCGACCCGCGACCTGCGCCACGATCTGGAAGACCCGTTCTCCGGCCCGGAAGTCGGGAATGTGGAGGCCGATGTCGGCGTTGACCACGCCGACCAGCGTCACCGAGGGAACGTGCAGCCCCTTGGCGAGCATCTGCGTCCCGATGAGGATGTCCGCCGCCCCCATTCGGAACGTATCGATGATCTCCTGGTGCGCCGCGCCGCTCGATGCCACGTCGCGATCCCAGCGCATGGTGCGCGCGCTGGGGAAACGCCGGTGCGTCTCCGCCTCCAGGCGCTCCGTTCCCAGACCCATCATGCGGATGCGCTCGCTGCCGCATTCGGGGCAGACCGAGAGCGGCCCGCTTCGCGCGCCGCATTGGTGGCACTGGAGGTAGCCGCGTTCCGCGTGATAGATGAGCGCCGCGTCGCACTTCTTGCACCGCGCAGCGTAGCCGCAGTCGCGGCACTGCACGAACGTCGACGCGCCCCGCCGGTTGAGAAAGAGGATTGCCTGCTCGCCCCGTTCCAGCACCTCTTCGATTCCCGCCGCCAGCGGGCGCGAGAAGACACTCCGCACCCCCGCCCGCAGCTCCTCACGCATGTCGACGACGCGCACTCGCGGCATCGGCGCGGCGTCCGTGATCGTTTCGCCGTCGCCGGCCGCCACGATACGGTTGGGAAGTTCCAAGAGTTTGTAGGCGCCCGAAGCCGCCCGGTGAAAACTCTCCACCGAGGGCGTGGCGCTTCCCAGGATGACGGCGGCGCCGGTGATCTCGGCCAGCCGCAGTGCCGCGTCCCGCGCGTGGTACAGCGGAGGCTGCTCGTGCTGCTTGTAGGTCCACTCGTGCTCCTCGTCGAGCACGATCAGGCCCAGATCGGGCTGCGGTGCGAAGATCGCGCTCCGCGCTCCGATCACCACGTCGAACTCGCCGTCGCGGATGCGCCGCCACTCGTCGAGTTGCTCGCCCGGTTTCAGATGACTGTGGAGCACCGCGACCCGTCCGGGGAAGCGTCCGGCGAAGCGCTCGATCGTCTGGGGCGTCAACGAAATCTCCGGCACGAGGACGATGCCCTTGCGCCCCCGGCGCGCCACCCGGTCTAGCGCCCGGAGGTAGAGCTCCGTCTTGCCGCTGCCGGTAACGCCGAAAAGCAGCGACACGCGAGGCGCGCCGCCCGGCGTGGCTTCGTCGAGGGCGCCGCTGATCTCTTGCCATGCCCGTTCCTGATCGGGTGTCAGCGTCAACGGCGCCGTCTGCTCGAAGTCGCGCCCCGCCAGCGGGTCGCGCATAACCCGCACCTCGTCGATTGCGACGAGTTCCTTCCTGACCAACGTGTTGAGTGACGACTTGGAGAGACCCCGTTCCTTGGTGATCTCCGAGGTGGGGAGACTGCCGCCCGCGGCCATCACTGCCTCGAGCACCGCCGCTTGCTTGGGCGCCCCACGGCGCAGTTTCTCGAGCGCCGCCGCGCCGGCGTCGAGCAGCCGGACGCGGCGCTGTGTCTTGGGCCGGACTCCGGCCCTCCGCCACGCCCACGACTTGCCGACGGCGTCACTCCGCGTCAGCTTGCGAAGCGCCGCCGCGGCCGGCCTCTTACCCACGGCCCGCTCGATCTCGGCGATGGGGACGGGGTCGCGGCCCCGCAGCAAGTCGACGACCGACGCCTGCGTCGCGTCGAGTCCCAGGGCTGGACGCGTCGGGCCGCCGGGCAGCATGGTCAGTTGGCGCGGTTCCCCGTTCGCCTCGTCCGGCTCCGCCGAGTCCGCGGGCTCATCCTTGAGGAAGTAGGTGGCCGTGACGTGGTCGCGGTACCCCGGCGGCGTCATGAGCGAGGCCGCCGCGAACAGTGTGGACCGGTAGGTGTCGCTCAGCCACCGCGCCAGTTCGATCTGCGATGGTGAAAGGAGCGGGCCGGGGCCGACGGCCTCCGAGATGGGGCGGGTCTCCGCGAAGGCCGGGACGTCCGGCGTCTCGAAGACGAAGCCGGGGAGCTGCCTGGAGCCGAAGGGGACGCGGACGGCGTGACCGACACGCACGTCCTCGTCGTCGGAGAAGGAGTAGCTGAACGTGCGCCCAGGCTGCGTGGGCGCGTCGACCGCGACCTCGGCGTAGCCCATCAGGCGCTCCTCACCGGCGGCCCCGCCGCCCGAAGGCCGCGCCCCGGAGCTCTACTTGGCGGGGCGACCGCCCTCCCGTGCGAAGTTCGTCTTCTCCTTAATGCGGGCCTGCTTCGTAGAGCGGCCTCGGAGATAGAAGAGCTTCGCCCGGCGCACCTTGCCCTGCCGCACCACTTCGACCGATTGCAGCAGGGGCGAGTGGTAGAGAAAGGTCCGCTCGACCCCGACGCCGTGGCTGATGCGCCGCACCGTAAACGAGGCGCTGGGCCCGTCGCCGCCCTTCTTGATCACCACGCCTTGGTAGGTCTGCGTGCGCACCCGCTCGCCCTCTTTCACCTGCGCGTTCACCTTGACGGTGTCGCCGGGGTTCAGATCGGCGATGTTCTCGTTCGGTTTCAGTTCGATCAGCGCGTGTGCTTTCATGACGTCCGCCAGGGTAGAGAGGGGCTTCGGAACGCATTGCCACGCTCCGGTTCTACGACTAGCCAGAATACCACATTCGACCGGCCCCCGCGCCTCTAATGGGTTACGCGTCGGGCGATTCTTCTTCGTCGAGCTCCGCCTCCGCCCGCGCGACCTCCCCCGGCGTGATCTCCGCCCGGTCCAGCAGGTCGGGCCGCAGCTCGCGGGTCCGGCGCAGTGACTGGTTCCGCCGCCACCGTGCGATCCGCCCATGGTCGCCGCTGAGCAAGACCGGCGGGACGCGCATCCCACGAAAGTCCTCGGGGCGCGTGTATTGCGGGTACTGTAGCAGCCCGTCGGCGAAGGAGTCGGTCGCCGGCGAGCCGGGGTCGCCAAGGGCGCCGGGCAGGAGCCGTACCACCGCGTCGATGATGGCCCACGCCGCCGGCTCCCCGCCGGTCATCACGAAGTCGCCCAGGCTGATCTCGTCGTCCACGTGGTGCCGGACGCGCTCGTCCACTCCCTCGTAATGACCGCAGACCAGGGCGATGTGCGCCTCGCCCGCCAATTCCGCCGCCGCCGGCTGATCGAAGGTCCTTCCCAGCGGACTCATCAACACCACACGCGGCGCGGCGTCGCTCTCGCGGACCGCCTCAATTGCTTCGATCAGCGGCTCCGGCTTCATCAGCATGCCGGGCCCGCCGCCGTAGGCGTAGTCGTCGGCGGTGCGGTGACGGTCGTGGGTGTGGTCGCGGATGTCGCGGACGTCGATGGTGGCGAGTCCGCGCTCGACGGCCCGCCCAACGATGCTCGACGACAGCGGCGACGAGAACATCTCGGGGAACAGGGTGAGGATCGTGAAGCGCACCGCCGCCGCCGCGTCACCGGTGGTGATGGTGACCGTGGTGATGATGCCCGCCCTCGTGGGCGAGCCCTTCATGCGCCGGCGGCGTGTGGTCGGCGCCGCCTCCTTGGAGAATGGCGATCGCGTGCGGGATTACCGGCATCACCAGCTCGAGGTTCTCCGCTACGGCCTTCGGGCTGCCCGGAAGGTTGACGATGAGCGTGTGTCCCCGCACGCCGACCACGGCGCGGCTGAGGATGGCGTGCTGGTTCGCCCGCCACGATTCCAGCCGCATCAACTCCGCCAGACCCGGCACCTCGCGCTCGATCACGTCCCGCGTCGCCTCGGGAGTGACGTCGCGCGGGCCAAGCCCCGTGCCGCCAGTGGTGAGAATCAGGTCGACGCCCTCGGCGCTCCACCCTGAAAGAAGACCCGCGATCTGGTCGCGCTCGTCGGGCACAACCTCGCGGTGGACCACGGACGCCTCCGCCGCGCGCGCCGCCGTCTCGATGTTGTCCCCGCTCGTATCCTCACGCTTCCCCTTCGACGCGGCGTCGCTGATGGTGAGGATCGCTACCGTGAACATTCGGCCCCCTCGGTCGCCCCGCGCATGGACGAGGCGCACGGCGGTCGCGGCGGCGTCATCTTAGCACGCGGCCCGGTTCACTCAGCCTGATCGACGCAGTGCTGCAGGACCTTCTTCGCAACGACGAGCGGCACGATGACCAGGAACCACAGCCCGACGGCCTGACCGGCCCCGACCACCGTTCCGGCGATGAGGATGTCGGTGCAATAGCTGCCGCAGTCGCCGAAGTCCTTGAGCGCCGTCACGACCTCGAGCAAAGCCCATGCCCACATCGCCCCCGTCCACATCCATATCGTCCACTGCACCGCACAAAGCAAGTTGTCTCGCTGACACATAGTTCAGCCCTCCCCCTTCTGTCTCCGTCGCATCACGCCTTGTCGCCGCCAGTCGAGGCAGCTTTCCCCGCGTCGCTCTCGCGCTGCTCGTTGGCCTGGCTACGGCTCTGTGCCGCGCTTTCGACCATCGCCGCGAACTCCGAGGACGAGTTCGCCA
>DAOUKZ010000032.1:0-13700 GCA_034420775.1 Dehalococcoidia bacterium
CGGTTGTCGCCCTTCCCGTAGCCCACGCCCATCATCGCCGAGCCGGCGTCGCTCATGACGGCGCGCACGTCGGCGAAGTCGAGGTTGATGTCGCCCGGCACCGTGATCAGATCGGAGATCGCTTGGATGGCGCGGCGAAGCACCTCGTCGGCGAGCTTGAAGGCGTCGCCGATGGTGACCTTCCGGTCGCACACCGCCACCAACGCGTCGTTGGGAATGACCAGCAACGTGTCGACCTTCTCCCGCAGCCGGTTGATGCCTTCCTCGGCCCGGGCGCGCCGGTGGGCGCCTTCCCACTCGAACGGCCGCGTTACGACGGCCACCGTGAGCGCGCCGCTGGTCCGCGCCACCTCCGCGATGACGGGCACGGCGCCGGTTCCGGTGCCGCCCCCCATCCCCGCGGTCAGGAAGACCATGTCGCTCTCGCCGATAGTCTCGACGAGATCATCGCGGCTCTCCTCCGCAGCTTGGCGCCCCTTCTCGGGGTCGCCGCCCACGCCGAGGCCGCGGCTGACTTGGTCGCCGATGCGAATGCGGAGCGGGGCTTCGGCGCGCATCAGCGCCTGCGCGTCCGTGTTGACGCACACAAAGCTGACCCCGTTGACCTGCTCCTTCAGCATCCGCGCGACGGCGTTACAGCCTCCGCCGCCGACGCCAATGACCTTTACGTCCGCCATCCCTTTGAATTCGCTCTGTCCGCCCATAGGTGCCTCTCCCTCTTTGGTTCTTCCGCCGGTGCTTGCATCCGGCGACTGGCCCTGTATCGCTCCGGTTGTCGTTGTCGTTTCCTTACGTCGTCTTCTCTATCGCACAGCGCCTTGGGCCGATCAGGCCCGGAGCCCCTCGACCTGCCCGAAGAGACGGAAGCCTCTCGGACGTTCCGCTTCCCGCCACACCGGGCCCAGGACGGGGTCGCGATAGGTCCGCAGGAGGCCCAGCAGCGACGCGTGCGCCGGCCCTCGCAGATCGCTTACCGCACCGCCCTCCCGGTAGAGGATGCCGCCGGCCGCCTCGCCCACTCGGGCGGGGACGCCGAGCACCTCGCGGGCCAGGTCGGCAATGCTCGGCAGCGCCGCGACGCCTCCGGTGAGGACGATGCTTGCCGGGCGCTTCTTTCGCCGTGCGCCCATCGCCGCCGCCCAGCCGAGCTGCAGCAGCTCCGTAAGTCGGAGCCGTATGACTTCAAGGAGATAGCCCCGCCGGAATCGCCGGTAGCCGCTGACCCCATAGCAGGGGATGGTGACTTCCTCACGCAAAGCCGCGCCCTCCAAGGACGCGGCTCCGTGCTCGTGGAGGACGCCCTCACCGACCGAGATCGAGGTGTTGAGCGCCGTCGCGATGTCGCTCGCAAGATGACTGCCGCCGACGGGCGCCGCCGCCGTATGCTGCAGCCTGTTGTTCAGATACGTCGCCGCACCGGTTGTGCCTGCACCGATGTCCATGTGGACCACGCCGGCATCGGCCTCGGTACGCTGCACCGCGGCGCGGCCCGCCGCCACCACGCTCGACAGGATTTCGTCGATCTCGACACCCGCCATCCGAGCGGCCTTCCGGAGACGCTCCACGGCCTCTTCGCCTGCGGTGACGACGCGCATCTCGGCTTGGACCAGCGCGCCGCGCATCCCCACCGGACTGCGGCGGCAGAGATAGCCATCGACGCGGATTCCCCCGGGCGCGGTATGCAGCAGGACGCCTTCGCGCGCCGCCGCCTGCATCTGCGCCGCGGCGCGGGCCTCCGCCACGTCCCGCTCGGTGATGACGCTGTCGGTGCGGTTCACCGTGACCTCGCCGACGGCGTTGAACGACCGGACGTGGACCCCGGAGATTCCCGCGACGACCATGGCGTCTCGGACCTTCCGTTCCAAGCCGGCGGACTCCAACGCCGTCCGGATCGCGCCGCTGGCCTCGTCGACGTCCTCGACGATCCCGCGCTTCACTCCCACCGACTTTGCCTGGCCGAACGAGAAGATCTCGGTCCCGCCGTCGGGGGCGATTGCCGCGCCGACAACGCGGACCACCGCGCTGCCTATGTCGATGGCAACGACCATCTCGGCGCCGCCGCGGCCTTGGGCCCTAACCACAGCGGCCTCCACGGGCGGCGAGTTTGCGGGCAACCCGCAGCTTGGCGCTACGGCTGCGCGGATTGCGCTCCGTCTCGGCGGCGCTCGGCGTGACGGCGCGCCGCGTTACCACTTCTAGTGAAGGCGTGAGAGGATGCCCGCCGCCGGGCGCTCCCGGCACGTGCGCGAAGTCGGCGGACCGGTCGCGGAAGAAGTTCTGCACGATCCGGTCTTCCAACGAGTGATAGCTGATAACGGCGACGCGCCCCTCCGGCTTCAGCACGTCGACCGTGCTCTCCAAGGCCTGCTCGATGCCGGCGAGTTCGTCGTTGACGCAGATCCGCAACGCCTGGAAGGTCCGCGTCGCCGGATGGATGCGATGCCGGCCGGGCGGGTAGGCCCCTGCGACGATGCTTGCCAGCTCGGTCGTCGTTTCGATGGGCCGCCGGGCGGCGATGCGGCGGGCGATGAGTCGGCTCTTACGTTCCTGGCCGTACCGGCGGAGCACGCCGGCGAGCTCGTCGACGGCGTAGCTGTTCACGACGTCACTGCCCGACACCGGCCCCGTCTTCGAAAAGCGCATGTCCAGCGGGCCTTCCTTTAAGAAGCTGAAGCCCCGGCCCGCGGCCTCAAGCTGCATCGAGGAGAGTCCCAGATCGAAATAGACGCCATCGGCGTCGAGAAAGTCATGGTTGGCGCAAAGGTCGTGCAGGTCGCGGAAGTTGCCTTGCGCGAAGATGGAGGCGCGGCCGTAGGAGCGCAGACGTTCGCGGGCAAGCTCGATGGCGTCTTCGTCGGCGTCGATGCCGAGCAGGCGCCCTTCAGGGCCGCTTGTCTCGAGCACGGCCGCCGCGTGGCCGCCGGCGCCCAGGGTGCAGTCGACGTAGCGGCCCCCGGGCCGGACGTCCAGGCCCGCGACGAGCTCGGCGGCGAGCACCGGCTCATGTCCGGTCTTATACGGACTCGCCATTGCCCCGCTCCAGTTGCTCCGCAATGTCCGAGAGGTTCCCCTGCTCGGCCATTTGCTCGTTCCAGCCCTCGACCGACCAGACTTCGAAATAGGAGTTCTGTCCGGCAATCACCACCGGCTGGTTGACGTCGATCCCGGCAAAGCTCCGAAGATTCGCCGGGACAACCACGCGGCCCTGCCGGTCGGGCGCTGCTTCGAAAGCACCCGAAAAGGTGAGCCGTTGCAGCTTCCGCGCGTTCGGGTCGTACCGGGAGAAGCCGGATACGCTATCGGCTACTTTCTGCCATTCGACCGGTGGATAGGCGACGATGCAGCCGTCGGGGCCGCGGGCGAGGACCATGCCGCTCTGCACCGTGTCGCGGAACTTCTGCGGCACGACGATGCGCCCCTGCGCGTCGACTCGACCCTCGAACTTCCCTAGAAGCAAGCGGCCAACCCCTCCACCAATAGCGGACCGGTTTTCACCATTGAAACCCCGGACGTCACCAATTAGCGCCAGTTTATACCAATCTCTACCTATTCATGTCAAGGGATTCCAACGTGGATTGCCAAAACTCGCCTAGGCTGAGGCTTGCAGGGTGCACTCCCCTCATTGGCGCAAGGCGCCCCTTGGGGTGACGCTAGAAGCCGGGAGAGAAGCCGCGCCGCCGGGCTAGTCGAGGCGGCGGATCTCGGAGCGGACAATGCCGAGGTAGAGGGCGAACAGCACCATCGCCGCGCCCGAGCCGGCCAACGCCCAGCGGATGCCGGTGAACTCGGCGATCGAGCCGATGATCACCGCGCCGACCAGGTGCAGCCCGAACATGATCATCAGGAAGCTCAGCACGCGCCCGCGGTAGGCATCGTCGACGTTCGTCTGCACCAGAATGTTGTTGATGGTGTTGTAGTTGGTGCTGATGGCCCCGAGGACGATCATCATCACGATGGCCGAGGCCAAGTTGGGCGACACCGCGAGCAGCACCACTGCCGCACCCCACGCCACGCCGGTAACGATGTAGATCTTCCCCTTCGCCCGCATGTTCGGCCACGAGGCGATCACCAGACTGCCCACCAACGCGCCGAGCCCCGACATGCTCAGCAGCAGGCCGAACCCCTCCGCTCCCTGGTCAAGCACGTCGGCGACCGCGGGGAGCAGGTCCCTGAAGGGCAGTCCGATAAGCGTCGCTCCCATCAGGCCGACGATCAGCCACTTCAATACCGGGTGGCCCAGCAGATAGCTGACGCCGCCGGCGAAGGCGGCGATTGGCGATTCTTCGCTCACGCGCCCCGGCGCGCCGTCCGGCCTGATAAAGAACGTCAGGATCGTGATCGACACGGCGTAGCCGCCGGCGACGATGAAATAGACCGCCTGCTCCCCCAGCCACGCGATGAGCACGCCGCCGACGGCCGGGCCGATCAGCCGCATCGAGCTCATTGCCCCCGCATTCAGCGCGAGTGCGTTCTGCAGGTGTTGTTTGCCAACGAGGTTGAACACGAACGACTGCCGCGACGGCATATGAAAGCTATTGGCCGCTCCAAACACTCCGGCGCTGACAAACAGATGCCAGACCTCCACGAGGTCCGCCGCCACCAGCACGCCGAGCACCGCGCCGTTGGCCATGATCACCACCTGCATCCAGACCATGATCGGCTTGTGGGCGAACCGGTCGGCGACGACGCCGCCCACCGGCGCGATGAACACTTGGGCAACGCCGGTCATCAGCAGGACGGCGCTGAGCATGAACTCGGATTCGGTCAGGCGCCAAGTCAGCCAGCTCGTGGCCACCAGCATGCTCTGGAACCCGATGCCGCTCCCCACGAACGACACCATGTAGCGCCGGTATTGCTGGACACTGAGCGATTGGAACGTCCCGCCTAGCCGGGGGCGCCGTCGCCGCCTCGACCGGGCGCCGGCCCGGGCCGCGGAGACGGGTGACGACGGTCGCTCGGCCATAGGAGGAGTGCACCCGGGGACGAGTGCTCGGCAAGTCTAGCACGGCCCCATCGCGCCTCTTTGCCGCGTTGACGGTAGCGCGGGCCCATCCCTAGACTGAGTGCGGAAACTGAAGGGGAGACCCCTCGCGCCAAGGTCGCCGCCGTATGAGCACCGACACCGCGGACGCATCCCGTTCCGCCGCGCGGAACCCGCTCGGCCTGCCGCTGCGCAAGGCGGCGGTCTTCGCCGAGTCGATCAAGATCGAGCACAGTATCTTTGCGCTCCCCTTCGCCTACCTAACGCTCTTCCTGCTGTCCGAGGGCTGGCCCGACGCCGCCGCGTTCGGCTGGATCACCCTGGCGATGTTCGGCGGCAGGACGGTGGCCATGGCGGCGAACCGCCTCATCGACGCCGAGATCGACGCGCGCAATCCACGCACCGCGGGCCGCGCCCTCCCCATGGGGACGCTAAAACGCGGCGAGATGGTCTTCTTCATCGCCGTGGCGCTGGCGCTTTTCCTCCTCGCCGTCTACAACCTGAGCGACTGGGCGCAGCGCCTTTGGCCCGCCGCTCTCGCTCCCCTCATCTTCTATCCTTACTTGAAGCGGTTCACCTGGCTCTGCCACTTCGGGCTATCCACGGTCTACCTCATCGTGCCGCCGGCGGTGTGGCTCGCCGTCGCCGGCGACCTCCCCGTCGGTGCGATGCTGCTCGGCCTCGGCGCGGGCATGTGGGTCGCCGGCTTCGACGTCATCTATGCTCTCCAAGACATCGCTTTCGACCGGGCCAACCGGGTGCACTCGATACCGGCGCGGTTCGGCGTCGCCACGGCCCTGCGAGCGGCCAAGCTCCTGCACCTGTCGACGGTGGCCTTCGTCGTCGGGGCGGGCGTGGCGCTCGGCGTGGGCCCGCTCTACTACGTCGGCGCGGCGGCCTTCTTCCTCCTCCTCGCCGCCGAGCACAGCCTGGTCTCGCCCAAGGACACCTCCCGCGCTGGCGTGGCCTTCTTCAACATGAACGGGATCATCAGCGTCGTCTTCTTCATCTTCGTCATGGCCGACGTATTGGTGCGGTCATGAGCGTCTACGTCGTGGGTGTCACAGGCGCGTCGGGAGCGCCCTACGCGGTCCGCGTCTTGCAGGGCCTCCTCGAGGCCGGCCACCACGTCAAGCTTGTGGTGTCGCCGGCGGGCGAGCGCGTCCTCGCCATAGAGTCAGGCGTGCGTTTCAGCGGCGTCCGGGCGGCGCGCTTGGAGCAGTGGCGGGAGCTGCTCGGCGTCGAGGACGGCGGCCTCGAGCTGCTGCCCCACCGCGACTTCTCCGCCTCCATCGCCAGCGGCTCCTTCGTCTTCGAGGGCATGGCAATCGTGCCGTGTTCGATGGGCACCGTCGGCCGGATCGCGGGCGGCATATCGTCGAACCTCATCGAGCGGGCCGCCGACGTAGCCCTGAAGGAGCGCCGCCGCCTGGTGATCGTCCCCCGCGAGACGCCCTTCAACCGCATCCACCTGCGCAACATGCTGGAGTTGGTCGACGCCGGCGCGGAGATTCTCCCCGCCATGCCCGCCTTCTACCACCAGCCCGCGACGATCCAAGACCTCGTCGACACCGTCGCCGGCCGCGTCCTCGACCGGCTCGGCGTCGAGACCGGCCAGCTCCGCCGCTGGCAAGGCGACCCACTCGCGGGCCTCGCCGCCGTTGACGGCCCGGACGCCGAGGACGGCTAGGGCGTGCCCCACCGCGACCTCCAAGCGTTCATCGCCGTCTTGGAGCGGGAGGGCGAGCTCCGACGGGTCAAGGTCGAGGCCGATCCCGATCTCGAAATCTCGGCTATCGCGACGCGGCTCGTCCGTGAGAGCGGCCCCGCCCTGCTGTTCGAGCGGCCCAAAGGGTCGCCGTATCCGCTGCTCATCAACCAGCTCGCCAGCGAGCGGCGCATCGAGTTGGCCCTTGGCCGCCACCCCAAACAAGTGGGGGAGGAGTTGATAGGACTCGTCGAGCGGTTAAACCCGCCTTCCCTCAAGGAGCTTTGGCGGTCGCGCGGGGTGCTGTGGAAGCTGGGACGGGCCTCTCGCCGGAAGAACGTGCGCTCCGGCCCCGCCCAGGAGGTCGTCGAAGCGCCCGACCTGGGGGCGCTGCCCGCCATCAAGTGCTGGCCGCAGGACGGCGGGCGCTTTCTCACCCTGTCACTGGTGCGCACCCTGAGTCCGGCGACGGGCCGGAGCAACCTCGGCATCTACCGGATGCAGGTCTACGGCCCCGACGAGGCGGGGATGCACTGGCAGATCCAGAAGGGCGGCGGCTTCCACTACGCCGAGGCCGAGGCCCAAGGCCGCCCGTTGGAAGTCGCGGCTATCCTGGGCGGCGACCCCGCGCTCTTCATCTCAGCAGTGCTGCCCCTGCCCGAGACGATGGAGGAGCTACTCTTCGCCACCATCCTCCGTGGCGCGCCGACCCCCATGGTCCCCGCCAAGACGCTCGCCATGCGGGTGCCCGCCAACGCCGAGTTCATCCTCGAGGGGGCCGTCGAGCCCAACCTCCGGCGCATGGAGGGGCCCTTCGGCGACCACTTCGGCCACTACTCCCACGCCGCCGACTTCCCCGTCTTCCGAATCAACGCAACCACACGGCGGCGGAGCCCTGTCTTCCCCGCCGCTGTCGTCGGTAAGCCGCCCGCCGAGGACACCATCCTCGGCTACGCCATCCAGGATTTTCTCAACCCGTTCCTGAAACTGTTGCACCCCGAGATCGAAGACCTGCACGCCTACGGCGAGACCGGCTTCGTGAACCTCGCCGCGGCGTCGGTAAAGTCGCGGTACCATAAGGAGCCGCTGAAGGTCGCGCTGGGGCTGTTCGGCACCGGACAGCTTTCCCTCACCAAGTGCGTCGTCCTTGTCGGCCCCGGCGTCGACCCCGCCGACTTCGACGCCGTCCTCCGCGAGATCCGCGCCAACTTCGACCCGCGCTCCGACTTCCTGTTGCTCCCCCGCGTACCCTTCGACACCCTCGACTTCACCAGCTTCCGCATGCATGAGGGGAGTAAGATGGCGATCGACGCCACGCCCAAGCGCGACCGCGAGCGGTCGGGCCCGGCGCGGCCGCTCGACCTGGACGCACTCGGGCCGGGCGTCGCCGGCGCACAGCTCTGGGAGGACTGCATGCTCATGGTGAAGACGGAGGGCGAGGGCCGTCCCCTCGCGGAACGCCTGGCCGCCGACCCGCGGCTATCCGACGTGAAGGTCGCCGCCGTGGTCAGCGCCGATGTCGACCTGGACGACCCCACCAGCGCCCTCTGGGGCATCTTCACCCGCTTCGACCCCGCCCGCGACGTCGTCTTCCCGTCGATGCGCATGGAGGGGGCTGCCGCAGTCTACGAGGGTCCGCTCGTCATCGACGCCACCTGGAAGCCCGGTTACCCAGACCCGCTGGAAGTCGACCCCGGCACCGCGGCGCTTCTCGAACGCCGCTGGGACGAGTACTGGTCATGAGCAAGCCACCCAAACGTCAGATCGTGCTCATCACCGGCGCAACCCGGGGCATA
This sequence comes from Dehalococcoidia bacterium, assembly GCA_034420775.1. GTDB lineage: Bacteria > Chloroflexota > Dehalococcoidia > SHYB01 > SHYB01 > DAOUKH01. The sequence continues at coordinate 8,486 of DAOUKZ010000032.1, forward strand.
GGACGGGAGGCCGCGCTCCAAGTGGCGCGGCGCGGCCATACCGTCATGGCCACGGGCCGCGACGTCGAACGCCTCGAATCCCTCCAGCAAGAGGCTGACGCCGCGGGCCTCGCCATCGAGACGTCGCGCCTCGATGTCAGCGACGCCGCTGCGTGCGAGGCGTGGACGTCGGGTGCAATCGAGCGCCACGGCCGCATCGACGCCTTGGTCAACAACGCCGGCTACGGTCTCTGGGGCCCCTGGGAGCACGTCTCGGACGACGAGGTGCGCACCGTCTTCGAGGCCAACTTCATCGGCCCAATGCGCCTCTCCCGGCTCGTCATCCCCGGCATGCGGGAGCAGGGTTTCGGCACGATCATCCACGTCGGCTCGATGGCCGGCCAGGCCAGCAGCCCCGCCGGTGGGGCCTACGCCGCCACCAAGTTCGCCATGAACACAATGAGCCGCAGCATGCGCCTCGAAGTGGGGCGCTTCGGCATCCGGGTCGTGCTTCTCGAGCCCGGCATCTTCAAGACCGATTTCGTCCCCTCGCAGATCATGGCCGGCGCCATGGACCGTGAGGCGACGCCCTACGAGCCGCTGCGGCGTGAGGAACCGCTGCCCGGCGGCCTCATCCCCTGGCCCGGGCCTGAACGCGTCGCCCGCCGCATCCGCCAGGTCATCGAGGCCCGCCACCCCCGCGCCCGCTACACCTGCGGCTACGATGCCTTCCTCGGCGCCATCATGATGCGCCTCCTCCCCGACTGCGTCATCGACTTCGCCGTGCGCAAAGCCACCGGCTGGTAGCCGCGCGTCCTTCCAACGGAGGCCGGCGGAGCGTTTCCGCAGTGGTGAAGCGGGATGGAATCGTTATGTTATGCTGCGCGCCGCGGTCGTGAAGGCTCGGCGAGTGCATTCCCTTGCAGGAGGTTCTCATGGCGCAGAGCGATCCCCAGATTGAAGGCAGGGCTTCCGACTATCCGGTGCAGTTCTCCGTCGACTATCAGGAGTCGAGCAACCGGCTCACGGTGCTCGTCCGCATACTCCTGGCGATACCCATTCTCGTAGTGGGCGCCTTTATCGGCGGCTACATCGACACGGGAAGCCCGGAACTGAACCAGGACTTGGCGCCTCTCTATGCCGGCGGCTTTCTGTTTATCGCGCCTCTGCTGATGATCCTGTTCCGCAGGAAATACCCCAAGTGGTGGTTCGATTGGAACCTCGAGTTGAGCCGGCTCACCGCGAGGGTTGAGGCGTATGTGCTGCTGCTCCGCGACGAGTATCCCTCCACCGACGAAGAGCAGTCGGTGCATCTCCACATCGAGTATCCGAACGCCGAGACCGACCTGAACCGCTTCCTGCCGATTGTCAAGTGGCTCTTGGCCATTCCCCACTACATCGCTCTCGTCGTTCTTGGGGTCCTGGCAGTGGTGGCCACGATACTGGCCTGGCTGATAATCCTGCTCACTGGCCGGTATCCCCGAGGCATGTTCGACTTCGTGGTCGGCGTGCTGCGGTGGGGCACCCGCGTCGGCGCCTACGCGTTCCTCCTGGTCACGGACCGCTACCCGCCCTTCTCGTTGAGCGAGTAACGGCCGAACGACCACGGCTTTCCTATCTAGGGAAGCACGGCGGCGACTGAGAAGGAGGCGGACCGCCCAGGGTCGACTGTGGGCGGGGTTAACGCGCCTGCCAAGGAGGACGCCCGTCGTACGACGCCTGCTCAACACGTACCGCTGGGAGCTGTTGCTGTTCATCGGCATCCCAGCGGTTGCCTTTATCTTCGGCACGTTGCTCGCGTGGCCCGTCTTGCAACTGGCCGGCGACGCGGTTCCCTCTAACCTGATCTTCATCTGCGCGGCTGTGATCGTAGTCGTTCTCACGGGTATCTCCTACCGGAGGGTTCGCCGCTTAGGAAAGGCCATGCTGGCGGTTTACTGGAGGTACTCGATCGCCGCCTCTTTTGTCGCGGTCGTGGGCTTGCTGGTTGTCGACCTGGTGTTTACTTCCCAGCTTGAGAGTCTAGAGGCATGGCGTTTAGAGCTCGTGCTTCGATTTCTGCTAGCCTACCTCCCCTTGGCTGTCGTCTCTGGCCTTGTGGCCCTCTGGTTCGCTCGTGAGGCATCGCGCATCAGCCTGACGCACGCCTTTTTCCTTGTCGCCCTAACGGTTGGAGGCGGCGCCTCCATCCTTTCCTTGGTGCGAGGGAACTGGAACCAGCTGGGGGTATACGGTTCTGCGACCGTTGTCGGCGACGTCATACTTGGTATCGCGATCACGCTCTTCTCGATATGGGCGCTCGCCCACTTCGACGTTCTGCGCCGCGCAAGCCGCAGGCGCACCGTTATGGCTCTCCTCGCGCTAGGCGTCCTCGGCGCCGTTCTGCGCGCCTTGGGCTTGTATGGCTATAGCGGCGATTATCGAGGTTTGCCGATCACCGTGGGCGTCATCCTCCTATTCTCCGCTGTGTTCACGCTCATCATCCTAGGGCTTACCTACTTGCTGCGCGTCCGACGGCCGACCGAGCCGCCGAACGGCCTTCACACCTCAACCTAACCCTTGCGTAGCCTTGACAAGTGACAGGCGACAGGCGACGCTATAGAATACTAATGTGATCCAATCCTTCCGGCACCGAGGTCTTCGGGCGCTCTACAACGGTCGAGGGGGTCGAGTTGCCCCAGAGCATGTCCCAAAGTTGCGGCGCATCCTTGCCGTGCTCGACCAAAGCCGGACTCCAGGGGGCATGGACCTGCCGGGGTTCCGGCTGCATGCACTTTCGGGCGAGCTTAGAGGTCACTACGCCGTGTCGGTATCGGGGAATTGGCGGGTAACCTTCAGGTTTGAAGACGGCCATGCCGGCGATGTCGACTACACGGATTACCACTGAGGGGTGAGTCGATGGCGATGCAGAATCCGCCCCATCCGGGCGAGATCGTCCGATGGGAATGCCTCGAGCCGCTGGGTCTAACCGTCACGAGGGCGGCCAAGGGTCTGGGCGTCACGCGCCAGGCGCTTTCGGACTTGGTGAACGGGAAGGCCGGGGTCTCGGTCGAGATGTCCCTGCGCCTGTCCCAGGCGTTCGGCTCGACCCCGGAGACCTGGCTCGCCATGCAGACCGCCTACGACCTCTGGCAGGCCCGGGAACGGACCAAGCAAATCGAGGTCGAGCGCTTCGCCGCGCCCACGACGACGTAACCGCGGCCTTCCGCGGCAACCTAGCCCCTACCCTCGCGGCATGCCGAGGCCGCGCTGCGCGATGATGTTGCGCTGGACCTCGTTCGCGCCGATGGAGACGGGGCTGCGGATCGTTTCGAGGTGGCCGTAGGCCGGTTGCCCGAGGCCGGGAAGGTGCGGGCTCATCGGCATCAGGGTGCCGTAGTGGCCCATGATCTGGGTGCCCACCCGGCAGATGCGTCGGATCATCTCCGTGGCCCAGACCTTGTTGATGCTGGCCTCGGTGTTGGGCGCCTGCCCCGACTGCTGGAGCCAGACGATGCGCTTCATAAGACGCCGCCCCGCGTCGATCTCCGTCCGCATTCGCGCGAGCTCGCGCCGTACGAGAGGATCCTTGGTCAAGGGAGCGCCGTTCCTGCGCGTCGAGCGGCAGAAGTCGAGGAGCTCGTCGAAGAGGCGCTGCGCCTCGCCGTAGTAGAGGAAGCCGCTGCGCTCGAAGTCGATCGCCGTCATGAGGTGGTACCAGCCGCGGTCCTTCTCACCGACCAGCGCCGTCTTGGGCACGCGGACGTTCTCGAAGAAGACTTCGGCGTGGTCCCAGCCCGCGACGGTGGGGATCGGCCGCACCGTGATGCCGTCCGTGGTCATCGGTACGACGAACAAGCTGAGCCCGCGGTGGCGCGGGACGTCGGAGTTGGTGCGGGCGATCATCCAGGCGTACTCGGCGCGCTGCGCGTGGGTGCTGAACGATTTCTGCCCGTTGATGACGTACTCGTCCCCGTCGGTAACGGCGCTGGTCTCGACGCCGGCGAGGTCGCTGCCCGCGCCCGGCTCCGAGTAGCCGAGCAGGAACTCCACCTCACCGCGGGCGATCTTGGGAAGGAAGAAGCGGCGCTGCTCCTCGCTCCCGAAGGCGCTCAGCGACGGCCCGATGATGTAGACGCTGTGGTAGACCCCCGGCGCGCGGGCGTAGGCCGCCTCGTAGGAAAGGATGGCGTTGTAGGCACCGGGCAGCCCTCGGCCGCCATGCTCCACGGGCAGCGAGTAGCCGGTGAGCCCGGCCTCGGAAAGGTCGCGCTTGAACTCGCGCTCCAACTCGCGGTCCGACCATTGCTGGTCCTTGAGGTCGCGGCCGCGACGGCGGCGCTCCGGCGTCAGCGTCGCCTCCATGAAGCGGCGCACCTGACGCTGGTACTCCTCTTCTTCTTTTGAGAACGCGAAGTCCATGACGCGCGGGCCTACCAGACGCACCCCGGCGTATCGACGGCGAAGTCCGTCTTCATCGGCGTCGGTTCGCCGCCGGGAACGGGGAGTTGGACGGGGCCGCGCTCGCGGGAGGGGAGCAGCACCGACGCCGTCCCCGGTGTGGCCACCTCGCCCCGCTGGTTCTCGCACCAGACTTCGAGATCGACGACGTTCAGGTCGCCCTCGCGCCACTTCCCCGCGACCTTCCCCCGGACCCACTGCGTGTCGCCGTGGAAGTTGAACTTGCGCGTCTGGTCCGACTGCTTCCACAGAAAGCCGTCGTCGCCCATCCAGTTGGTGCAGTAGTGGATGATCCACGAGGTGCGCATCATGCCGTAGTCGTACGACCGCGGCGCGCCGACCTTGTTGGCGCGCTTGTCCTCCCAGTGGACGCGTTGGGCGACGTCGTAGTAGCCGTAGTCGTTCTTGGGATAGAAGGTGGGGATTCGCCGGCGGTTGAGGTAGCCCAGGCGCAGCGGGGCGACCTGGAAGACTCCCCAGCCCCAGCCCTGGTGCCACCCGATGATCTCGACCGTCGAGAGCGGCCCCTTGACCATCGTGGGCATCTCGTCCGACTCGGAGACGTCCTCCCAGTAGAGCGTGTCGGCGCCGCGACGGAACTCGTTGGCGTAGGCCGCGTCGATCTCGTCGAGCTCCTCTTGCGTGTACGTCTTGGGCTCGACGCTCATGTACTTGCCGGTCTTCTCCGACGCCTCGCGCTCGGCGAACCAGAAGTAGTAGCGGTAGACCGCCGCGAGCTCGCCGCGCTGGTTCAAGAACTCCTTACGGTGGTAGACCACCGCCGCCTTCCCGCCGC
>DAOUKZ010000033.1:0-8670 GCA_034420775.1 Dehalococcoidia bacterium
GACTCGAACACCCACGCGTTCGCGCAGGCGAACGTGCGGTCGGACGACCTCGGACGCTATCGCACGCAGCCCATCGAGACCTACGTGCGCGACCACGAGAACATCTGGTTCGAAAACTAGTCACTCAGCAGGGAGTCACCATGTCCATTCTTGACCGGTTCTCACTCGGCGGCCGCGTAGCGGTCGTCTCTGGGCCGGGCCAAGGCATCGGCCGGGCCATCGCCCTGGCGATGGCCGAGGCCGGTGCGGACGTGGTCCTCGCCGGAATTAACGTCGAGAACCCCTCCGCCAGCCAGGAGGAGCTCGCCGAGGCGGTGGCCCAGATCGAGGAACGGGGCCGCCGCGCCCTCCCCGTCACGGTGGACATGCGCGACGCGGAGGGCGTCCAAGGTCTCGTCGCCCAGGCCGTCGAGGCCTTCGGCAAGATCGACGTGATGGTGAACAACGTCGGCGGTACCGGACTCGAACCCACGCTCGGGCTCAGCGAAGAGACGTGGAACCTCGGCATCGAGACGAACCTCACCACGACGTTTATGGGATGCCGCTACATCGGCGCCCATATGGCGGAGCGCGGGTCGGGCGCCATCGTCAACATCTCCTCGATGGACGGGCGCCGCCCCGCGCTGCACCGCGCCGCCTACGGAGCCGGCAAGGCGGGAGTGATCAGCCTGACCGAGACGGCAGCCGAGGAGCTCGGCCCCTACGGCATCCGGGTGAACGCCATCGCGCCGACGTGGGTGCTCACCGAGCGCATGGCGCAGCGTTGGAAGGAGGACCCCAGCAAGCCGGCACTGGCCGTGCCCACGATCCCCTTGGGCCGCGGCGCGCGGCCCGACGAGGTCGCCGCGCTGGCCGTCTTCCTCGCCTCCGACGCCTCCTCGTACATCACCGGCCATACCATCGGCATCACCGGCGGCGCCTTGATCACCGGGACGCCGGAGATGATCGTCTAGCGGCGAGGGGGAAGACGATGGGCGTACTCGATCTGTTCAAACTCGAAGGCAAGACGGCGATCATCACCGGCGCGGGCCAGGGCATCGGACGCGGCATCGCGACCGGCTTCGCCGAGGCCGGGGCGAACGTCGTCCTCGCCGGCGTCAACATCAAGACGCCGGAACGGAGCGAAGCCGAGCTGCGCGAGCTCGCCGACGAGCTGTCCGCGCTCGGCGGGCGGGCGCTGCCCGTGGTGACCGAGATGCGCAACGAGGCCGACGTGGCCGCGCTTGTCGGGCGCGCCGCCGGCGAGTTCGGCGGCGTCGACGTCATGGTCAACAACGTGGGCGGGGGCACCATCCCCACGCCGCTCTTGAAGCTATCGCCGGAGCACTGGCGGGAGAACGTTCGAGAGAACGTGAATACCACGTTCTTGGGGTGCCGCATCGCCGGAGCGCACATGGCGGAGCGGGGGTCGGGAACCATTGTGAACCTCGCGGCCATCGCGGGGATCGGCCCCTCCCCCTACTACGCCCACTACGCCGCGGCCAAGGCCGGCGTGATCAGCATCACGAGGACCTTCGCGGCCGAGCTCGCCCCCGCGGTGAGGGTCAACGCCATCATTCCCTATCTGATTCGGACACCGACCGTCAACGCGGCGATGCAGGCGGACCCCGTGCTCGAGGCCGAGGCGCTGAGCATGACGCCGCTGGGGCGCTTGGGGACGCCGGTGGAGGTGGCGTCGCTGGCGCTCTTCCTTGCGACCGACGCGTCGTCATATGTCACCGGACAGTCGGTGCGGCTCACCGGCGGCGCGCAGCCGGGCAGCAACCTTTCGGTCACCGATCCGAAGTAGCCCGCGCATCCGGGAGACCGACCGTATGGCCCAGGGCATTCGCTACGGCTACGCCGACACCCCGGAGGGGCAGGTCCACTACCGCGAGGCGGGTTCCGGCCCCGCGGTGATCCTGCTCCACGAGACACCGCTCTCCGGCGCGACCTACGAGTGGGCGCTTCCGTTCCTGGCCCCGCACGTCAGGGCCATCGCCCCCGACCTCCCCGGTTACGGGTCATCGCCGCCGCCGGACGCGCCGATCTCCATCCCCGAGTATGCGCATCGCGTCGGCCTCATCCTCGACGCGCTGGGCCTCGAGCGCGCCGCGGTCGTCGGCGGGCACACCGGGGCGGCGGTGGCGCTGCAAATCGCCACCGACCTGCCCGACCGTGTTCCTAGCGTGATCGCCATGGGGACGCCCCTGTTCACCAGGGAGCAGGGCCAAGCCATGATCGAGCGCACCGATCTCGGCTACTACGCCTCCAAGGACGGAAAGCACCTGGAGGCGGCGTGGACGTACATCGCGCGGTTCCTCGGCGATTCCTCCGACGAGTACTACGACATCGTCACCCGCGCCTTCATCCAGGCGGGCGGCCGCTTCGACTGGGCGTTCAAGGCCATCTTTACCTTCGACCTCTACGCCTTGCTGCCCAAGGTCCCCTGCCCTACCCTCTACTTGGTGACCGAAGGCGACTTTCTGCGGAGCAAGAACGAGGAGGCGGTGAGACTCACCCCCAAAGGCGAGGGGAAGGTGCTCGACCTGCCACGCGGCGAGCTCTACGCCCGGCACCCGGAGACCTTCCGCGACGAAGCGCTGGCCTACTGGCGAAGGACCGGCTACCTCTCCTAGCAGCACGGCAACCGGCACGAACATGACTCCGGCTCAACACGAAGACCGCATCATCACCGACGAGGTGCTCGAACGGGCGCGGCGGCACATCGGCGCCGCGCTCAAGACGCACGCGCCCTTCCACGAACACGTCACCGCCGACGCCGCCCGGCACTTCGCTCACGGCGGCGGCGACGACAACCCCCTCTACTGCGACCCCGCCTATGCGGCGGGCGCGCGCTGGGGCGCCGTCATCGCACCGCCGATGTTCTTCCGCAGCACCGGTGTGCCTTCGAAGACGGAGTGGACGGAGGAAGAGCGCACCTTGGCGCGCGACCCGCTGAGCGGCATCCACTCCTGGTACGCCGGCGACGTGATCCGCTGGCTGCTGCCGATGAAGGCCGGCGACCAGCTCTTCGAGCGCCGCTTCCTCAAGGACCTCATCGAGAAGTCGAGCTCCTTCGCGGGTCGCACCATCCTCGAGATCTCCCGCCGCGAGTACCGAAACCAGGACGGCGAGCTCGTCGTCGTCTCCGACCAGATCAACATCCGGGGCGGGCGGCAGAAGAAGTGGGGCGAGCGCAAGAAGTACGCGGCCTACGAGCGCCACCATTACACGCCGGAAGAGATCGAGCGCATCGACGAGACCTACGCCCAAGAGTCGCGGCGCGGCGACGAACCCCGGTACTGGGAAGACGTCGAGACCGGCGACGAGCTGCCGGGGCAGGTCAAGGGCCCGATTACGGTCACCGACATCATGAACTGGAACATGGGCTGGGGGCTCGCCATGCAGTTCCACGGCGCGCACCGCCTCGCCTACCAGTGGCGGAAGGCGCACCCCCGCGCCTACATGCTCAACGAGTACGGCGTGCCGGACTCCATCGAGGCCGTCCACTGGGACCACGAGCTCGCCCGCCGCACCGGCAACCCCCACGCCTACGACTACGGCGGCCAGCGGATCGCCTGGCTGGCGCAGATCATCACCGACTGGATAGGCGACGACGGCTGGCTGCTCTCGCTCGACTGCCAGGTGCGCCGCTTCGTCTACCTCGGCGACACCGTGTGGACGAAGGCCACGGTGACCGGCAAGTCAATCAACGACGGCCAGCGCGAGCTCGACATCGAGGTGCGTGCCGAAGACCAGCGCGGCGAGGTCACCGCGACGGGGCAAGCCGTGGCGCTGCTGCCTTCGAGGGACGGGGGACAGGTTGCCCTCCCGCCCAAGATCGACCTCAGCTAGCTAGACGATCACGCCGCGCTCTTCGAGGTCGCGCAGCTCCCGTGACCCGATACCGAGCAGTTCGCCGTAGACGTACTCGTCGTCCTCACCGGTCTTGGGCGGGCGGCGGTCGATGCGGCCCGGCGTCCGGCTGAACTTCCACGGCGCGCCCATCATCAGGAGCGGGTTGCCCACCACGTCCTCAGTCATCTCAAAGACGCCGCGTTCCTGCAGGTGCGGGTCGGCGAGCAGATCATCCGCCGCGTAGGACGCGGTGGCGGGGACGCCCGCCGCCTGCAGCTCGGCCATTGCCTCCATCTTGTCGCGCGGGGCCGTCCACGCGGCGATTCCAGCGTCAAGTTCCTCCTGATGCGCGCGGCGCGCCTCCTCCGTGGCGAAACGGGGGTAGGCCAGCCATTCCGGGCGGTCGAGGGCGGCGCAGAGGGCGCGCCATTCCTCATCCGTGCCCACCGCGATCGAGAGCCACTGGTCGTGGCCCCGGCAGGGGTAGACCCCGTGCGGCGCCATGTGGGTGTCGCGGTTGCCCATGCGGGGCTGGTCGCGCTTGTTGACTAGGGCGTCGAGGACGGCCTCGCCGATGAAGCTCGTCATGACCTCGCGGCTAGCGGCGTCGATGTGGGAGCCTTCTCCTGACTGGCGGGCGTGCCAAACCGCGCTGAGCAGCGAGAAGGAGGCTGCCGTCCCGGAGATCAGGTCGACCGGCAGCCGCAGCTCGACGGGAGGGCCGTCCTCGTAGCCGGTGAGGTAGCCGGGGCCTCCGAGGGCGGAGAAGGCCTGGGCCAATCCCTTGCCGTGCCGCTCCGGCCCCGTCGCGCCGTGCGCCGACGCCGACAGCAGCACCAAGGCCGGGTTCGTCGCGCGCATCTCGTCGTGGGAGAAGCCGAGGCGCTCGAAGACGCCGGCCTGGAAGTTCTCGGCGACTGCGTCGGAGAGGGCGATGATCCGCTTGGCCAGCGCCACCCCCTCCGGGTGCTTGAGGTTGAGCCGCACGCCCTTCTTGTTCACGTAGAGCTCGTCGAGCGAGAACCAACGCGTGCCCTTCTCGGCCTTCTCAGAATCGCCCGACGGCCGCACGCCCCGGAAGATCGTGGGGTGCGCCGCCGTCTCCGGCTTGATGACCTCGGCGCCCATGATCGAGCAGAGGAAGGTGCAGTAAGGGCCGACGCCGGCCCACGTGAAGTCGACGATGCGCACGCCTTCCAGCGGCTGAGGCAGGGTCTCGCCCATCGCTAGACCGCCCCGCCCGCGCGCAGCGCGGCGATCTCGTCGCCGCCGTACCCCGCGACCTCGGCCAGCACCTCATCGGTGTGCTCGCCGAGCCTGGGCGCGGACCGGTCGACGGCGTAGGAGTGGCCCGACAGCTGGAAGGGAAGGCCGGGGATCTTGGTCATCCCCTTGACAGGGTTAGGGCTCGGCGGGTCGGCGAAGAAGCCGCGCTCCTGCTCGTGCTCGACCTCGGGGAGCTCCGACGGAGCGTAGAAGATGCCGCAGGGGAAGCCGTGCTTCAGCCCCAAGTCGTAGATCTCCCGCTTGGTGCGGTCCTTGGCCCAGGCGAAGAGGTACTCGTTGACCTCGGCGCCGTTCTCGGAGCGCCCCTCCTGGGTGGCGAACTTGGGGTCCCGCGCCCACTCGGGGTCGCCGAGCATCCTCATGCAGGCATGCCAATGGTTCTCGGCGATGTGGAAGAGGACCTCGGCATGGCCGTCCTTGCAGGGGACGCAGCCGCCGTAGGGGATGTCGCGGGTCGCTCTGGTCTCGACGAAGCCGCTCTGGGCCCACATGCCGATCGCGATGCGGGCGAGCGTGGCATGGGCCTCCTGCTTCGACATGTCGATGTGCTGGCCCCGGCCCGAGGCGGCGCGGCCGAAGATGCCGATGATCGCTGCCGAGGCCGCGGTCACGCCGCAGTAGTACTCGCCGACGTAGGCGCCGGTCTTCACCGGCTCGCGGTCGGGGAACGTCCGCTGCGCCAGGCCCGGCGGCATGAGCCAACCCTCGCCGCCGGCGTGGATCGTGTTGAGGTTGTAGGCCTTCCAGTCGCGGTGCGGTCCGACCTGACCGAAGGGCGTGATCGACAGCATGATGAGGCCGGGGTTGATGCGCTCCAGAGCGTCGTAGCCCAGGCCCATGGCATCGAGGGTTCCCGGCGGCGTGTCCTCGATCAGCAGGTCGCTCGACCCCACCAGGCGGCTGAAGACCTCGCGCCCGGCCTTGTCCTGAAGGTTCAGCGTCATGCCTCGCTTGTTCACGTTGACGTAGTGGTGGACGAGGCTCAGCTCCGGATCGGGGAGGTCGCTGGGGAAGGGGCCGCGGCGGCGGGCGATATCGCCCTGGGGCGGCTCGATCTTGATCACGTCGGCGCCGACGTCGGCGAGCAGCTTGCCGCAGAAGGGCCCCGCCACCAGCGAGGTGTAGTCGAGGACTCGGAGTCCGTTCAGGAAGGGGATGCTCATCGTCGGGGGGTGCCGGCGGCGCCGTCGGAGCGATGATAGCACGCTCATTTGACCTGGGGCGGGGGCGTTGCTAGGCTTCGCGGACGATGGGGCGGCGGAGTCTGCCCCGACCACCAAACGCTAAAGGAAGACTTCCATGCCATTGATGAACGAGCCCCGCGCCAAGCAGAAGATCGAGGAGTACGGGCTGGACGCGCTCGTCGCGACCACGAAGCCGAACTTCCACTACATCGCCGGCTGGGACTCGGACTCCTGGCTCTGGGGCCTGGGGAACATGGCCATCTATCCGGCCGATGACGACCAGAAGCCCGTCCTCCTGATCCCCAACAACGAGCTTGGTCTCCACGGCCTCGACCCCGATTGGAAGCCCGAGCTTCGCACCTTCGGCAAGGAGCTCTCCTTCGAGCTTCCGCCGGGCTACGAGCCGCACCCCGGCGAGCAGCGCTTCATCGACAACCACGCCGAGGGCAGCCAGCACAATTGGATGGACCGCCTCGAAGCCCTTGGTGAGACGCTCGTCGAGAAGGGCTACCGGAACGCCAGGATCGGCGTCGACGACCCGCGCATCGCCGAGTATCTGAAGGAGCAGGGCTACTCGCAGGGCGAGATCGTCGACTCGCAGTCCATCTTCCGGGACATCCGCGTGGTGAAGACGCCGCAAGAGATCGAGATCATGCGCAAGGCGAACGAGATCAACCTCGCCGGCATGCTCGAAGTGAACCGGGCGGTGAAGGAAGGCGCGACCTGGAACGACGCGCTCATCGCCCACGACGTCTACCTCGCCAAGCACGACATCATGCGCACCGTCGGCGTGCGGATCAGCCGCGTCGGCAAGCTCGGCCTCTGCATGCTCCACCCCAAGGATTTCGAGGGCTACATGCCCAAGTCCGGCGACCTCGTGCGCTTCGACTTCGAGGGCATCTACGAGGGCTACTGGACCGACCTCGGCCGGTCCTTCGTCATCGGGGAGCCGAACGACTACCAGCTCAAGATCTACAACGCGATCCTCGAGGCGCGCAACGAGGCGTTCCGGAACGCCAAGCCCGGCGTCTCCGCCAACGAACTCTGCTCGACGGCCCTACAGAACATCGAGAAGTTCCGCGTGAAGACGGAGACCGCCGGCCACGGCCGGCAGATGGCGTGGTCGCACGTCATCGGCCTTGAGCTCTACGAAAAGTGGTGCTGGTATCCGCGCGGCGACTTCATCATGGAAGAGGGCATGGTCTTCAACTACGAGACGCCCTACGCGCAGATCGGCTTCGGCGGGATGCAGCTCGAGGACACGTTCCTGGTGACCAAGGACGGCGCGGTCGACCTGTCGCCGATGAACCGGGAGCTGGTTTCGATCTAGGGCGCAGCGCCTGGGGGACTGCCCTCCCTCAGTTTCCCCCAGAGGGGGGAGAGGCCGGAGGAGAGGGCGATTCCTGAATCGCCCCTACGGGAGAAAACCACCCGGCCCGGCCCCTCCGACGCGCCCGTTGGGCGCGTGCCCTCCCTCTGTCCCTCCCAAGAGGGAGGGAGGTTTAAGGGGGAGTGGACCCTCTAGCGGAGCCTACTCTCTGGGTTCGGCGAGGCCGAGCTGGAGCCACGTGCCCAGGTCGTCCATGATGTCCCAGTGCTCGACGAACTTGCCGTCCTTTATGCGGAAGATGTCCATCGAGCGCTTGCGTAGCTTCTTGCCCGTGGCGGGCAGGCCGAGGTACTCGCCGAGGTGGGTGGCCTCCGAGCTGGTGCGCACCCAGACCGCGTCGCCCTCGGCGCACATGTCCTCGATCACGATGCGGCTGTCGGGGAAGGCCTCGGACGCCTGGCGAAGGAACTGTTTGACCCCTTCGATGCCCGGCTTGAGGTTGTCGCGGTCGGGGTGATGGTGCACGTAGTCCGGCGAGAAGATCTCGTCGACCAAGTCGAGGTTCCAGCCGTTGAGCAGCTCGTCGAAGTGCCGCCGGACGAGCGCCTTGTTCTCTTCGATGCCCATGTGTTCCCCCTTGGAGAGACCCGTGCTTAGCCTGGCGCGGAGCGGGCGCCTACAAGAGGCGCCCCAACGGGAGACGAGGGGGCCTCCCTAGAGCATGTGGGCGCCACCGTCGACCATGAAGGTCTGGCCGGTGATGTAGTCGGCGTCCTCGCTGCAGAGAAAGACGGCGGTGCGCCCGATGTCCCGCTCCGGGTCGCCGACGCGGCGCATCGGAATCTGGGCGGCCCGCTCGCGTATCCACTCCTCGGGGTCCTCGCCTTCGCCCACGAGGGCGTTCTGAGGCGTGAGCGCGGAGGGGGAGATGTTGTTGACGTTGATGCCGTACTTGCCCCACTCGACGGCGGCGGTGCGGGTGAGCGCCCGGATCGCCTCCTTGTTGGCGTTGTAGGCGGCGGCGCCGGG
>DAOUKZ010000034.1:0-2937 GCA_034420775.1 Dehalococcoidia bacterium
GATCGTATAGGTCCTTAAGCGTGTCGATGTCACGCTGGTACGAGGGACTTTTGGGGCCGAAGTGCTCCTCGATGGCGTCGGGGGAGGGCTGCTTGTTCTCCTCGGCGGAGAGGGCGTAGTCGCGGAGCCAGTCGTAGAGCGCAACCCATCGGTCGGGATCCTCCAGGGTGAAACCGTAGGGCGGGACGGTCTTGACCGGCCCCGCGTTGGGCCAGCGAAGGAGCCAGTACTTGCCGTCGGTAAGGACGCCCATGCGCACCCGGCGATCCTTTTGCGATGCCTCCAGGTAGTCGTCGAGTTGCTGGACGTTCTTGGGGTCGGGGTTGAAGCCGCCGGTGGTGCCGATCCTTTGTTTGAATTCAATGAAGGTATCGAGGGCGGTGAGGTCGACGGCGCGACGGGAGCCCTGGGCGGGCGGATTTTCCTCGACGATCTCGCCGGGCTGGGCGAGGCCGGTGGCGACGAGGAAGTCGCGGACGGCGGTGGTGATGTTGGCCTCGGGCTCGGCGCGGTCGTGGCGCCGCAGGATTTCGGCGGCGGCCTCCCTGTATTTGGGGTCGGCGGTGTCGATGTGCGAGGGCATGGCTGCCGGGTATTGTAGCGCGGCGGCCGAAAGGGGTCGGCGGTCTGGCCTCTCCCCCCTTGTGGGGGAGATGAGAGAGAGGGGTCGGGGTGGGGCGGACGCTGCCCTCCCTCAGTCCCTCCCAAGAGGGAGGGAGGCTTGCGCGGCGGCCGCCCGTGACACGCCCCCTTTGACACCCCGCGCCCTCGCTGCTAGAGTAGTGAATGGAACGGATGTTCTCTGGCCTAGCCCTCTGATGGTGGCCATCGGCCGCTAGCCTGCCCTTAGAGGGGGTAGAGACACTGCCTCTAACAGTGAGGAGGGCCGGGTTGGAGAGCCGCCGGGATGAAAGGGCGGGCACGGTCCCCCTGCCACTGCCCTCCCTCAGTCCCTCCCATAAAGGGAGGGAGGTTTAAGGGGAGGGGCGGAGGCGGCTCAGATGACGTGCGGGGGGTAGTCGGAGGCGAGGTGGCCCTCCCGTGTGAGGGCGTCGATCTCCGGCGGCGAAAGGCCGAGGAGGTCGCGGCAGGCCCAGGTGTTGTGCTCGCCGAGCACGGGGGCGACGGAGCGTATGCGGTTGGGCGTTTCCGCCATGCGCCAGATGATGCCCGGGTAGTCGTGCTCGCCGCACTCGGGGTGTGAGAGGCGCTCGAAGAAGCCGCGGGCGCGGAGCTGTGGGTCGGCGAAGGCCATCGCCTCGTCGTTGAGGACGCCGCAGGGGACGCCGTGCCGTTGCAGCGTCTCCATCACCCACCGGGCCTCGTGCCGTGAGGTCCACTCGTCGATCAAGGCGTCGAGCCGCTCGCGGTGCTCGTAGCGGCCCGCCTGGGTGGCGAAGGCGGGGTCGCCGGCCCACGCGGGCCGTCCCAACGCCTCGACAAAGCCCGCCCACTGCTCGTCGGAGCCGGCGGCGATGGCGACCCAGCGGTGCTCACCCTTGCAGGGGTAGGTGTTGTGGGGCGCCATGCGGTAGAGGTCGTTGCCCTGGGCCTGGGCCACGCGGCCGTTCATCTGGTAGTCGAGGAGCATGTCGCCGAAGAACGGGATGAGGCTGTCGGCCTGGGCCACCTCGACGACGCCCCCCTCGCCGGTGCGCCGCCGCCGGTAGAGGGCCATGAGCGCCGCAGCGGCGCCGGTGGCCCCGGCGACCGCGTCGCCGAAGTAGACGTCGTCGCGCTCGGAGGGGTCGGTGTCGGGGTAGCCGCGCACGTAGGTATGCCCCGCCGTCCCCTCCAGGTGCGCCCCCAGGGAGCGGTAGCCGGCGTAGGGCCCGTCGAGGCCGTAGGCGGGCATCCGCACCATGACGAGGTCGGGGCGCAGCTTTCTCAGCTCCTCGTAGCCAAGGCCGAGCTTGTCGATGGTGGCGGGCACGTTGTTCTCGAAGACGAGGTCGCTGATCGACACCAGTTGGCGGAAGAGCCGGGCGCCGTCGGGCTCATCAAGATTGAGCGTGAAGCTAACCTTGTTGCGCGCGTGGGCGTTGAAGTGCGGCCACCGGTTCCAGGGCCGATCGCCGGGCTCCCAGCCGGGGTAGGCGACCAGCCAGTTGCGGTTGGCGTCGATGAGCTCCTGCGTCGGCCGGGCGCGGTGCCCGCGCGTGATGGGCTGGAGCCGGCTGACCGGCTCGACGCGGATGACCTCCGCTCCCCAGTCGGCGAGCAGGGTCGTGGCGTTCGGCCCGGCGAGCACCACGGTGAGGTCGAGGACGCGGATCCCCTTCAGGGGCAGGTCGTCCGAGCCCGCGGCGGCTGATAGGAGCGGGCGCGGCTTGGCGTCCGCCACCTCGGCCGCGACCTCGGCGGCGTGCTCGTTGAGCCGAGGCGCGGCGCGGCGCGGAGTCCGTGGGGCGCCGGGCGTGGAGAAGGGCCGCCCGGGATACTCGAAGGCGCCGGCGGCGGGGTGGTCGATGGTCTCCCAGTAGCGGCGGGCGCGGAAGTGGGGGTCCTTCAGCAGGTCGGCCATGGAGTAGACGGGGCCGGAGATGACCCGCGCGTCCTGCGCGGCGCGCCAGACCTCGACCATGCCGCGGTCCATGAGCCAGCCGGTGAGGATCGCCTCGAGCGCCTCGGTGTTCTCAGGGCGCTGGACCTCCACGGGGTCGCCGAAGCGGGGGTCGTCCTTGAGTTCGGGCATGTCCATCATGTCGTAGATGTCGGCGATGCGGGACGGGGCGACGTAGACGTTGACATGGCCGTCCTTGCAGGGCCGCACCGGGGAGACGGAGACCTCGCCCTGGCGGTTGACATTCCCGGTGTACTGATGCCCGACGAGCATCGGGGTGCGCCGGTCGGGACTGCCCGCCTGGGTCTGCATGATCGACAGGTCGACGTGGTCGCCGCGCCCGCGGAGCTCGCGGCCGATCACCGCGGCCATGG
>DAOUKZ010000035.1:0-18805 GCA_034420775.1 Dehalococcoidia bacterium
AACGAAGCGCGAAACCCACGCGCTAACCCACTCGAGATCATGCATCCACAACCAAAAAGAGGCCACAGGGAGATCAGCGAGATCGAGCTCGCCCGCGGCCTGGAGAAGATCGCCGCCGGCGAATGGCGCTACGCCGAGTCGAAGCGGTTCGCGCGTCGCGTGCGCGCGTCCGCGGGCGTGGCCGCGCCTTATCTGACGGAGCGGATCAAGAGCGGCGGCGAGCGCGAGCGCGAGCGGGCGGCAGAGCTGCTGGCGCAGATTGAAGGGCCCCGCGCGATTGCTCCCCTCTGGGAGATCCTCCGCGACGACTCGCTCAGCGCGACCGTGCGAGGCGCCGCCGGCGCGATCCTCGACGCGATGGGCGAGACCTCGGCCCTGCACGCGGCCGACGGCCTCGACCCCGATTCCCTCATCCCGGATGCTCGGGAGACCATCTTCAGGCGGGCCGACGGCGACGAGGGCTTCCGCGAGCGCTTCCTCTACGACCTGGAAAGCGACGACGCGGCGGGGCGCAGGCTCGTTCTGCTCACGCTAAGCGAGGCGGAGGACGAGCGAGCGCTTTCCCTGATTCTCCCGCTGCTCTCCAGCGCGCGCGTGAGCGCGGTCCTTGCGGCGATCGAGGCCTTGGAGGCGCTGGCCAGCCCCTTGTCCGTAGGCCGGCTGCAGGAGAGCGCCGACGGCGACCCCAATGTCAAGGTCCGAAGGCGCGCCCGCGCCGCCTACGGACGCATCATCATGCAATCGTCCCTGCACCGCTCCCGGCGGCCTGCCCTTCGGGCCAGGGTGAGCAGCACCCGGCTCCCCTGGGAGCACGTCAGCGTCTCCCTGCTCGACCGCTACGGCGACCAGGCCATCACCATCGCGCGCCGGCGCGCCGACGACTATCTCAAGGTGGTCACTGTCCTCACCAATCAAGAGACGGGAGTTAAGAGCTGCACCGGCGTGGACATGATGACCCGCGAAGAGCTCGACGAGATCCTTGCGGCGTTGGAGTCGCAAGGGCTGAACTCGGTCGAGGTGGAGCCCGCCTTCGCGGGCGACCTGATCGCCCAAGCGCGGCGGAGGTCCGTCGCCAAGCGCCAGCGGCTTCCCGCCGGGCTCGAAATCTGGCGTGAGGTCATCGAGACTCCCGCCCAGCCCGAGCAACTCCGCATGATGGATCCCGCGGACGAGGGCGTTGACCGGCTTACCGAGACGGGGGCGTTGCTCGCCACGCCGGAGTTCCGGCAATGGTTCTTCGAACCTGAATCGGTCTGGGCCTATGTCGACGAATGGCGGTCGGGCACGATGCCGCAACGCTCCGGGTTCGACGGCGGGCGCACGCTCGACGCGCTCATCTCGATGGCGGCGCGGGACCTCGTCGACGACGACTTCGCCGCCATGCTACAACGCCGCCTGGAGCGCCAGAGCGACATCCTGCTGAGAGCGGGCAAGCACGACCTTGCGCGGCTCGCCCGCGCTGCCGGCGCCGGTCTCGAACCCGAGCGCGGCCTGCATCCCGACGAGCACCCGTTCATCCGCGCCATGGTGCTCAGCAGCTTCTTCAACGCCGGCCTGCGGCTCCCGGACGCGCCACGCCAATAGCGGCGATCCGCCCGGCCCGTTCACGGGCGCCGAAGAGGGGGTCGACCGGGGCCCAAGCTTGCGGCCAAAAGTGGCGCTCTGGTAGCATACCCAGGCCTTCTCCGGCTCCGTCGCGGAGCCGGGCGACACCCTTCTTCGTCAAGATAGCAGGCCTATGACTACAACCTCAGACCGCCTCGCCGACCTCGAACGCCGCCGCGCCGCCTCGCGTCTGGGAGGCGGAGAGCGCCGTATCGAGCAGCAGCACAAGCGCGGCAAGCTCACCGCCCGCGAGCGAATCGACCTGCTCCTCGATGACGGCACCTTTGAAGAGATCGACCCGTTCGTTACGCACCGCGCCACCGACTTCGGGCTCGCGGGCACGGAGATCCCCGGCGACGCCGTGGTCACTGGCCACGGCCAGATCGACGGGCGCGTGGTCTTCGTCTTCGCCCAGGACTTCACCGTCTTCGGCGGCTCGCTTTCGGAGGTCGTCGGCGAGAAGATCGTGAAGCTGCTGGACATGGCGATGCGCGTGGGCGCGCCGGTCATCGGCCTCAACGATTCCGGCGGGGCGCGCATCCAGGAAGGCGTCGTCAGCCTGCGCGGCTACGGCGAGATCTTCCTGCGCAACACCCTGGCCTCGGGCGTCATTCCCCAGATTTCGGTCGTCCTCGGCCCCTGTGCCGGGGGCGCGGTCTATTCGCCCGCGATCACGGACTACGTCTTCATGGCGAAGGGCATCGGGCAGATGTACATCACCGGCCCCGACGTCATCAAGGCGGTGACCGGCGAGGAGGTCACCCACGAAGACTTGGGCGGCGCGATGAGTCACGCCACCAAGAGCGGCGTGGCCCACTTCGCGCTGGAGAGCGAGCAGGAGTGCTTTGAGCAGGTGCGCCGCCTCGTCAGCTTCCTGCCCTCCAACAATATGGAAGACCCGCCGGAGCAACCCGCGACGGACGATCCCAACCGCGTCTCGGACGCGCTGATCGACGCCGTCCCCGACGACCCGGCGAAGCCCTACGACATGAAAGAGATCATCCGCGCGGTCGTCGACGACGGCGACTTCCTAGAGGTCCACGAGGACTACGCGCCGAACATCATCGTGGGCCACGCCCGGCTCGACGGAAAGTCGGTGGGCATCGTGGCGCAGCAGCCGGCCTATCTGGCAGGAGTCCTCGACATCGACGCTTCACGCAAGGCGGCGCGCTTCGTCCGGTTCTGCGACTGCTTCAACATTCCGCTGATCACGTTCGCCGACGTTCCGGGCTATCTGCCGGGCACGGGGCAGGAGCACGGCGGCATCATCTCGCACGGCGCCAAGCTGCTGTTCGCCTACTCCGAAGCGACAGTACCAAAGTTGGCGGTGATCACGCGCAAGGCTTACGGCGGCGCGTACATTGTCATGAGCAGCAAGCATCTCAGGGGCGACGTGAACTTCAGCTGGCCCAACGCCGAGATCGCCGTCATGGGGGCCGACGGGGCGGTGAACATCGTCAACCGCGAGGAGATCTCCAAGGCCGACGACCCCGAGGCGGAGCGGGCCCGGCTTATCGAGGAGTACAAGGGCAAGTTCGCGAACCCGTACATCGCCGCTGCCCGAGGCTTCGTCGACGACGTGATCGATCCGCGCAACACGCGTCCCCGCCTCATCAAGGCACTTCGCATGCTCGAGACGAAGCGCGACACGCTGCCGCCGAAGAAGCACGGCAACATTCCGCTCTAGATGGGCCGCCCCCAGCGGCCTGCTACGCCGCTCCAGCGGCTATAATTTCTCTTGATGTTGAGCGATAAAGTGATGGCGGCTATCCTGGCCGCGATCAACGCGTATACAAAACACGAGCGGTCGGCGGCCCAGCCCCGGTCTCGATGGGCCTACGAGGGCCGCTTCCGGGCGACGCGCAACCACAAGCGTTGGGCGTCCCGCGACCGCCGATGAGTAGGCGCCGCTCCTGAAGGGTTGGGCACACGTCCATCCCGCCCTGGAAAGGAATCGTCGTCGATGCCCGCGCAGAACTTGAAGGGTAGCGCCAACCCGCTCAAGATCACCGACACGACCTTCCGCGACGGCCACCAATGCACGGTGGCCACGCGTTTTCTCACCGAGGACCTCGAGCCCATCGCCGCGGCGATGGACAACGCCGGCTTTCATTCCGTCGAAATGTGGGGCGGTGCGACCTTCGACGTTATGACGCGCTTCCTGGGCGAAGACCCGTGGGAGCGCGTCCGCATCCTCAAGCGCCTCATGCCCAAGACCCCGTTCCAGATGCTGCTCCGCGGCCAGAACCTGGTGGGCTACCGCAACTACGCCGACGACTTGGTGCGCGCCTTCGTCGCCCACTCCGCCGAGGTGGGCATCGACATCTTCCGCATCTTCGACGCCCTCAACGACCCGTGGAACCTTGAGACGTCGGTGAAGGCCGTCAAGGAGAATGGCAAACACGCCCAGGCTGCAATCTCGTACTCGGTGACCGAGGGTCGGCTGGGCGGCGAGATCTACGACCTCGACTATTTCGTCGAGAAGGCGCTCCAATACGAGAGCCTTGGCGCCGACTCCATCTGCATCAAGGACATGGCGGGGTTGATCAACCCCAACGACGCCGAGGCGCTGGTCGTCGCCCTGAAGTCGAAGCTGTCGGTGCCGCTCCAGCTTCACACGCACTACACCAGCGGCATGGCCTCGATGGCGGTCTTGAAGGCGGCCGAGGCCGGTATCGACGTCGTCGACGCCTGCCTCGCTCCCCTCGCGCTGCGCGCGGCCCAGCCCGCCGTCGAGCCGATCATCGTCACCCTCCAGAACACGGCCCGCGACACGGGCCTCGACCTGCCCTACTTGCTCAAGATCGGGGAGCACCTCGAACGGGTTGTTCCGCGCTACCGGGACTACCTCGACGACACGAAGTTCGCCGCCATCGACACGAACGTGCTGATGCACCAGATCCCCGGCGGCATGATCTCGAACTTGGTCGCGCAGCTCCGCGAGGCGGAGGCCCTCGATCGGTTGAACGAGGTCTACGAGGAGCTGCCCAGGACCCGCGCCGACATGGGCTACCCGCCGCTGGTGACTCCGACCAGCCAGATCGTCGGCGTGCAGGCGGCGAACAACGTCCTCTTCGGGCGCTACGAGATGATCACCTCGCAGGTGAAGGACTACTGCTACGGGCTCTATGGACGGCCGCCGCGTCCCATCGACCCCGAGCTGGTCGACCGCGCGCTCAAGGACTATCCGCGCGGCCGCGAGCCCATCACGACCCGCACCGGCGACTTCCTCGAACCCGAGCTTGAGAAGGCGCGGGAGGAGAGCAAGGAAATCGCCAAGGACATCGGCGACGTGCTCACCTACGCACTCTATCCGACCACCGGGATGCGCTTCCTGCGCTGGAAGTACGGGCTCGAACAGAAGCCCGACGACGTCAACATCAAGACCATCGAGGACATCGAGCGCGAGGACGAGCTGATCAAGCGGGCGAAGAACGGCGCGCTGCTCGACGGCGGGGTGGACGCCCCCCCGAAGGGGCCGCTCACGCGGACCTTCAACGTGTACGTCGAGGGCGAGCACTACCGGGTGGACGTCGACCCCGCCGACGAAGGCGGCTACGCGCTTCGTTCAGCGAGCGGGCCGCGTCCCGCACCGGGCGCGGGCACGAAGCCTCAGTCGAAGGCCAAGCCGACCAAGCGGGCGACCCAGGCCGCCGAGGGCGAGACGGCCATCGAAGCGCCGCTCCCCGGCCTCCTGTTGGGCTACCTCGTGGTTGAGGGCGACACCGTCGCCGCCGGCGACCACGTCGCCGTGCTGGAAGCCATGAAGATGGAGAACTCGATCCCGTCGCCCGTTGCCGGCGTGGTGAAGCGCCTCGCGGCGACGCCGGGCGACAAAGTCAGCAGGGGCCAAGTCCTCGCGGTCATCGGTTGACGCCGGCGGGGCCTCCACTCCTTCCGCCCCGATTCGGGGTTTGGTATCATGTCGCGGGCCGCGAGGCCGATAGGGCGGCCCCGCAACCCCCCGGCGCAGAGACGTTATACCGACGCGCCGCGCGACCAGTAAGAGGAGGCGCTTGTGGTCACCAAACAGGAAGCTCTTAGCCGGTTCGAGTCCATCCTCGACGCCCAGGCGGCGCGGGTCGAACGAATCAAAAGCGACACCAGCAGCATCGACTATGCCGCCACCAAGCCGATCATCATCGGCATTCTGGGCGGCGACGGCATCGGGCCGTTCATCGCCGAGGAGGCCCAGCGCGTCCTTGAAATCCTTCTGAAGGACGAGGTCGCGAGCGGCAAGGTCGACTTCCGCGTGCTCGAAGGGCTCACCATCGAGAACCGGGCCGCGCACCTGAAGGCGATTCCCGACGACGTGCTCGAAGCCATCAAGGCGTGTCACGTCACGCTGAAGGGGCCCACCACGACGCCGGAGAAGGGCGACGAGTGGCCCAACATCGAGAGCTGCAATGTGGCGATGCGGAAAGAGCTCGATCTCTTCGCCAACGTGCGTCCCGTCCGTATTCCTAAGGAGGGGATCGACTGGACCTTCTTCCGGGAGAACACGGAGGACGTCTACGCAGTGGGCAGCCTGGGCGTCGAGGTCGGCGACTTGGCCGTCGACTTCAAGGTCATCACGCAGCCGGGCTCGCGGCGCATCATCGAGGCCGCCTTCGAACATGCCAAGAAGACGGGCAAGACCAACGTCACCGTGGTCACCAAGGCGAACGTGGTGAAGACGACGGACGGGCTCTTCCTGGAGACGGCCGGCGAGGTGGCGAAGAAGTACCCCGGCATCAACTGGGAGGGCTGGTACATCGACATCATGACCGCCAAGCTCTTGGACACGAAGCGCCGCCAAGACTTCCAGGTGCTCGTCATGCCGAACCTCTACGGCGACATCCTGACGGACGAGGCCGCCGAGATGCAGGGCGGCGTGGGCACCGCGGGCAGCGCCAACCTCGGCCGCAAGTACGCGATGTTCGAGGCGATCCACGGCAGCGCGCCGCGCATGGTCCGCGAGGGCCGCGCCAAGTACGCCGACCCCAGCTCGATGATCCGGGCCGGCGCCATGATGCTCGAGCACATTGGCTTTACGGAGCTTGGCGGCAGGTTGGGCAAGGCGCTCGACATCTGTGGTCAGTTCGAGAAGAAGATCAGCATCACCGGACGCGACACGGGCTGCACGGGCAAGGAACTCGGCGACTACGTCGTCGCCACCGTTCAGGACCCGTCGCTCGAGTCGCGCTGGGAGGGCTACGTCAACGCCTAGCACGCGCCGGCATACGGCCACGGCCCGCCGGCGGAAGAAGGAGACCGTTTCCAACCGATGCGTAAGAAAGTAACCGTCGTGGGGGCCGGCAACGTCGGCGCCACCCTTGCTCAACGCGTCGCCGAGCGCGGCTACGCCGACGTCGTGATGGTCGACATCGTCGAGGGACTGCCTCAGGGCAAGGGCCTCGACATGCTCCAGTCGGGTCCGGTCTTGGGCTTCGACTCCAACGTGACCGGCGTGAACGGCTACGACGAGACCGCTGGGTCGGACGTCGTGGTCATCACCGCCGGCATCGCCCGCAAGCCAGGGATGAGCCGCGACGACCTCCTCGCCACCAACCAGAAGATCGTGGGCGGCGTCACCGAGGAGATCGTCAAGCGCTCGCCCGACTCGGTCCTCATCGTCATCAGCAACCCCCTGGACGCGATGGCGCAACTCGCTTATCACGTCAGCGGCTTCCCCCGCGAGCGCGTGGTCGGCATGGCCGGCGTCCTCGACACCGCCCGCTTCCGCACCTTCCTCGCCGCCGAGCTTGACGTCTCCGTGGAAGACGTGCAGGCCTACGTGCTCGGCGGCCACGGCGACACGATGGTCCCGCTGGTGCGCTATACGACGGTAGGCGGCATCCCCGTCGGCGAGCTCATCCCCAAGGACCGGCTAGAAGAGATCGTGCAGCGGGCACGCGACGGCGGAGCCGAGATCGTCGGCCACCTGAAGACTGGATCGGCCTTCTACGCCCCTTCGGCCGCCGGCGCCCAGATGGTGGAGTCGATACTGCTCGACAAGAAGCGCATCCTCCCTTGCGCCGCCTATCTCGACGGCGAGTTCGGGATCAGCGGCCTCTACGTTGGGGTGCCCGTGAAGCTGGGGGCGGGCGGCGTGGAGCAAATCATCGAGATCGACCTCACCGACGAAGAGCGCGCCGCCCTCCAACGGTCCGCCGACGAGGTGCGCGATCTCGTGCGGGCGATGAAGCTCTAGCGCTACCTTCAGCAAGGAATCCGAAGCGAGGGACGGACGGTCCCCATGGCCGGCGTTAACACGGAAGACCACCCGGAGAAGCCCCGCGCCAGGCCCCATCGCGCCCTCGACCTGCGGCGTCGCAACACAGTCTTGTGGCGCCGCAAGGTCTTGCATGGCCGCTTCCAACTGGTTGATTCGCGTTTCAAGGGGAAGCGCCGGGACTACGTCCGTCAGACCGCTCTCGCAACCGGAGCGCTGGTGCTCATACTCCTGGCGCAAGACCTGCTCACCAACGCGGCGATCTTCGCCGCCCTCGCCTCGACGGCCTTCGTCCTCTTTCTCATGCCCCACAGCATCACTGCGACGCCGCGGCATGCCATCGGGGGCCACGTGGTCTCCGCCTCCATCGGCGTCCTCTTCTCCCTCATCATTGCGGGAACCGCGGGAGCGGGACACGAGGTGGCGCACAGCTTCGCGTCCGGCGTGCTCGCGGCCGGCGCCGTGGGTGCGGCC
The DNA here is from genome assembly GCA_034420775.1 of Dehalococcoidia bacterium. Taxonomy (GTDB): domain Bacteria; phylum Chloroflexota; class Dehalococcoidia; order SHYB01; family SHYB01; genus DAOUKH01. The sequence goes on from DAOUKZ010000035.1 coordinate 8,294, forward strand.
ATGCTCGCCATGGCCCTGAGCGACACCGAGCACGCCCCCGCCGCCGGCTCCGCCCTCGGCATGGCGATCACCGACTTCGACTGGGTACTCTACGTTGCTCTGATCGGGAGCGTGGTGGGCATGACGCTGATCCAGCAGTTCATGATGCCCCGCCTGCGAGAGATTCTGTAACGGGCGCTCCAATTGAGTGCTCAGTACCACGCACCCACACCTGCGGACGAAATTCAATCACTGCGGAACGTGGGACTGCCTTCCCCTAGCAGTCCGGCCGGGCACCGAGTCTATAGAGCCTATCCAGCAGTTCCTGCCGTGGGCTTGCACTGTGAAATACGCCCTTCTCCGTCCATGATTCTTGATCCAGCCATTCGGTTAGCTCAGATACGTGGCGGACCAGTTCATCATGAAGAGTGAAATACCAATGGCCCTTGGAAGGAAAGACCATGTATAAGCCTTTATTCAGATACTTCCCATTAATGTGCAAGCGCCCCTTCAACTGGACTTTCAATATCCGGCCATCGTTATGGCACGCGAGGAAATCTGCGCCTTCCCAATCATCAGCCAGCTTGACACAGTGGAAGCCATAGTCTGCTAGCACGGCAGCAGCTTTATGGAAGTTGTATAGCTCCTGCTGTTTCGGGCTGAGGCCCTCGTACACGATCCTCTGCAGTTCCATTTGGCAAGGCCTCTCAACCCGTCACAGATCGCCCACAGCGTCTAGCTGCTGACGCGCTCGATGTACTCGGCGGTGCGGGTGTCGACCTTGATGGTGTCGCCTGTATTCAGGAAGAGCGGCACGTTGACCGAGAGGCCCGTTTCGAGCACGGCCTTCTTTGCCCCCCCGGTGGCAGTGTCGCCCTTGTAGCCCGGGTCGGTCTCGTCGATGCGAAGCTGTACCGTCGTGGGGAGCTGTGCCGACACCGGCTCATCCTGGAAAACGAGCATCTCGACTTCCAGCCCGTCGGTGAGGAAGTCCGCGGCATTCCCCAGCGTGTCCCGCGACATCAGCTTCTCGTCGTAGGTCTCCTGGTCCATGAAGTGGAACAGGTCGCCGTCGTTGTAGAGGTACTGGAAGGTGCGGCTGTCGACGGCGGCCTTGGGGACGCGTTCGTCGGTGCGGAAGACCTTCTCTTGGGTGTACCCGGTCTTGAGGTCACGGATCTTGACGCGCATACGTGCCTCGGAATTGCCCTTGCCCGCAAGGAAGCGCGCGTATTCGAGCACCGTGTGCAGGCCGCCCTCCATCTCCAAGACCATGCCGCGGTTCAGTTCGGACGTGGGGACCATCGTGGCCATCGGGGACTCCTGGAGCGAGCGTTGAGAGAGCGGGGAGGCCGGGCGCTCCGGTAGAAAAGTGTAGCACACGGCAACGCCTGCCTCTGGACTGGTAGAATCGCCGGGCCATGCCCGAGGCAACCATCAACGGCGTCCGGCTGCACTACAAGGAACGGGGGAATCCCGGCGGGTCGCCCCTGCTCCTCATTCCCGGCCTCGGCGGCAGCCACCTCAACTGGGAGCTCATCGCTCGGAGGCTTGGCGAACGGCGCCTGCTCCTGATGGACCCGCGAGACGCGGGCATGAGTGGGGAGTCGCCCGCGGCCTACACGACCGCCGACCTAGCCCAGGACGCGGCCGACCTGTTGGACCACCTCGGCGTCGAGCGCGCCGCGGTGGTCGGCTTTTCCATGGGCGGCGCCACCGCTCAGGAACTCGCCATCGCGCGCCCCGACCTCGTCGGTCGTCTCGTGCTCATCGCTACGTATGACGAAGGTGACATTCGCGGGAGCTTCCTCTTCGCGCAATTTTCGCGGCTCCGGCGGACGCTGCCCCGCGAAGACTTCAACATGATGCTCGTTCCCTGGCTCTATACGTACGAGGAAATGAGCGAGGGATTTGACCCTCACGATGCCGCCCTGGCGCTCTCGTTGGAACCGTTCTCCCAATCGCCCGATGCCTACGAGCGCCAAGCCGAGGCCGTCGTCACCCACGCCGCACGGGACCGGCTCGACCGCATCCAATGTCCCACGCAGCTGATCTTTGGGGACTCCGACCTGTTCACGCCGCTCCGCTTCGCCCGCTCCCTGAACGAGCGCATCCCGCGGTCGCGACTCGCGGTCCTCGCCGGCACGGGGCACGCGCTCATCTGGACGCGCGCCACTGAGGTCGCCGCGCTCATCGACGGCTTCCTGGACGAGAGCAAAGAGGCGCCGACGGGTAGTTAGGACGCCGCGCCGGACGATTCGCCGCTGGCGGCGAGCTTGCGCACGTGGACGCGGCGGACACGTCGTCCGTCCAACGAGAGGACTTCGACCGCTATCCCATCGGCCTCGAAGGACTCACCGGCGGCAGGCACTCTCCCAATGTGGTGCAGCACGAAGCCGCCGAGCGTCTCGAAGCCCTCACCGTCGAGGGCGAGGCCAAGGGCGTCGTTCACCTCGTCGAGGGGCGTCTGGCCGTCGATGATCGCCTCGTCGGGGCCAAGCTCCTGAATGGGCGTCTCCGGCGGCTCGTTCTCTTGCTCGATTTCACCGACGATCTCTTCGAGCAGGTCCTCGAGGGTCACCAGACCGTCGACGCCGCCGTACTCGTCGACGACGATGGCGAAGTGAATGAAGCTGCCGAGGAACTCGTTGAGCGCCTCGTTGGCCATCTTCATCTCGGGTACGAAGTGAACGGGTCGGGCCAGGCCCGCGATGTCGAAGTCGCCGGGGGCGGTGGCGAGGACCTTGAGCACGTCGCGGGCGTAGACCAGCCCGGTTACGTGGTCCATATCGCCTTCGTAGAGCGGGATGCGGTTATGTCCGCTCCGCACCATGAGGTCCACGAGATCTTGCAGCGACGTTCCCACGCTGGCGGCGGCCATGTCGGGGCGAGGCGTCATGATCTCACGGACGGTCTTCTGCCGGAGCGCGCCGATGGCCTGGATCATCTTGCGTTCGCCGTCGCTCAGGGCGCCCGGGTCGTTTGCTCCCGACACGAGTTCCTGGAGCTGGCGTACCTGCTCCAGTGCCCCGCCGGCGGGCGCGCCGTTCGTGGGCGACTCGGGAGCCTCACCCTGGATCTCTCGGATGGGCCTGATGAAGGGGCGGAGGAACCAACTGACAAGGCCCAGGGGCAGCGCCGAGTAGCGGGAGAAGGGCTCCGGACGCCGGATGACAACCCGGCGGGCCGCCCACTCGACGATGAGGGCGGCGGCGTAGCTGGCGGCCGCGGCGGCGGCCGCTGCCCAGGTCTGGTCGCCGGAGAGGTCGAAGGCAAGCAGGATGGATGAAGCGACAAATCCCACGAGGGCCGCGCCCCGGACGGGTCTGAGGGAACGCCGGTAGACATCGGTACGGCGCTCGAAGTCGAGGAGCTCGTCGGGGCTCAGGGGGCGGAGCAAGCGGATTCGGCGCGCTTCGGCGAGCGTGGTGAGGCTCCCCGCGACGAACATCAGCACGACGAGGGAGACAACAAGGACGGCTACTTCCGCCCAACTAGCACTGTCCAGAGGACATCACCCCTTTTTCATCCCCGGCGTGGCGGGCCTTGCGCCGGCGGGCTATCCCGGTTGCCTTGCTTTCCTTGACCTTGGATTCCGATCTTGCATCGGCCCGCACCACCCGGCCAGGGACGCCGACGGTTAGGCTCTCGGGCGGCAGATCGGTGGTGACGACCGTACCCGCGCCGGTCTTGGCCTTCGCGCCCACGTGGACCGGCGCGACCAACATCGAGTCGCTGCCGAGTTGGGCGCCGTCTTCGACAACGGTTGGGTGCTTGTCCACGCCATCGAAGTTGCAGGTGATCGTGCCCGCGCCGACGTTGACGTCGGCCCCGAACAGACCGTCGCCGATGTAGGAAAAGTGGTGGGACCGCGTCCCCGGCCCCAAGACGCTGCGATTGACCTCGACGAAGTTGCCGAGGTGAACGCCGCGCCCAATCTCGCTGCCGCCGCGCACGTGGCTGTAGGGGCCGACACGAACGCCGGCCTCGAGGCGGCTTCGCTGCTCGATGACCGAGGCGACCACGGCACAGCCGTCCCCAATGTGCGACCCCGACACAATGCTGCCGGGGCCGATCTCGCAGTCCTCACCAATCCGGGAAGCGCCACGAACGGACGTGTTCGCATGAATTACCGTATCGCGTCCGATGACGGCGTCGGCGTCGATGTAGATGGTCGCGGGATCGGCGAGGGTCACCCCTTCGGCCATCCAGTGCTCGCGGATGCGAGCGCGCATGACCGCCTCCGCCTCGGCGAGGCGCAAACGGGTGTCGACGCCAATCGCCTCGGTTGGGTCGCCGCACTCGACCGTGGCCGGGGGCGATGCCTCGTCCGAGGCCACGGCGGCGAGACTCGTGATATACCGTTCGCCGCCCGCGCCCGGCGCTATGTCGCCGACACGCGCCCAGAGCCATGCGGCGTCGAAGCAGTAGACCCCGGCATTGACTTCACCGTCGACGCTCGCGCTTGCGGGGAGGTCGGCTTCCTCCACGATGGCCCGCACCGCTCCGTCGCCATTCCGCGCCACGCGGCCAAGACTCGCCGGGTCCACGACACAAGCCGTCAGGAACGTCAGCGGCGCGGAGCCGTCCGCATGGGCCGCCATCAGGGCGGTAAGCGTCTGAGGTGTCACCAACGGGGTGTCGCCATTGATGACCAGAATATCGTCGGAGCCACCGGCAAGAACGCCAGCCGCCTGCGCGGCAGCATGGCCCGTACCAAGCGGCTCGGGCTGTTCGACGGTCTCGACGCCGGGGCCGAGCGCGGCGCGGAGGCGTCCGGCGCCAACGCCGACGACGACCACCACGCGCTCGATGCCCGCCTCGCGCACGGCGCGCTCGACATGGCGCACCATGGGGCGGCCGCACAGGGGATGGAGCGCTTTGGGCAGCTTGGACTTCATCCGCGCGCCCTTGCCCGCCGCCAGAATCACCGCCGCCCAGTCGCTCAACGCTTCTCCCAAAAACAAAACGACCGCACATGCCGAGATACGGATGGTGCGCGGTCGTTCGAACCTAGTCGCTAAATTGCATGAATACGAGGGCCAACCACCACCCTCGCAAGTTCATGCTATACGAGCGCAAAAACCAGTGTCAAGAAGCGGACGCCGGGGGGAACGCGGGCGCCGCTCCGCCTTTGCACGAAATTGGAGCGGGCGGTATCATGTCGGGCGGCCAGTAACCCGAAGCCCACGCCCCGGCCGCAACCCCGCACGACACGTCCGCCGAGGCGCTTGCCGCCTCCGGCAACGGCTCCACGGAGCACGAGATGAAGATCCACGAGTACCAGGCCAAGGAACTCTTCCGCAAACACGGCGTCGCCACTCCCGAGGGGAGCGCGGCGTCGACGGCCGCCGAGGTCGAAAGCGCCGTCTCGGCGCTCGGCGGCAAGGGCGTCGTCAAGGCGCAGGTGCATGCGGGCGGACGCGGGAAGGCGGGCGGCGTCAAGGTCGCCGGGTCGCCCCAAGAGGCCCGCGACTTCGCCGAAGGTCTGCTGGGGACGAGACTCGTCACCCATCAGACGGGGCCCGAGGGCGTCCCGGTGGACCGCGTGATCGTCGAGGAGACCATCGGCATCGAGAAGGAGCTCTACGCTTCCATCACCATTGACCCGGCGGAGCGCAGCGCCATCCTCATCGTCAGCGAGGCCGGCGGCATGGACATCGAAGAGGTGGCCGCGAGCACGCCGGAGAAGATCGCGCGCATCCCCATCGACCCCGTCATCGGCTTCCAGCCCTACATGGGGCGGCGCGCCGCGGCGGCGCTGGGTCTCCCCAAGGCGCTCGTCCGCCCGGGCGGGGCGCTCTTCGCCAATCTGTACCGCATGTTCGAGTCCCTCGACTGCAGCCTGATCGAGATCAATCCCCTGGTCATCACGTCGGACGGGCGGCTGCTCGCCGCCGACGCCAAGATGGACTTCGACGACGACGCCCTGGGGCGGCATCCCGACCTCGCCGCGCTCCGCGACACGGGTCAAGAGGACCCGCTCGACGTCGAGGCCCACGAGCACGACGTGAACTACATCCGGCTCGACGGCGACGTCGGCTGCATGGTGAACGGCGCGGGTCTTGCCATGGCCACGATGGACATCATCCAGTACATGGGCGCCCAGCCGGCGAACTTCCTCGACGTGGGCGGCGGTGCCAACGAAGAGCAGGTCGCCAGCGCCTTCCGCATCTTGCTCGGCGACCCCAAGGTCAAGCGGGTGCTGGTCAACATCTTCGGCGGCATCTTGCGCTGCGACATCGCCGCCACCGGCATCGTTAACGCGGTGAAGGAGAAGGGCATCGACGTGCCCCTCGTCATCCGGATGCGGGGCACGAACGCGGACGAGGGCAAGCGGATCCTCGCCGAGTCGGGCCTCAGCGTCACCGTCGCCGACGACCTTCAGGAGGCCGCGCGCAAGGCGGTTGAAGCCCGTTAGACCCTTCCCGCTACGAGCGGCAGGAGTAGCAGCTTGAGCAGTCTCGTAGGCAAGGACACCCGGCTCCTCGTCCAAGGCTTCACCGGCAACGAGGGGACCTTCCACTCGGAGCGGTGCATCGAATACGGCACGAACCTCGTGGCGGGCGTCACTCCGGGCAAGGGTGGAACAACCCACCTCGACCGGCCCGTCTTCGACTCCGTCTCCGACGCCGTCCGCGAGACCGGCGCCAACACCAGCATGATCTTCGTACCCCCGCCCTTCGCGGCCGACGCGATTCTTGAAGCCGTCGACGCCGGCCTCGACACCGTGGCCTGCATCACCGAAGGCATCCCCGTCATGGACATGACACGCGTGCGGCGGTTCCTGGACGGCAAGTCGACGCGCCTCATCGGGCCGAACTGCCCTGGCCTCATCTCGCCGGGCGAACAGTGCAAGGTCGGCATCATGCCGGGGAACATTCACCAGGCCGGCTCCGTCGGGGTCGTTTCGCGGAGCGGGACGCTGACCTACGAAGCCGTGGCGCAGCTCACCGAGAACGGCCTCGGGCAGTCGTCGTGCGTCGGCATCGGCGGCGACCCCATCGTGGGCTCCACCTTCGTCGACATTCTCGAGCTGTTCGAGAACGACCCCTACACGAACGGGATTGTGATGATCGGCGAGATCGGCGGGTCGAAGGAGCAGGACGCCGCCGCGTTCATCGAGGCGCACGTGACGAAGCCCGTGGTCGGCTTCATCGCGGGGGGATCGGCGCCTCCGGGCCGCCGCATGGGCCACGCCGGCGCGATCATCACGGGCGAGTCGGGCACCGCCGCCGCGAAGCAGGCCGCGCTCCGCGCCGCCGGCGCGCACGTCGTGGAGAGCCCCGCCGTCATCGGCGAGACGATGGCCAAGGTCCTGGCCTAGCCTCGTTCGAGCCCGCCGGTGTTATCCTGATTTGTGCTGGCGCGTCCGGCAGCAGGGATCAGGGATATGGAACCGAACTGGCTCACGTGGGGGCGCAAGCTCCAGGCCATCGCTCAGAGTGGCCTCGCGCATACCGGCAACCCTTTCGATGCCGAGCGTTACGAGGCGGTCCGTGCCGTCGCCGCCGACATGCTCGCCGACCGGACCGGAGACGACGCCGAGACCATCCTGGGCCTCTTCTCGCAAGAACGGGCGTACGCCACCCCGAAGGTAGACGTGCGTGGCGCCGTCTTCGAGGACGGCCGGCTCCTCATGGTCAAGGAGGACCTCGCGGGCGGCTGGGCCATCCCGGGAGGATGGGCCGAGGTCAACGAGCCGCCGAGCCGCAGCGTCGAGCGGGAGATCTTCGAGGAGTCGGGCTACACCGCAAAGGCCCGCAAGCTCATCGGTGTCTACGACCGGCTGCTTCACCCGCACACGCCCCATCCCTGGCACAGCTACAAGATGTTCTTTCTTTGCGAGAAGACCGGCGGCGAGGCCACGGTGAGCATCGAGACCTCGGAGGTGGGCTTCTTTTCCGAAGAGGAGATTGCTGCTCTCCCGTTGGCTAAGGTCACGCCCGGCCAGCTTGCTCACGTCTTCGAGCACCACCGCAACCCGGACCGTCCGGCGGACTTCGACTGATGGAGCGCGGCCCGATGGACTCGGCGAGCGACCCCGCGGCGGCCCCGTACGACGTCGCCGTCATCGGCGCCGGGCACGCCGGCTGCGAGGCCGCGCTGAGCGCGGCCCGCATGGGCTGCCGCACCCTGCTGGTCACGATGAACCTGGACACGGTGGCGCTGATGCCGTGCAACCCCTCCATCGGCGGGCCCGCGAAGGGTCACGTCGTCCGCGAGCTCGACGCCCTGGGCGGCGCGATGGGGCGCGTCATCGACCGCACCTTCATTCAGATTCGCATGTTGAACACCGGCAAGGGGCCGGCGGTCCAAGTACCCCGAGCCCAGGCCGACAAGCGGCTCTACGGCCTGGAGATGAAGAAGGTCCTCGAACGTCAGCCCAACCTGACGCTCAAGCAGGCGACGATCGACGGCATCCTGCGTGAGTCCGAGCCGGCCCCGGACGGGACCCGCTTCGTGCTGCGCGCCCACACCTCGCAGCGCTACGCGGCCAAGACGCTGGTCATCACCGCGGGTACCTCGCTGCGGGGACGCACCATCACCGGCGAGGCCGCGCGAGCGGAGAGCCGGGCGGGTGAGCCGCCCGCGATGGGCGTCTCCGATTGCCTGCACGACTGGGGCCTCGAGCTCGGACGCCTCAAGACGGGGACGCCGCCGCGCGTCGACGCTCGCACCATCGACTTCGGGCAGACCGTCCTCCAGCCGGGGAGTCCTACGCCGCTCTCCTTCGGCTTCTACTACGCCGGCGCGGACGCGGCGCCGGCGCCTTGGCTTCTGGAACGCAACCCCATCTATCCAGTCGGCCCGGAAACGGCGTGGCGCCCCCAACTGCCCTGCTACGGCATCGCCACCAATCCCCAAACCCACGAGGTCATCCTCGCCAACCTCGACCGCGCGCCCATGTTCAACGGCGCGATCCAGGCACGGGGCCCGCGCTACTGCCCCTCGATCGAGGACAAGGTGCATCGGTTCCGCGACAAGGACAGCCACGGCCTCTTCCTCGAGCCTGAGGGATGGGAGACGAATGAGGTCTACGTCCAAGGCGCCAACACCAGCCTGCCGGAGGACGCTCAGGCCGCGATGCTGCGCTCGATTCCGGCCCTGAGACAGGCCGAGATCATGCGCGTGGGCTACGCCGTCGAGTACGACTACGTTCCGCCGAGCCAGACCCGGGTCACGCTGGAGAGCAAGACAGTCTCCGGCCTCTTCTTCGCGGGGCAGATCAACGGGACCTCCGGCTACGAAGAGGCCGCCGGTCAGGGTTTCCTCGCCGGCGTCAACGCCGCCCGAAAGGCCCTCGGCGGCCCGCCGCTCATCCTGGGACGCAGCCAGGCCTACATCGGCGTCATGGCCGACGACCTCGTCACCCGCGAGCTTGAGGAGCCCTACCGCCTGATGACCTCCCGCGCCGAGTATCGCCTGCTCCTCCGCCAGGACAACGCCGACCTCCGGCTGACGTCTACCGGATACGAGTTGGGCCTGATCTCCGGCGACCGGATGGAGGCCGTCGAGCGCAAGCGCCACGCCGTCGAGCGGGAGATGGCGCGTCTCGGCGGCCTCCGCGTGACGCCCGATCGCGCCACCAGCGCCCGGCTCCGCGAGACGGGCCACGAACCGCCGCGTAAAGCTGTCTCCGCCGTCGAGTTGCTGCGGCGTCCGGACGTCGACTACGGGGTCCTCGGTGACTTGGGCCTCGGTGACGAGAACCTGAGCGCGTCGGCGCGGGAGCAGGTCGAAATCCTCGCCAAGTACGCTTCCTACATCGAAAAGCAGGGCCGCGAGGTCGAGCGCATCCGGCGGCTCGAAGACTGGCCTATCCCCGTCGATTTCGACTACGCGCCGCTGACGGGCCTGAAGCGCGAGGCCGCCGAAAAGCTCGCTCGCTTCCGCCCCGCGACCGTCGGCCAGGCCTCGCGGATCATGGGCGTCACCCAGGCCGACCTCGCGGTGCTTCTCGTGCACCTCGAACGCGCACGCGGCGCCGTGTCTGCTACGCCTCCGCAGGTCGGCGCACCAGGGTAAAGCGGGCGCCATCCCGGCTCCGCAACTGTTTGACGCTCTTTCAGGCGGGGGATATAATGGCGGACGCTTCAACAGATTCAGGAGGTAGCGAGGTTGCCGGCACAAACGGGTAAGCGATATTTCTGCGACTGTTGCGGCGCCGAGGTCATCGTGACTCGCGGCGGCGAGGGTACGCTGTACTGCCAGTGCGACGATGAGAAGGAAGAGATGAAGATGAAATAGGCCTCGCGGCCGGAGGACGACGTGCCCATTCAACTTGGCAGGCGATACGTAGACGAAGAGACCGGAATCCAGGTGCTCTGCACTAAGGCGGGCGACTGCGCCATATACGTGGACGACCGCGAGATGGAAGTCCAGCAGCCGCGCGCGCTTCCTTCCTCGGACTAGACTCCCCGCGGAATCCAAAGGTCGGCGGCGGACGCCGACGCAAAAGGAGCCCTTCTTCAAGGGCTCCTTGCTGTGTCCGGCGTCCCGGTGGGCGGCGGGCCTGCCTACATGGCAGGG
>DAOUKZ010000036.1:0-3919 GCA_034420775.1 Dehalococcoidia bacterium
GCTTTGGCCGAAGCGTGGAACAATGGACTCATGCCGGCGATGCAAGACTAGCCGGGGAATGGCACGACCGGAGCGCGAGGGAAGACCATGAGCGAGACCAGCGAAGCCACCACCAAGAAGGCCACCTTCGGCGCGGGTTGCTTCTGGGGCGTCGAGGCCGCCTTCCGCCAGATGGACGGCGTGATCCACACCGCCGTCGGCTACATGGGCGGACACCAGCCCGAGCCCACCTACCGCGAGGTCTGCTCCGACCGCACCGGCCACGCCGAGGTCGTCCAGGTCGAGTACGACCCCGGCAAGGTCTCCTACGACCAGCTCGTCGAGACCTTCTGGAACATCCACGACCCCACCCAGCTCAACCGCCAGGGCCCCGACTTCGGCTCCCAGTACCGCACCGTCATCTTCTACCACGACGACGAGCAGCAGCGCGTCGCCACCGCCACCCGCGACGCCCTCCAAGCCGCCAACCGCTACGCCGGACGCCCCGTCGTCACCCAGGTCGAGCCCGCCGGCGACTTTTGGCTGGGCGAGGACTACCACCAGCAATACCTCGAAAAACGCGGCCTCGCCTCCTGCCACGTCTCCCTCCAATAGCCGCCGACCGCCACCCCTTTCTTGTGCCGACGCGCGCCCCGCGCCTATAATGAAACGCGGCCTTTCGGGCCGCCGCTTCACGCTCTCAACAGGACGGCTCCCCATGCAAGTGCTCTTTGTCGAAGACGTTCCCGGCACCGCCTACGCCGGCGACATCAAGAACGTCAAGAACGGTTTCGCCCGCAACTACCTGCTCCCCAAGAAGCTCGCCGTACTGGCCACCCCCGACCAGATGAACCGGGTGGCCCGACTTCAGGCCGCCGCCTCCCAGCGCCGCGACATCGCCGAGAAGAACATGTCCGCCGTCGCCGAGAAGATCGAAGGCGCGGCGATCACCATCGAGGTCCGCGCCGGCCGCAACAACCGGCTCTACGGCTCCATCACCAACGCCATGATCGCCGAGGAGCTCACCGAGGTCGCCGGCCAGGAAATCGACCGCCGCCTCATCCTCACCGAGCCCATTCGCCAGCTCGGCTCCTACGACGTCCCCGTCAAGCTCGGCTTCGGCTTCGAGCCGACCGTCTCCGTACGCGTCGTCCCCATTGGCGGCGCCCTCGACGAGGAAGCCACCGCCGAGGAGGTCGTCGCCGAGCTCGAAGCCGAGGACGACGCTGAAGCCGCCACGGAAGACGCTCCCGCCGAGGAAGCCGAAGAGGCGGCCGCGGAAGAGGAAGCCCCCGCCGAAGAGCCGGCGGCCGAGGAAACCCCCACTGAAGAGGCATCGGCGGACGAGCCTGCGCAAGACGAGCCCGAAGGCGAAGCAACCGAGGACGAAGAACCCCAGACTTCGTAGGGAGCGCCATGGTTAACACGGATCGTCTGCCGCCCCAGGACGTGGAGGCGGAGGAGGCGGTCGTTGGCTCCCTGCTCATCGACGGCGACGCTCTCCTCAAGATCGCGAACGTCCTCGAAGCCGGCGATTTTTCCGTGCCCCGGACGAAGGCGTGCTACGACGCCTGCCTCGCCCTCTTCAACCGCAGCGAGGCCATCAATCAGATAACCGTCGCCTCCGAGCTCGGCCAGAAGGGCGTGCTCGAAGAGATCGGCGGGGCGATGTACCTCAGCCACCTGGTGTCCAAGACGCCAACCTCCGCCCACGTCGAGCACTACGCCCGCATCGTCCACCGCGTCGCCATGATGCGACGCCTCATCGAGGCATCCGAGGCCATCGCCGAGGTCGGCTACGAGGGCGGCCCCGACGTCGACAACGCGCTCACCCAGGCCGAGGACCACCTCTTCAAGCTCCGCACCGGCGAGGGCGGCCGCGACTTCGTCGCCCTGAGCGACATCCTCGACCAGTACCTCGTCGACCGGCGCCGGGAGTCGGAGCTCCGTCCCGACGCCCCCGAGATCATCCCCACCGGCTTCCTCGACCTCGACAAGCTGCTCGGCGGTCTGCAGCGCTCCGACCTCGTGATCCTTGCCGCGCGCCCCAGCCTCGGCAAGAGCAGCCTCGCCTTGAACATCGCCCACAACTCCGCCAACGCCAGCGGCGCCCACGTCGCCGTCTTCAGCCTCGAAATGGGCAAGGAGCAGCTCGCCGACCGCCTCCTCTCCAGCGTCTCCCAGATCGACGCCTATCGCCTCCGCGAGTACCGCCAAGGCCGCCAGTTCGACAACGAAGAAGGCAGCCTGATGCAGGCCATCGGCGAGCTCGCCGAGCTGCCCATCTGGGTCGACGACACGCCCCTGCTCAACGTCGTCGAGATGCGCAGCAAGGCCCGCCGCCTCCACCTCGAACGCGGCCTCGACCTGATCATCGTCGACTATCTGCAGCTGATGCGCGGCGACAGCCGCGCCAGCGGCGGCAACCGCGTCCAGGAAGTCAGCGAGATATCCCGCTCGCTGAAGGGACTCGCCCGCGACCTCGACGTGCCCGTCGTCGCCCTCTCCCAGCTTCGCCGCGGCGTCGAGATGCGGCCCGAGCAGCGGCCCATGCTCTCCGACCTCCGGGAAAGCGGCAGCATCGAGCAGGACGCCGACGTGGTGATGTTCATCTACCGCGAGGACATGATCCACAACGCGGATCAGTGGGAGAAGCTGCACCCCGACCGCCCCTACCCCAAGGGCATCTCCGAGATCATCGTCGCCAAGCACCGCCACGGCCCCATCGGCATGATCAAGCTGTGGTTCGACGAGCGGATCACCACCTTCCGCAACACCCAGAAGGGCGTCTGAGCGGCGCGATGGACGGCTTCGGCGGCTTCCCCTCGCGCTCCGACAAGACGGCGATCCCCAACGCCTTCTTCAGCGACGTCCTCCCCCTCATCGACGACGATGACGAGCTCCGCGTCAGCCTCCACCTCTTCCGCCGGCTCGCCCTCAAGAAGGGCTTTGTCCGCTTCGTGACCCAGGCCGAGCTCGCCGCCGACCTCGACCTTATGTCCGGGCTCGCGAGGGTCGGCGCCGATCCCGCCACGGCGCTCGCCAACGGGTTGGAGAAGGCCGTCGCGCGCGGCGTCTTCCTCCGCCTGGCCCTGGACGAATCAGGCTCGACACACCACCTATACTGGCTGAACACCGACGCCGACCGCAGGGCCGTCGAGCGGGTCCGGCGCGGCGAGATCGACCTCGGCGCCATGCCGGTGGCCGACCCCCCGCCGCGGACGCCCGAGCGCCGCGACATCTTCTCGCTCTACGAGGCCGGCATCGGCGTCGTGTCCCCGCTGATCGTCGACGAGCTCAAGGAGGCCGAGGAGGCCTACCCCCGCGAGTGGATCGTCGAGGCGTTCCGCGAGGCCCAACGGCTGAACAAGCGTAGCTGGCGCTACGTGCAACGTATTCTGGAAAACTGGGAGCAGCAAGGCGGACCGGATGGAAAGCATCGGAGACGTCCTGGGGAACTATCGCCGGAAGGCGGGACCCAACGGACAGGCCCGGCCCGGGGCCGGAACGTCGTCAGGCGGAGCTGAGCCCGCCGCGGCCCGGCCCGCGCCCACGTGCGAGGCCTGCGGCGACATCGGCTGGGTGCGCCGCGACGTCCCCGTGGGGCATCCCGACTTCGGCGAGATCTTCCCCTGCACCTGCGCCCTGGCCCGCTTCGAGTCCGAGCGCCGCGACCGCCTCACCAAGCTCAGCAACCTGGGAGCCCTCGGCGGCGTGACCTTCGACGGGCTCGCTCCCATAGGAATCGACGCTCCGTCCGTCGATCAGGCGCGGAGCTACGCCGCTGCGCCCTCCGGCTGGCTCGTCCTCCTCGGCCCCACCGGAAGCGGCAAGACGCACCTCGCCGCCGCCATCGCCAACGAGCGCATCGAGGCAGGGCAGCCCGTCTTCTTCGTCACCGCCGCCGACCTCCTCGACCACCTGCGCTCCACCTACGCCC
>DAOUKZ010000037.1:0-18344 GCA_034420775.1 Dehalococcoidia bacterium
CAGCCACTCCATGTCGAGCGGCCTTCTTGGCGAGACCGACGGCGACGGCGGGCGTGGTACCAAGGCCCTCGTGGACGCGCACGACGTTGCCAGAAGCCGCAGGACGATCAAGACGACGGCGATCACCTCAAGTGATGGCGGCACCTAGCGGGCCGTGCCCGGCGATACATTCGTTCTCGCGCACACTAGCCAGATAGCTAAAGAACCAACCTGAACCCGATTGTGAAGGTTCTTGATTTTGTCCAGCCTGGTACGCTTGCGAAGGCTCGAACCGGGGGTCCCATCATCCTTTGCTGCTTTCAATCCGCTCCAAGCCAACCGCCCATGAGTACCGCAATTTTCCGTTGCGATTGCCTCGCAACCATGGGGGAAACTGAAAGAGGGCACGCGCCGCCAGGCGCGCCGGACGGGCAGGGCGGGGAGGTCTTACCCCTTCTCCCCGCGGGAGAAGATTGAGATGAGGGGCCCCGCGCCAACCGCCGCGGGCCAATCGAAGCCCACCACCCGGCCCGCGGCCCCCGCCCCTACGACTCCGCCAGCACGCGCAGGAGCCGCGTCGTCATCAGCGCCGTAGCGCCGAAAATGAGGTGCTCGCCGAAGCGGTAGGCGGGGAACTTGGCCCGTGACCGCCCTTTCGGCGGATTGGGGTGCGCCGCCCGATTCCCGGGGCTCCGCAGGTGCGACAGCGGGACTTCGAGCACCTCCGCCACTTCCAGCCGCGCCGGGGCGAAGGCGTAGGGATACACCTCGACACGCCCCACGACCGGCGTCACTAGGAAGTCCGAGATCGTGATCACGTCGTCCAAGCGCCCCAGCAGCGTGACGTCGGCCGGCGCGATGCCGACCTCCTCATGGGTCTCGCGGAGCGCTGTCTGCTCCAGCGACTCGTCGGCGGGCTCGACGCCCCCGCCCGGAAACGATATCTCGCCCTTGTGGTGCTCGACCTCTTGGGTGCGCACCGTGTAGAGCACGCGAAAGTCGGGCCCCGGACCGTACAACGGAATCAACACTGCGGCGCGGGGACGCTCGCCCTCCGCGCCCCGCCATCGTTCGCGCCGCTCCAGCCAATCGCCAAGCCGCGCAAGGTCGCTCTCGTCCTTCACTAACCCATCTCCACAATCGCCGCGATGATAGCACGCCCCTCCGACATCCCACGTAGGGGCGATTCGTGAATCGCCCTCCCCTCCAACGCCGGCCCATCCCGTCGGGAGGCCGGAATGCTATACTCCCAAGTCGAGCGTTCTTCTTCTGAACGGAACCGCCTATGCCGCCCCCTTGCCAGGGCCTGCGAGTCGTCGATCTCACCCGTAGCTTCCCCGGCGCCCTGGCCACCATGGTCCTCGCCGACGCCGGCGCCGAGGTCGTCAAGATCGAGCCGCCGGAGGGCGACCCCAGCCGCGAGCACTACGCCGCCCTCATGTGGCACCGCGGCAAGCGCAGCGTCGTCCTCGACCTGAAGACGGAGGAGGGCCGCACCGACGCCCAACGCCTCGCCGCCCGGGCCGACGTCGTCATCGCCGGCTTCCGTCCCGGCGTCGCCGACCGCCTCGGCTTGGACTACGACGGCCTCGCCGCCCGCAACCCCGACCTCGTCTACGCCGACGTGACCGGCTTCGGCCCCACCGGCCCCTACACAGGCGTCCGCGCGTACGAAGGCCTCGTCAACGCCGTCGCCGGCCGCATGGACGTCCACTACGCCACCGCCGGCCGCGACCGTCCCGCCTACCTGGCCCAGCCCCTGACCAGCTACGCCACCGCGCTCAACACCGTCCAGGCCATCCTCGCCGCCCTCTTCGTCCGCGAGCGCTGCGGACAAGGTCAGCGCGTCGAGACCAGCCTGCTCCGCGCCACCAACAACTTCGACATCACCCTCTTCCTCGGCTGGCAGCTCTACCACCGCGGCGAGTTCGACGGCCCGTTCCGCTACAACGGCGGCGGCGTCCCGCCCTACATGACCGGCCGCTCGAAGGACGGCCACTGGATCCAGTTCGGCAACCTCACTCCCCAGACCCTGTTCAACTTCCTCCACCAGCTCGGCCTCGACTGGACCTTGAACGACGAGCGCTTCGCCAACCAGCCCGTCTTCGCCAATGCGGAAGACCTGCGGGAGCTCCAGCGCCTCTGCCTCGCCGCCCTCCTCGAAAAGGACCTCGACGAGTGGATGCGCATCTTCATGGAGAACGACATCGCCGCCGAGCCCTTCCGCACCACGCAGGAGGGCATGCGCCACCCCCAGGCCGTCCACAATCGCAACATCATCGACCTGCCCGACCCCGGTGTGGGGCCGACAAAGCAGCTCGGCGTCCTGGCCGACTTTGGCACGACCTCGAAGGAGGCCGACGGCCCCGCGCCCGCCGTTGGCGCCGACACCGACGCTATCCTCGATGGCCTCGACGGCGCCGCCGCCGCCGCGCCCCGGCCCGCCTCGACTCCGCCGCGCGCACCGCTCGAAGGCCTTCAGGTCCTCGAGTTCGCCTCCTACATCGCCGGCCCCTACGCCACCGCCCTCCTCGCCGATCTCGGCGCCCGCGTCATCAAGGTCGAGCCCGTCACCGGCGACGCCTACCGCGTCATGAGCTTCCCCCGCATGTGCAAGACCCTCCAGGGCAAAGAGTCCTTCGCCATCGATCTGAAGGACGAACGCGGCCGCCGCGCGCTGCACAAGCTGATCGAAAAGACCGACATCCTGCTCCACAACTTCCGCCCCGGTGTCCCCGAGCGTCTGGGCATGGACTACGAAACGGCCAAGCGGCTCAACCCCGGCATCGTCTACCTCTACGCCGGCGCCTACGGCTCGACGGGGCCCCACTCCCACCGCACCGGCTTCCATCCCATCGCCGCCGCAATCACCGGCGGGCCGCGCTACCAGCTCGGCCACGACCTCCCCACGCCGCCAAACGTCCCCCTCGACCTCGACGGCGTCCACGACATGAGCGACATCCTCCGCCGCGCCAACGAGTCCAACCCCGACCCCGTCGCCGCCCTCGCCAACTGCGCCGCCATACTCATGGGCCTCTACCACCGCGCCCGCACCGGCGAGGGCCAGCACATCGAGACCTCAATGCTCAGCGCCAACCTCTACGCCAATGCCGACGACGCCCTCCAGTACGAAGGCAAGCCCGACCGCCCCCACGCCGACGCCGATTTCAACGGGTTGAGCGCCGTCTACCGCATCTACCGCTGCCGCGAGGGCTGGGTCTTCCTCGCCTGCCCCCAAGACGACGAGTGGGCCGCCTTCGCCGGCGTCCTCGGCGGGCCGCTCGCCGACCCGGCCTTCTCCACCAAGCAAGGCCGCCGCGACCGCGACGCCGAGATCGCCGCCATCCTAGAGCCTATCTTCGCCGACGCCACCGCCGAGGAATGGGAGCGCCGCCTCCTCCCCGTCGGCGTTCCCTGCGTCCGGCTCGCCGACTCCGACAGCGGCCGCTTCATGACCGAGACCCCCTGGGCCCTGGACGCCGGGTTGATGAAGCAGGTCGAGCACCCGTCGCTTGGCCGCTACCTCCGCCACGCCGCTCCATTCGCCTTCTCCCTGACGCCCCCCCATGAGGGCACGAACTGCTACATGGGCGAGCACACCACCACGATCCTCCAGGAGGTCGGCTTCAGCGACGCCGAAATCGCCGCCATGCACGCCGACGACGTCGCCGTCACCCACGGCGCGTGACCTTGAGAGCCCAATAACCGCCGACGTCGTATACACTCGTACAACCCTCATGGGTCCACCACCATGATCGAAGACCTCTCACTCATTTCCCTGATCGTAGCCTTCGTTGGGGGAATCGCCTCTTTCGTCTCCCCCTGCGTCCTCCCCCTCGTTCCGATCTTCCTCGGCCATCTCTCCGGCGTCTCCGTCAAGGACGGCCAGATCCAGGGTGGCCGGACGACCTTCTTCCACAGCGTCGGCTTTGTCATCGGCTTCTCCGTACCGTTCATCATCCTCGGCGCGACCGTCGGCGTACTCGGCGGCACCGCCGGAGGCTACGGCGACCTGATTGCACGCATCGCCGGTGCCTTGCTCATGGCCGTCGGCCTCTACATGGCGGGCGCGTTCAGACTTCCCATCGTGCGGAACGTGCTCGGCCCGGTGAACGACTGGCTCGACGGCATCTACTTCCGCGAGCGCCGCATCCACGTCGGCGGCGAGGATGCCCCTCCCTCGTACTGGCGCTCCGCCCTCGTCGGCGGCGCCTTCGGCGTCGGCTGGACGCCGTGCATTACGCCCCTCCTCGGCGCGATCCTTACCCTTGCCTTTAACGAGGCCGGTAGCTCCCTGAACGCTTGGGGCGCCGCCGGCGAGGCCGCCATCCTGCTCGCCTTCTACACAGCCGGCCTCAGCATCCCGTTCCTCATTACCGGCGCGGCCCTGGGCCAGATCACGCCGATCTTCAGGAAGCTGAACCGCTACCTCCCAGCGATCACCGTCGCCAGCGGCATTCTGATGGTGCTCATCGGCGTCCTCATCTTCTTCAACCAACTGACCAAGCTCAACGAGTATTTCTCCTTCTTGGAGCCCGGTCAGGCTCCCGTCGAGCGGCCCCTGGACGCCAGCGACACCTTCGTCATCTACCACTCCCTCGGACTCGCCGACACGCCCGGAGGTGAAGCCGAAGCCGTGACCGGCAAGCTCGCCCCCAACTTCCGCTTCACCTCAGACGACGGCGAGGAGTTCAGCCTCGCGGAGCTCCGCGGCCAGCCCGTCATCGTCAACTTCTGGGCCACCTGGTGCGGGCCCTGCCGCGCCGAGATGCCCGACTTGCAGCGGGTCCACGACACCCTCGGCGACGAGCTCACCCTCCTCGCCGTCGACCTCGACGAGACCGGCGAGGCCGTCACCGCCTTCTTCGACGAGCTCGGCCTTGCCCTCAACGTCGTCATCGACGAAGGCCGCGTGATCGCCGACCAAGGCTATGGCCTCTTCGGGGTCCCGTCGACCTACGTCATCGACGCCGACGGCGTCATCGTCGCCACGAAGATCGGCCCATACGCCGACCTCGACGAGATCAACGGCCACCTCGAAGAGATCGGCCTGCACGTCGAGGAGTAGGCGCGCCCGCGCGGGCTACAGCATTGCCGTTTGCACACCGGCGGTGTGCAGGGCCAGGTCCAGCACTTCAAGCTGCAGCGTCGCGTAGCCCCCGAAGCGGTCGACCTTGAGCGCGAACACCAGATCGAGCGCGCCCCGCGCCGCCTCCGCGGGCATGTCTGCGTTGAAGTACACCGCGTTCCACGTCACCCGGCCGGCGCGGATCTTCAACCGAAGGTGCTCGCCGCCCGCGCCAAGCGGCCGCGCGTCCAACGCCTCTACGCCCCGCGCCAGGAACGTCGGCGGCGGGTTCCCCTGGCCGTACGGCTCGATCCGGCGTAGCGCCTTGATCGTCGGCCCGTCGATGTGGTCGAGCGAGACCTCGGCGTCGATGTCCAGGCGCGGCGCGAGTTCGACGCCCCGCAGTTCCTCGGCCGCGACCGCCGTAAGACGTTCGTTCAACTCGTCGAAGCGCTCCGCCGCGACCGTGAAGCCCGCCGCCTGCGCGTGTCCGCCGTAGCGCAGGAAGATGCCGTCCGCTTCCCGTTCCACCCGCCGCAGCGCCTCGATCATGTTGAACTCGGGGATGCTCCGGCAGCTTCCCCGAGTCTCCTCCGGCCCGGTTGTGCACACCACGGCGGGCCGGTAGTACTGGTCGGTGAGTCTGCCCGCCGCTAGGCCGACGAGGCCCGGCGGGAAGTCCGCGTCCCCCAGGATGATGATCGGCTTCGACTCAAACGCCGCGCGCTGCTCCATCACCTTGTCGAGAATCGCGGCCGTGGCCGTGCGCCGCTCCAGGTTCTTCTCATCGAGCGCCTTGGCCAGCGCCGCGGCCTGCTCCTCTGACTCGGCGGTCAGCAGCTTGTAGCCGTCCTCGGCATGCCCCATGCGCCCCGGCGCATTGATGCGGGGCGCCAAGGCGAACGAGACCGCCTCCGAGTCGACCCGGCCTGGCCCGATGCCCGAGACCTCAAGCAGCGCTTTGATCCCCGCGTCTTCGGCGCGGTTCAGCGCGGCGAGACCCTCTCGCGTCAGTGCACGGTTCCCAGCGGTCAGCGGCGCCACGTCCGCGATCGTCCCCAGCGCCGCCAGCCCAATGAGCGAAGCGTCGGGCGTCTTGCCCCCGTGCTCGTACAGCGCCTCCATCAGCTTGTAGGCGACGCCGCACGAGGCGAGGTCGCGGTACGCCTCCGGCTGCCCCGGCAGCTTCGGATTCACCACCGCTGCCGCGTCGGGAATACGCTCCGGCGGCGAGTGATGGTCGGTCACAATCGTATCGACGCCAAGCTCGGCGGCGAGCGCTACCTCGTCCGCGTCGGTGATCCCGCAGTCGGCGGTGACGATCAGGTCGGCCCCCGATTCCGCCAGCAGCCGGACCGCCCCCTCGTTGAGGCCGTGCCCCTCCGCAACGCGGTCGGGAATGTACGGCATGACCTTGACGCCGAGCGAGCGCAGGCCCTTGGTCAGGATGGCGGACGAAGTGACCCCGTCGGCGTCGAAGTCGCCGTAGACGGCGATCCGCTCCCCTTGCTCAACGGCGCGCGCTAGCCTTTCCACGGCCGGTCGGAACTCATGGAGCAGCGAGCCGCTCTCACCCGCGGGCCGGGCCGCCTCGAGGAACGCCTCGGCCTCCTCAGGACCCCGGATCCCCCGGTTGTAGAGCACCCGCGCGGCGATGGGCGGATAGGCCGCCATGCGCGCGAAGTACGGTGCCGGAGGTTCGGGATGCGTCCGCCAGAGGCGCTTCGGCCTGCCGCCCAGCCTCACGACCCGTCGTTGCGGCGAAAGACGAGGCAGCTGTTGTGGCCGCCGAAGCCCAGCGAGTTCGAGAGCGCCGCCCGTACCGGCCCGCGCTTGGGGATGTGCGGCGTGTAGTCCAGATCGCAGTCGGGGTCGGGCGTCTCAAGGTTGATTGTCGGCGGCACGACCCCGTCGCGGATCGCCAGCACCGAAAACGCGGCCTCGACCGCCCCAGCCGCGCCGATCAGGTGCCCCGTCATCGACTTCGTCGAGCTAATCGGGATCTTGGGCGCCTCTTCACCGAAGACGTCGTGAATCGCCATCGTCTCGAATTTGTCATTGAGCGGCGTCGACGTACCGTGCGCGTTGATATAGTCGATCCCGTCGATGCCGAGCCCGGCCCGCTCCAGGGCGCTTCGCATCGCCCGCGCCGCGCCCTCGGCGCGTTCCGCCGGCTGCGTGATGTGGTGCGCGTCGGCGGTGGCGGCGTAGCTCGCCATCTCGGCCAGCACCGTCGCGCCCCGCGCCTTGGCATGCTCCATCTCTTCAAGAATCAGGATGCCCGCGCCCTCGCCCAGGATGAACCCGTCGCGGTCGGCGTCGAACGGACGCGATGCCTTGGCCGGCTCGTCGTTCCGTTTGGAGAGCGCGCCGGCAGAGGAGAAACCAGCCAGCCCGATGGGAACCACGCACGCCTCGGCCCCGCCGGTGATCATCGCCGTCGCCTCGCCGCGCCGGATCATCTCCGCCGACACCCCGATGGCGTCGGCGCCGCTCGAGCAGGCCGATGTCGTGCAGAAGTTTGGCCCCTTGGCGCCTAGGCGTATCGACAGATGCCCCGACGCCATGTCCGCGATCATCATTGGCACCAGGAATGGCGACACGCGGCCCGGCCCGCGTTCGTTCAGGTTCTTTACCTGGTTCGATAGCGTGCCGATCCCGCCGATGCCGCTCCCCACGATGCACCCGACCTCGGCGGCGTTGCCGTCGACGTCGAGCCCGGCGTGGGCCAGCGCCTCGATCGCCGCCGCGGTCGCCAGCTGCACGAAGCGGTCGGTGTTCTTGGCCTCCTTGCGCTCCATGCAAGCGAGCGGATCGAAGTCCTTCACCTCGGCGGCAATGCGCGTGGCGAACGGCTCGGCGTCGAACCCCGTGATCGTGTCCACACCGGAGACGCCCCCAAGGAGCGCCTGCCACGTCGACGTTACGTCGAGTCCCAGCGGCGTCACAAGGCCGAGGCCGGTAACCGCCACGCGACGGTCCATCAGTCCACCATCCCTAGAGGAATACGGAACGGCAAAACCGCCGGTCGTCGGACCGGGAATCGGGGTTCCGCGGTTCTTGATCCAAGAGTCTGGCGGTAACCGCCAAGCACCAAATCCGAGCGCACCCTAGCCTCAATCTCCCTGGAGTCGGAGTCCGGCCAAATGCCTCACCAAATCGGCGGCTAGTATAGCACCGCACCGGTGGGCTCGCTTCTCGGACGGCTCCCTGCTCACCGCCGTCCCATCACTTGAAGAACTTCCGAAAGCCCCGCGCCGGCGACTCGTACCCCATCGCCTCGTAGAAGTGATGCGCGTCGTCCTTGCGGCGCCACGCGCTGAGAAACTGGAGCTTGTAGCAACCCGCCTCGACGACAATCTCCTCGACGCGGCGCAGCAGTTGCCGCCCCATCCCCGTACCCCGCCGCGACTCGTCGATGACCATGTGCTCGATCACCGCCCACGGCCTGCCCCCGTGCGTCAGGTTGGGCACGATCACCAGCACCACGCTGCCTTCGACCCGCCCATCCGCCTCCAGCACCAGCAGGCGCACACCTTTGCGGGCCGCGATTTCGTCGAGCGACTCCAGCGATTCCTGCGGGCTGCCGGGCTCTGGAGCGTCGCCGCTGGGCGCGAGCTGGTCGTACAGCTCCACGATGCGCTCCAGGTCGCGCTCCTCCGCGTCTCGCACCACTACCGTCATGGCCCGATTATAGGGCCGCCGCATCCCGACGCGGTTGGCGCGGCGCGCGGACGGCGGCTATGATCTTCGCCACGGCGCATCGCGCGCCCTAAGGAGTCCGGTATGGCCAGCGAGCGGGTCCTGCTCGACATCGACGGCGACGGCATCGCCACCATCACCCTCAACCGTCCCGAGCGGCTCAACGCCACCGCCCCCGGCATGCTCGACGAGATCTTCGATACCATCGAGCACGTCGCCGAAAGCGACGCCAGAGTGCTGGTCATCACCGGCGCCGGGCGCGGCTTCTGCGCCGGCCAAGACCTGAAGGAGCCCCGCCAAGGAGTACCACCGCTGCTCAAGAAGCGCTTCACTCCCCGCACCGGTCAGGACAGTTTCGTACGTGCGCTGCGCCACGCCCCCCAACCCGTCATCGCCGCGGTCAACGGGCCCGCCGTCGGCGTCGGCTTCTCCCTCGCACTGGCCTGCGACCTCCGCATCGCCTCCACCCAGGCCAAGTTCGGCGCGGCCTGGCTCAACCGCGGCATTCCTCCCGAGGCCCTCGGTGCCTACACCCTGCCCCAGATCGTGCCCCTGCCCAAAGCCATGGAGATCATCTTCATGGGCAAGATGCTCGACGGAGAGGAAGCCGCCGAGATCGGCCTTGTCAACGAGGTCGTCCCCCACGACAAGCTCCACGAGCGCACGCACGAGGTCGCCCTAACCCTCGCCAAGGGGCCGCCCATCGCCCTCGCCATGGCGAAGCGCGCCGTCTACCTCGGGCTGCGCCAAGACCTGGAGACCTTCGCTCAGTACGAGTCGTTCACCCTCCGCAACGCCTTCCAGAGCAGCGACCGCGAGGAAGGCATCCGCTCCTTCCTCGAAAAGCGCGATCCCGAGTTCGCGGGCGAATAGTCATGCCCTTCGTCAACGTCCGCGGCATTCGCATCTACTACGAGCGCGCCGGCGCGGGTCCGCCGCTCCTCTTCGTCAACTGGACCGGCGGCGACCTCCGCGACGCCCGCATCTTCGCTGGTCCTCTTGAAGACGCCTTCGACATCCTCGCCTACGACCAGCGCGGCCTGGGCCAGTCCGGAAAGCCAGGCGTCCCCTACACCATGCAGGACTACGCCGACGACGCGGCGGCCATGCTCGACGTCGCCGGATGGGACCGCGCCCACGTCATGGGCGTCTCGTTCGGCGGAATGGTGGCGCAGGAGCTCGCCCTTCGCCACCCCGAGCGCGTCGAGCGCCTTGTCTTGGCCTGCACGTCGAGCGGCGGCGCAGGCAAGCCTTCGTACCCCATCCACGAGATGGTGGACCGCCCGGCGGAAGAGGCCGCCGCGATCTGCGTGGGCCTCATCGACTCGCGTTACAAGGGTGCCGACCCCTCCGCGCTCCCTCCCGAAATCGCCACGCTACTGACGGCTATGACGAAGGCCTGGCCGGCCTCCGAATCGCCGGAAGACCTGGAGTCCGCTGCCGGAGCGCGGCGGCAGATCGAAGCCCGGCGCGGCCATGACACCTACGACCGCCTGCCGTCGCTCCAGGTGCCGGCTCTCGTCTGCGGCGGCCGCTACGACGGGCTCGCCCCTCCTGAAAACCTGGAGGCCCTCGCCGGCGCGATTCCCAACGCCCGGCTACGGGTCTTCGACGGGGGCCACGTCTTCTTCTGGCAAGACCCTGCCGCCTGGCCCGCCATCGTCGCCTTCCTCAAGGAAGACTCGTAGCGTCGCCTATTCCCGATCGTCGAAGAACAGGAACGGCATCCCGACGACCGGCTCGAATCCTCCCAAGCCCCCCTCACACGTCCACGAGGTGCGCCCGGCGCCGGGGATGCACGACCAGGTCTGGCTCGATATCTCCGGCAGGATATTGCCGTGGCAGTACCAGGACCCGGCAGCAAGACTGCACCGCCACGTCTCATCGTGGTACGTCTCCACGACGATGTCGCCGTTGCACGTCCATCCCGCGCCTCCCTGTGCCCCTTCACAGGTCCACTTCTCGCCGAACTCCGTCCCAAATGCGACGTTCCCGCTGCACGCCCATTGGTCCGGAGTTGGATGCGTGCATGACCAGCTCTGCGTGAAGAGCTCGCCGACGTCGATGTCGCTTCGGCATGTCCAGAACACCCCGGGCACGCCCGTGCACGACCAGCGTTCCGTCCCGGGCCTGTCTGCAAAGACCTCGCCTTCGCACCCCCATCGGCCGGCGGCCTCCTCGACGCACGCCCAGCCAAGCGCCGGCGCCGGTCCCGCCACCGTGGGAGTGGCCGTCGGTTCCGCCGTTGGGGTCGCGGTAGCCGTGGCCATGGGAGGCGACGTAGCCGTCGCCACAGGCGGCGACGTCGGCGTCGCGGGCGGCGATGTGGCCGTTGGGACGGCCGTCGGCGTCGACGTCGGCAAGACAAGCCTTGTCGCCGTGGGAGGGGGCGTCGCCGTCGGCTGCGGCGTATACGTCGGCTCAGGCGTCCACGTCGGTGCCGGCGTCCATGTCGGCGCGATCGTCGACGTCGGAACGGGTGTCGGAGTGGGAGCCGGAGTCGGCGTCGCTGTCGCCGTAGGTGCGGCGGCGATGGTTGGTGGTGGCGCTGATGTGGGTGTCGGCTCCCCGCCAGAGCACGCCGACACTGTCAGTGCGGCCACCGCCGCGACCATGAACACCTTGGCCAGCACCGCAGCTTATCCCCCGCCGATGGCCGGGATAAAGTGAATCTCGGATGTCTCCTTGACCGGCTCAATGAGCCCCAGGTGCGTCGTCTCGCCGTCGATGGCGACGGCAAGCCCTTCCTGGATGCGCCCCTCCGAGTCCATCAGTCGCTCCTTCGTCCCCGGGTGCGCCGCTTCCAGCGCGTTGATGACCTGGCGCAGCGTCGCGCCTTCCACGGTCACCTTGTCCGCGCCCCCGGTGAGGTCGCGCATGAGCGATGGGATGAAGACGATAGCCACGGCTTCGAGTCCTATGCTCCCCGCTGCTCCTTGATCGCCTTCAGCACCGCTCCAGGCGACATCGGCAGTTCCGTCATACGGACGCCGACGGCGTCGGCCACCGCGTTGGCGAGGGCGGCCATCGGCGGCACGATCGACACCTCGCCGACGCCGCGGAGGCCAAAGGGATGGCCGGGGTTCGGCTTCTCGACGATCTCCGTCTCGATCATCGGCAGGTCGAGGCTCGTCGGCATCCGGTAATCGAGGAACGACGAGTTGGCCATCTCGCCGTCGTCCGTCCAGAAATACTCTTCGTTCAGCGCCCAGCCGATGCCCTGCACCGCGCCGCCCTGCATCTGGCCCTCGACGTAGTCCGGGTGGACGGCGCGCCCCACGTCCTGGAACGTGGTGTAGCGCAGCACCGTGATCTTTCCCGTCTCAGGATCGACTTCGACGTCGGCGATGTGCCCCGCGTAGGAGACGCCGACGCCGCCGGGGTTCACCGACGCCGAGGCGGTCACCGCTCCCTGGCGGAAGGCCATCATGGCCAACTGCTTGAAGGTCTTGTTCTCCTCGGCATCCTTGGGGTTGACGAAGACCCCGTTCTCGAAGGCGATCTCCTCCGGCGGCAGTTCCCACATGCGTCCGGCGAAGGCCTTGAGATGGTCGACGATCTTGTGCGCCGCTTGAATCACCGCGATGCCGGTGGCGAACGCGGTGCGGCTCCCGCCCGAAGCAGCGGTGAAACCCACCGAGTCGGTATCGCCCACGGAGGGCACGATGTCTTCCGCGCTCAGCCCGAGCACCTCGGCCACTTGCATCGCCAGTGCGACGCGGGTCCCGCAGAGATCGACGGAGCCGGTAACCATGTTCACCGTGCCCTCGGCGTTCACCGCCAGGGTCGCCGCCGAATGCATCCCGCCGTTGCCCCAGAAGCCCATGGCCACGCCGCGGCCCCGGTTCGGGCCTTCGAGTTTGCTGTTGTAGTGCTCCGACTCCAGCATCGCCCGCTCGACCTCTTCGCAGCCGATCGGGCCGTAGGGGATGCCGTTCACCTGCCGCCCGCCCTCGCGCTGCACGTTCTTCAGGCGCAGCTCGATCGGGTCTATCCCGAGCTTGTCGGCAAGCTCATCCACGACCTGCTCGATCGCGAACGCCGACTGCGGCGTCCCCGGCGCGCGGTAGGCCGCGACCTTCGGCTTGTTCACCACCACGTCGTAGCCGTCCACGGCGAAGTTCTCCACCGCGTACGGCGCGATCCCGTACATGACACCCGCCCCAACCGGCGACCCCGGATAGGCGCCGGCCTCGTAGGCGAGCCACAGATCGGCGGCAGTGATCGACCCATCCTTTTTGGCCCCAATTCTCGCCTTGACGTGCGTCCCCGACGTGGGCCCGGTCCCCTCGAAGACCTCCCTGCGGCTCATGGTGAACTTCACGGGATGCCCCGTCTTCCGCGAGGCGATCGCTGCGACGGCGTCGAGGTAACTGGTGATCTTCCCGCCGAAACCGCCGCCCATCTCCAGGGGTACAACCTTGATCTTCGCCTCCGGGATCCGCAGGATCGCCGCCACCGACATCCGGATGCCGAACGCACCTTGCGTGGAGGTCCAGATCGTGACGTGCCCGTCGGCCGTCCACGACGCCGTCGAACTGTGCGGTTCGATGTAGCCCTGGTGCACCGCCGTCGTGCGGAAGTCCCGCTCCACGATTACGTCCGCCTCCGCGAACGCCTGCTCCCGGTCGCCGCCCTCGAAGAGCAGCCGCGACGCGATATTGCTGTGTTCTCCCGTGTCCTCGCCGCGGGTGAACCGCGCCGCCAGCGTGTGCGTCGTCATGTCCTCGTGGATGAGGGGCGCGCCGGGCGCCATCGCCTCGTCAACCGTCATCAGCGGGTCGAGGACTTCGTACTCCACGTCGATAAGGTCGAGCGCCTCCTCCGCGATGTGCGGGCTTATGGCGACGACGGCGACCACGGCGTGACCCTTGTAGAGCACCTTCTCGCCAGCGAGGTCGTTCTCCGCCATGACCCGCGGGTTCATCAGCACTTCGGCTAAGTCGATCGGCGTGCTGCTGACGATGGGGTAGTCCGCGTTCGTGATGACGGCGCGTACGCCTTCGAGCGCCTCCGCCTTGCTCGTGTCGATTGACTTGATCCGTGCGTGGGCGTGAGGGCTGCGCAGAATCTTGCCGTGCAGCAAGCCCGGAGGGTGGACGTCGGCGCCGTACCGCGCTTGGCCGGTCACCTTCTCCAGACCGTCGTGACGGATCGGCCTGGTGCCAACGACCTTGAACTCGGGTGCGGGGTCAGCGGTGGTGGTCATAGTTCCAACTCCTCAATCGCCCGCAAGCCGTGGCGCACGGGCTGCTCACGCTCATTCGCCGCCTTAATGATAAAGGCGCCAAGCGCGCCAGGCGCGCCGGCGCCCCTTCGATCTGCTCCGTTCTACGCCCGGGCTCGCGCCCGGGATCCGCTACTTGGCCTTCGCCATCTCCCCCGCCTGCATGACGGCGCGGATGATCTTGTCGTAGCCTGTGCAACGACAGAGGTTCCCCGCCAGCCAGTGGCGGATGCGATGCTCGTCTGCGTCGGGCTCCTTCTCCAGGAGCGCCTTGGCCGCGACGATGAACCCCGGCGTGCAGATGCCGCACTGCAGGGCCGCCTGCTCCAGGAAGGCCTGCTGCACCGGGTGCAGCCCCTCCGGCGAGGCCACGCCCTCGATGGTCAGGATGTCCGAGCCCTCGGCTTCGACGGCCAGGACGCAGCAGGCATCGACGATGCGGTCGTCCATGGAGATGGTGCACGCGCCGCAGTTGCCGTCGTTGCACCCTTCCTTGGTGCCCGTCAGGCCGATGACGTCGCGCAGCACTTCTAGGAGACTCTGGCGGGCCTCGACGAGGAAGTCGGCCTCGTCGCCGTTGATCTTGGCGTTGACGTGAATCTTCTTCGACATCTGCGGTTACGCCCCTTTGGCTCGCTCGACGGCCTTGCGTAGCGCGCGCTTCGTCAGTACCCCGACGAGATGCACCCGCTGCTCGATCGTGCCGCGCATATCGGTAATGGGTTTCGCGACCTTCTTGGCCAGCTCCGAAGCCTCGACGATGTTCTCCTCCGTCGGCTCCTTGCCCGCCAGGAACGCCTCCGCCTCCGACGCCACGACCGGCGTCGGCGCCACCGACGCCAGCGCGATCCGCGCCGACTCGATGGTCCCGTTGTTGAGGACGACCGACGCCCCCGTGCCCGCCACCGCGATGTCCATCTCGTTGCGCGGGATGAACCGGAGGTAGTGAGACCCCTCGCCCTTCATCGGCGGGGGGAATTTGATCGCGACAAGAATCTCGCCGTCCTGGAGCACACTCTGACGCGGCCCAGTGCAGAATTCCTCCGCCGGCACCTCGCGCCGCCCGTTCGGGCCCGCGATGACGCATACGCCCCGGTGGACGATGACCGACGGGATGGTGTCGCCGCTCGGCGCCGCGTTGGCGAGGTTGCCCCCCACGCTGGCGCGGCCCTGGATCTGGATCCCGCCGATCATCCACGTCGAGTCGAACAGGGCGGGATACGTCTCCCGCACCGCGTCGTTCTCATAGATCTGGTAGCAGGGCGCCGCCGCGCCCAGGGTCAGCCCGTCGCTCGAGATCGCGATCTCGGTGAGCTCGGGGATTTTCTTCATGTCGACCACGCGGTCGAGCTCGAAGACCTTGGCCCGCAGGTGAATCAGCAGGTCGGTGCCGCCCGCCAGCGCCCGCGCCTTGGCCCCCTTCTCCGCCATCAGCCCGACCGCGTCCTCGACGCTGGTCGGAGCTACGTATTCGAAGTCTTTCAGGGCCTACCCCCTTCAGTAGGCGGTCCGGGGCGCAATACCCCCAGCGTCCACCTGAAAATGAGCACGGTGAAGGGTAGCACAACCCCTATACCCGCGCAACGGAAGCAGGCCGCTCCCGGCGCTTGCCGAGGCAAAGGGCCCTGTCTCCCGCGCGTCCGCGGGGCAATGAGGGCCGCTCCCGGCGCCCGCCCCGGCGAAGGCCCTGTCTCCTGCGCGTCCGCAGGGCAATTCAGGCCAACTCCGCGCCCGCCCCGGCGAAGGTCCCGTCTCCTGCGCGTCCGCAGGGCAATTCGGGCCAACTCCGGCGCCCGCCGGGACAGTGGGCGCATCTCCTGCGCGTCCACAGGTGACGGTACCGCGTCCCGGACAAGAACGTACGTTCTGGCATGATGATAGGCCCTGCGTGCGGGTGTGTCAAGCGGGCGGTGGCGCGTCGTGGGGACGGCTTCGGGTGGCCGCTTGGTGGTTATGAGGGGGGACGGGCGCGTCGCGACGCGTCCCTACAGGGGAGGGACGGCGGGATCGATGGCGGTTGGTGGCGGTTGGCGGGAGGGACCCCGCCCCGGCCCTCTCTCAGTCTCCCCCGCGAGGGGGGAGAGGTTTATGGTGCTCCCTCGTTGGGGGAGGGTTAAGGATTTAGTCCCCGTCGGCCCTCTTTTCAGTCGCTCCCAGAGGGGACTTTCGCGTAACGGCTCTGGTTCCGGGGGACGGGCGCGCCGCGACTCGCCGCCGCGGGAGGGGGGGAGGGCTGCTCCCCTACCGCCGCTTCACCAGCTCCGGCGCCAATGCCAGCGCCTCCGCCAGCTTCGACGCGTCCTTGCCGCCGGCCTGGGCCATGTCGGGACGGCCCCCGCCGCCCCCGCCGGCGACCTTCGCCACCTCGCGGATGATGTTCCCCGCGTGGTAGCCCTCCGCCGTCAGGTCCTTGCTCACCGTGGCGACGAACGCGGGCTTCCCATCGATCACCGAGCCGAGCACGATCACCCCGCTCTCGATCCGGCCGCGCAGCGAGTCCGCCGCGCCCCGGAGGGCGTCCATGGACGACACCGTCACCTCCGACGCGAGCACCGCCACGCCGTCCACGTCCTGCGCTCCGCCGGCAAGACCGTCCGTCTGCCGTTTGGCGAGGTCGCGTTCCAGCACCGACGCCCGCTTCCGTTCCCGATCGAGGTCCTCCAGCACCGCCGCCAGCCGCGATTGAAGATCGGCGGGTGCCGTCTGCAGCTGCTTGGCCAGCGACTCCATCAGGACGTGCCGTTCCGACAGCACACCCTCGGTGCCGCGTCCCGTCACCGCCTCGATGCGCCGCGTCCCCGCGCCGATGCTGCCCTCGCTCTCCACGTGCAGCAGCCCGATCTCACCCGTGGCCGCGGTATGCGTGCCGCCGCAGAGCTCGAAGCTGAACGGCTCCTCGCCGGGCGCGCCGATGCGGCAGGTACGCACCAGGTCCCCGTACTTGTCGCCGAAGAAGGCCAGCGCCCCGTTGTCGATGGCCTCCTGGAACCCCATCTGTTCATGCAGGACGGGCAGGTTGTCGAGCACCCGCCCGTTCACCATCCGTTCGATCTCGCGAAGCTCATCCCCGCTCACGCCAGACGGGTGCGAGAAGTCGAAGCGCAGCCGGTCGGGCGCGACCAGCGACCCCGCTTGCCGCACGTGCGCCCCCAGCACTCGCCGCAGCGCGGCGTGCAGCAGGTGCGTGCCGGTGTGGCTCCGCATAACGTCGGCGCGGCGCGCGGTGTCGACCCGCGCCGTCACCGGATCGCCGGCCGCGATTTCTCCGTCCTCGACCTCTCCGCTGTGCACGATGAGCCCCGCCACCGGCGCCTGCGTCGTCTCGACCACGACCCGCCCGTGCGGGCCGTCGATCACGCCGGTGTCGCCGACCTGACCGCCGGCCTCGGCGTAGAAGGGCGTCTCAGCGAGCACGACCTCGACAGCGTCGCCGCGCGCGGCCCGCTCCACGGGCGCGCCGTTCACGAGCAGCGCGACCAGCGCCGTCGCTTGTTCCGTGGCGGCGTAGCCGGTGAAGACGCTCGCGTCGAAGTCGAGCCCACGGTAGGCGTCGGCGGACGGCTTGTCGCCGAGGCCGAACTTGGCCGCGGCGCGGCCCCGCTCCCGCTGCGCCTCGAGCTCGCTTTCGAAGCCCTCTACGTCGACGCTCATCCCGTGCTCGCGGGCTACGTCGACGGTGATGTCCAGCGGAAAGCCGAAGGTATCGTAGAGCTTGAACGCGGCCTCGCCGGGCGTTTGTGCCTTCAGAAGATCGACGGCCTCGCGCGCCCCGCGCAGGGCCGCGGACGTCTCCCGCGACGCGCGGTCGTCGTCGAGGTCTCCGGCGTCCCACCGCCGTTGGATATTCTCGGCGCGGTCGGCGGCGAAGCGCAGCCGGGGCGCGACGAACGGCCACCCCGCGGCCGCAGCGCCTTCATGCGGCGCCTGGTCCAGCGCTCGCAAGTCAGAGAGCGCGCCGCCCGTTTCCTTGCCGTTGTGCTTCGACTCGGCCGCGCCGAGTCTGGCGTCGGCCGCTTCGACCGCGCTCATGAACCCCCGCAGCAGCGCCATGCCCTGCTGCAGCGTCTGCCCGAAGCGATCCTCCTCGGCCTGAATGACGCTGAGCACGGTCGCGCGCTCACGTTCGAGCTCCGGATACTGGTGCGCCATCTTCTCGATGACCAACTTGGAAAGGTCGCCCAGGAACAGACCCTCGATCCCCGCCTTTCGGGCGAAGCGCACGGCTCGGCGCAGGATGCGGCGCAGCACGTAGCCGCGCCCCTCGTTCGCGGGCGTCACGCCGTCGGCGATGAGGAAGGTCACGCTCCGCGCGTGCTCCGCGAGGACGCGCAGCGCGTAATCCGTCTCATCGTCCGACCCGTAGGACGT
>DAOUKZ010000038.1:0-22369 GCA_034420775.1 Dehalococcoidia bacterium
GGCGTCAGCTCCCGAATGGGCTGCGCCGCGGTGAAGTCGAGGTGACGGCGTGGGAAGTGGAAGAGCAGGTCTTCGACGATTTCGAGGTTGAGCTTCGCCAGGCGCTTGAGCGCCCTGGCGTCGATGGCGCCGATCTCCGCCAGCGGCGTGGACAGACCCTGGCCGGGACGGAGGAATGGCGCGCTCCCGCGTGCCTTGGAGCGCGGCGCCGGCGGCGCGGGGCGAGCCTTGGGCTTTGGCAGGGCCGGCGCGGTGCGTGGGGGTGGCGGTTGTGGGGAGGGCGGCTCGCCGCTTGGGTCGAGCAGGGCGGCGACGCGGAGGGCGTCGCCGATCCAGCCCTCGCGCTCGGCGGGCGACTTCACGGCGTAGAGCGGCGAGGCGATACCGAGACGCTGAAGATTTGATCGCGCCAGCGGGTCGGGGACGGCTCGGAGCGCCTCGGCGCCCCAGCGTTCGAGGAACTTGTCGAGCCCACCGACGACGGCCCCGTCGTCGTAGCCCCGGCTCGCCTCGAGCTCGAGGACCTTGCGCAGTTGACGCGCCAGCTTCGGCGCGTCGCCGGACGTGACGTCGGTCGTCTCGTCCCCCTTGCGCCCCGACGGAGACGCCTAGTCGACGTCGGGGAGGATGACTATGCCTAAAGCGCCGGGTCCCAGGTGGCTCCCGAGCGCGGGGGAAAACTCGGCGGCGATGATCCGCTCAGCCGGGGTGTAGGCGGAGCAGCGCTCGGCGAGTGCGTTGGCGTCCGTTGGGTCGGCGCTGTAGAGCACACCGAGGGTAAAGCCTCCGCTCTGGGCCGCGACGGTGTCCTCGAACCGGCGGAGGAGACGCTTGCGGCTGCGGACCCGGTCGGCGGGGCGCAGCTCGCCGTCGATCAATTGGACGATGGGGCGGATGTCCAACATTCCGCCGAAGAAGCCCTGCAGCCGGCTCGCCCGGCCGCCGCGCACCAGATACTTGAGGGTCTCCACCGATGCGCGCGTCTCGACCCGGTCGCGGCGCGCGTCGAGCCAGGCCACGGCGTCTTCGAGCGATCCGCCGTCCCGGGCTATCTCCGCGACCCCGCGCACCAGCAGCCCTGTGCCCAGCGACGCGTTCAGCGAGTCGTAGACCTCGATCCGCGTGCTCTCGCCAAGCTCCTTTGCCGCTTGCGTGGCCGAGCTGTAGGTGCCGCTGAGCTTCGACGAGATGTGGACCGACAGTATCTGGTCGGCGCCGACCTCGCGGTAGACGTCGAGGACGGCCCCCACCGACGGTTGCGCCGTGGTGGGATGCCGGTCGTCGGTTTCGAGGCGCTGGTAAAACTCCGCGCGGGTGATGTCGACGCCGTCGCGGAGGCTCTCCGTGCCGAACTGCACGGTGGCCGGCACGATGTGGATGCCCAACTCCTCGACGATGTCGGCGGGCAGGTCGCTGGTGCTGTCGGCTACTACCTTGAAGCTCATGCCGCTCCTCCAGTACCGGACAGATTTTCTTGGGACTTGGGCTCGCGATTACTCTACGGCGACGAAGTAGGGGTAGTGCGGCTGTCCGCCGTAGAGCGCCTCGATCTCGGCGTCCTCGTGGCGTTCTGAGAGCATCTCGACCGCGGCCTCGGCTTCCTCTTCGGTCACGTCCGTCCCATAGTAGAGCGTAACGTGGGCCTCGTCGTCCTCCTCAAGCATCTCGTCAACGAGCGCGGTCAGCGCTTCGTCGACCGATTTGACCGACGCGATCAGGGACTTGCCGATGAAGGCGATGGCGTCGCCTTCGGCGACCGGCTTGCCGTCCACCGTCGAGTCGCGGACGGCGATGGTGACCTCGCCGGCGTTGACCTGGCCCATGGAGCGGGTCATCGCCTCGTGGTTCTCGGCGGCGGCGGCCTCGTAGTTGAACGACAGCATGGCCCCGATACCTTGGACGATGTTCCTTGTCGGGACGACGTGCACCCGCATTCCCTCGGCCAGCTCGGCGGCCTGCTGCGCGGAGGGCACGATGTTGCCGTTGTTGGGCAGCACGACGACGTCGTCGTGCCCCGCCGCTTGGACGGCCTCGAGGATGTCCTTGGTGCTGGGGTTCATCGTCTGACCGCCGTGCACGATCGAGGTGGCGCCGAGGCCGCGAAGGACGTCGATCAGCCCGTCGCCGTTGGCGATGGCCACGACCGCCGTCTTGCCCGGCGGGGCGCCGCCGACGCTGTCGGAGAAGGTCCGGTGTTGCGCCGACATGTCATCGACCTTCTCCGCGAGGATGTTCCCCAGACCGTCGAGCAGGGCGCGGATTTCCGCGGGCTCCTCGGTATGGAGGTGGATCTTGACGAGGTCCTGGTCGCCGGCGACGACGAGCGAAGTCGCAAGGGCGCCCAGCGTCTCCCGGAGCGCGGCGGTGTCCTGCGTGCTGCCTTCGACGATCCACTCGCTGCAGAAGCCGAACTCGTCCATGCCGTGGTCGTCCTGGGTGTAGGCGGCGGCCACCGTCACGCCGTCGGTCTCTTCCGGGGCGGGCGGCTCGACGCCGGTGAGGAAACAGAGCGCCCCCTCGAGGATCACGACGACGCCCCGCCCGCCGGAGTCGACGACGCCGTTTTCGCGGAGCACTTCGAGGAGCAGGGGGGTGCGGGCAAGGGATGACTCCGCCGCCTCGCACGCGGCGGCGAGCACGTCGGCCGGCGCCGCTTCGCCGGCGCCGAACCTTGCCTCGCAGGCCTCCGCGGTCTGCCGGGCGACGGTGAGCATCGTTCCCTCAACTGGGTTGGTAACCGACTGATAGGCGCGCGCCGCGCCCTCCCGGAAGGCGTCGGTGAGCAGCCGGCCGCCGAGGACGTCCGCCTCGGCCGCGGCGAGGTGGAAGCCGCGGACGATCTGCGAGAGGATCACACCACTGTTGCCGCGCGCTCCCATCAGCGAGCCGTGGGCCATGGCCGAGAGGACATCGCGGGCATGGGGAGCTTCGTCGGGGATGGCCTCCATGGCGGCCTGCATGGTGAGCAGCATGTTCGTCCCCGTGTCGCCGTCGGGCACGGGAAAGACGTTGAGGGCGTTGACCGCCTCGGCGTGGCGTTCGAGGTGCCGTGTGGCGGCGTCGAACATGTCGCGGATCGCGGGGCCGTCGAGCGGTCCGTTCGTTGGCGTGGGGGCTTCGGGACCCATGGGCAATCACCCGCTCCGGGGCTCGGCTGGTTTGCCGGTTGACCGGTTGAGTGGTATTCTAACGAGGCTATTCTACAGGGTAAAGCCGACGGAGTACCTCTCCGGTGGCGGGGCCCTACGGCGAGACGACACGCATGACCGCGCGCAGAATCAGTTCGAAGAAAGTCACGTTCGGCTACAACGTCAGCCACTCGAAGCGCCATACCAAGCGCACGTGGAAGCCGAACATGCAGCGCGCCACCATCGAGATCGACGGCCGGCGGCAGCAGGTCTACATTGCCGCCCGCGACCTGCGCGCCCTCTTCAAGCCGCCGCGCAAGAGCAAGTCGAGCTAGCGCGCCGGGCTTGCCGCGAGGCCGCTAAGCCTCTACCTCCGCCACGCTTTCGCGCAACTTCGCGATGGCCTCGGCGACGCTTTCCCGGTCGTTGAAGACGGCCGATCCTGAGACGAGCACCCGCGCCCCGGCGCGCACGGCGTCGGGCGCGGTTTTGGGTTTGATGCCGCCGTCGATTTCGAGCTCGGCGCCGTAGCCTCCCTCGTCGAGCATCCGGCGGAGCCGTGCCACCTTGGGGAGGGTCTCCGGGATGAAGCTCTGCCCGCCGAAGCCCGGGTTCACCGACATGACGAGGACGAGATCGGCGAAGGGAAGCGCCTCTTCGACGGCCGCAAGCGGTGTGGCGGGATTGATCGAAACCCCGGCCTTGACGCCGCACTCCTTGATGTACTGAACGGCACGGTGGACGTGCGGCGTAGCCTCGGCGTGGAAGGTGAGGATGTCCGCGCCCGCGTCACAGAAGTCTCTGATGTAACGCTCCGGCTCCGCGATCATGATATGCACGTCGAGGGGCAGCGACGTATGGGGCCGCAGGGCCTCGACGATGAGCGGCCCAACGGTGATGTTGGGCACGAAATGGCCGTCCATCACGTCGACGTGGATGTAGTCGGCGCCGGCGGCTTCCGCCTCGCCGACCTGCTCGCCGAGGCGGGCGAAGTCGGCGGAGAGAATCGACGGCGCGATCTTGATCGCCGTCACGCCTTGCGCCGGTTCCACGAGAGTTTCTCGATGCCCGCCGAGAACCGCTTCTTCGCCGCCTCGAGCTCCACCGCGACCGCGGAAAGAGCCGTGCTGCCCACTGCGCTCCGCGAAGCGATCGCGCTCCGGACGTCGATATCCCGCACGTCCTCATCGAACTCCGGTGAGAAGGAGCGGTAGTCTTCGAGGCTCAGCTCGGCGAGGCTGACGTCCTTTTCGATGGCGCGGAGCACCACCTCGCCCACAATGCTGTGGGCCTCGCGGAAGGGCACGCCCTTCTTCACGAGGTAATCGGCCACGTCCGTGGCGAGGGCGTACCCTTGCTCCGCGACATCCTGCATATGGTCGGTTTTGAACTCGAGCCTTGCCAGGGCCTCTCCGATGACCCGCAGGCTGGACGTGAGGACGTCGACGGTGTTGAAGAGCGGCTCCTTGTCCTCTTGCAGGTCGCGGTTATAGGCGAGGGGCAGCGCCTTCATCATGGTGAGCGCCGCGGTCAGGTTGCCGTAGACCCGGCCGGTCCTCCCTCTCGCAAGCTCCGCCACGTCGGGGTTTTTCTTCTGGGGCATCATGCTGCTGCCGGTGGCGTAGGCGTCGTCGAGGGTAACGAAGCCGAACTCCTCCGTGCTCCACAGCACGATCTCCTCGGAGAGCCGCGACAGGTGCATCATCGCCAGGCTGGCCGCGGCGTGGTACTCGATCACGAAGTCGCGGTCGGAGACGGCGTCAATGCTGTTGTTGCTCAGCGCCGAGAAGCCAAGCCGGCGGCCTAGGTAGGGACGGTCGATTGGATAGGGAGCGCCGGCCAGAGCGCCGCTCCCCAGCGGCATCACGTCCGTCCGGCGCAGGGCGTCCCGGAACCGCTCGGTATCCCGCTCGAACATTTCCGAGTAGGCGAGGAGATGGTGCGTGAGCAACACCGGCTGTCCGCGCTGAAGGTGCGTGTAGCCCGGCATGACGACGTTAATGTGGGCCTCGGCCTTGTCGAGGATGCGGCCCCGCAGGTCGTTGAGCCCGTTAATGGCGTCCTTGATGGCGTCCTTGGTGAAGAGCCGCATGTCGAGGGCGACCTGGTCGTTCCGCGAGCGGGCGGTGTGCAGCTTGCCGCCCACGTCGCCCACGATCTCGATCAGCCGCGTCTCGACGTTGAGGTGGACGTCTTCGTACTCGTCGCGGAAGTAGAAGGTGCCCCGCTCGATCTCATCGGCGATCCGCCGCAGTCCGGCTACGATCTGGCGTCCTTCGGAGCGGGAGATGATGCCCTGCTTCGCGAGCATCATCGTGTGCGCGATGCTGCCCGCCACGTCGTACGGCGCAAGGCGCTTGTCGTAAGAGATGGACGCCGTGTAGTCGCGCACCGACTGGGCCATCGGTCTCGACAACCTGGCGCGAGAGGCCCTGGCCGGAGTCCTGACTCGCGCGGCGCGGGCCCGTTGGATCAGGCTGCCGCGGGCCACGGCCTGCTCGTCGGCAGACGGCTCGGCGGCAGTTTGCTCGCCGGCTTGCGGTTCGTCGACCTCTTGTTCGCTTGCCTCTTGCTCGGCAAGCCGTTCGTCAGCCACGATGCTCCTTTGTCCGTCGGAAACGGATTCGGCGTGACTCTAGTTTAATCCCTCCCGGGGATCTTGAGGTCGAGGGCCTCATAGCCCTCTTTGGTGTAGACCATGAAGGAACGCTTGACCGTCATCACGGTCTCGCCGCGCTGGTTCCAGATCCTGATGGCGACCTTCACGATGCCGCGGTCGCCGCGCCTCGTCATCCTCTTCTCCAACACTTCCGTAGAGGAGTAGATGGTGTCGCCGATGAACGTCGGGGCCAGGTGCTTCACTTCCTCGTAGTCGAGCGCGGCCACGGCCCGGCCGCTGGTGTCGACGACGCTGATCCCGACGCCGACGGCGAGCACGAGCAGCCCCACGACCAACCGCTGGCCGTGCTGCGTCTGCTGCGCGTAGTTCAGGTCGAGGTGCAGGGGCATGTGGTTCATCGTCATCAAGCAGAACAGATCGTTGTCGTGCTCGTTGATGGTCTTGCCCGGCCAATGCTTGTAGACGTCGCCGACCTCGAAGTCCTCGTAGTAGCGGCCGAAGCGGTCTCTGAAGTCGTGTTCCATGATGCAATCGGCTCCTGCTGAGGCTCGGCCAAGGGCCGGGCCTGGATTTACGGTGCCTGCCCGTCCTCCGGCGGCTGGGCTTGCGCCTGGTTTACCACCGGCAGGCCCCAGAGTTTGATGAAGCCCTCGGCGGCCCCGTGCTCGAACGAGTCCTCTTCGCCGTAGGTCGACAGGTCGAGGCGGTAGAGCGGCGCCTCGGCGTCGCGGCCCACGACGACGGCTGCGCCGCGGTGCAGCCGCACCCTTACCGAGCCGGTGACGTGGCGCTGCGTGCTGGCGACGTAGGCGGCGAGGTCGCGGCGCATCGCCGAGAACCACTGTCCGTTGTAGACCAAGTCGCTGTATTCCTGCGCGACGCGCTCCTTGAAGCGAAGTTGGTCCTTGGCGAGGGTCACGCCCTCAAGCGCCTTGTGGGCCAACATGAGCACCGCCGCGGCCGGGGCCTCGTAGATCTCGCGAGACTTGATGCCCACCAGCCGGTTTTCGACGTGGTCGATGCGGCCGACGCCGTGCTCGCCGGCGATGGCCGTCAGCCGCTCGATTAGTTGGACGCCGCCAAGGGCGTCGCCGTCGAGCGCCACCGGCGTCCCGGACTGGAAGCGGACCGTGACGTAGGCGGCCTCGTCGGGCGTTTCGTTGGGCGGCTTCGTCCAGGCGTAGGCATCCTCCGGCGGCTCGTTCGCCAGGTCTTCCAGCACGCCGCCTTCGATGCTGCGGCCCCACAGGTTCTCGTCGATGGAGAACGGCTTCTCCAGCGAGACCGGCACCGGAATGCCGTGGCGCTTGGCGTAGGCGATCTCCTCGGCGCGGTCGGTCATGTCCCACTCGCGGGCCGGGGCTATCACGCGGAGGCTCGGGTCGAGGGCGCGGGCGCTCACGTCGAGGCGCACTTGGTCGTTCCCTTTGGCGGTGCAGCCGTGGGCGATGGCGACGGCCTCCTCGCGGCGCGCCACGTCGACCATGAGCTCGGCGATGAGGGGCCGGCCCAAAGCGGTGCAGAGAGGATAGACGCCTTCGTACATGGCGTTGGCGTGCAGCGCGGGAAAGACGAAGTCGTCGACGAACCGGTCCCGGGCGTCTTCGACGTAGGCCGCGGTCGCGCCCGACGCCAGCGCCTTCTCCCGCGCCGCGTCGAGGTCGACGTCGCCGCCGAGGTCGGCGGTGACGGTGACCACGTCCATGCCGTAGTGCTCTTGCAGCCAGCGGATGGCGACGGACGTGTCGAGCCCGCCGCTGTACGCCAGCACGACCTTATCGCTCATTGGAGGCCTTCATCGATATGTTTCGCCCGTCCGGCGAGTGCTTCGAGTTTTGCGGGGCCGCTCAAGGCCCGGCTAGAGGCCTTTGGCCTTCGCGACCTGCGCCAGCGCGGCGCTCAGCTTCTCGACCCCTTCGTCGATCTCGGCGTCGGTTACTACCAAGGGGGGCATGAGGCGGATGGAGGTCGGCCTTGGCGCGTTGACCAGCAGCCGGTTCTCCAGGCATGCGGTGAGGACGTCGGGCGCGATCTCTTCAGAGAACTCGATGGCGTGCAAGAGGCCGCGTCCCCGCGCTCCGGTCACGAAGGGAAAGGTCTTGCCGAGCCCTTCGAGGCCCGCGCTCAGGCGCTCCCCGGCCCGCCGGGTATTCGCCAGGACGTGCCCGTTCACCACCTCGTTCACCACCGCCGCGGCGACGGCGCAGGTCAGCGGGTTGCCGCCGTAAGTCGAGCCGTGGTCGCCGGGCGTGAAGACCGCCGCCTTGTCGTTGGCGAGGAAGGCCCCGATGGGGACGCCCCCGCCCATTCCCTTGGCCAGGGTCATGATGTCGGGTTCGGCCCCGAATTGCTGATAGGCGAACAGCGTGCCCAGCCGGCCGACGCCGGTCTGCACTTCGTCGAGGATGAGGAGCAACCCCTGTTCGTCGCACCATGCGCGGACCGCGGCCAGGTAGCCCTCGTCGGGGACGATCACGCCCGCTTCGCCCTGGATGGCCTCGAGCATGACCGCGCACGTCTTCTCCGTGGTGGCGTCCATGATCGCCTCCACGTCGTCGTAAGGCACGTTGGCGAAGCCCTCGGGGATCGGCTCGTAGTTCGCTTGGTGGGCGGGCTGGCCGGTCGCCGACACCATCGCCAGCGTCCTGCCGTGGAAGGAGTTGAGCGCGGTGATGACCTCGTAGGCGCCGTCGCGGTGGAGACGTCCGTACTTGCGCGCCAGCTTGACCGCTCCCTCGTTCGCCTCCGCGCCGCTGTTGCAGACGTAGATGCGGCTCATGCAGCTGTTGTCGATGAGCAGTTCGGCGAGCTGCAGCTGGGGGATGGTGTAGAACTGGTTCGACGTCTGGATGAGCCGCCGGCCCTGCTCCTCCAGCGCCTTGACGATGATCGGGTGGCAGTGGCCGAGGGTATCGACGGCCCAGCCGCCGACGAAGTCGAGGTACTCATTCCCCTCGTCGTCCCAGACGCGGACGCCCTCGCCGCGCTCGATGGTGAGCGGAACACGCCGCCCCGTCGTCATGTAGACGCGCGACTCCAACTCCTGCCACTTATTCAAGAGGGCCTCCCGCCGTCCCAACGGCCTGACCCATTATAGGCCATGCCAGGGGCCGGGCATCACAGGGCTTCGAGTGCGAGGGCCACCGCGCCGCCGCCGCCGTGGCAGACGACGGCCATGCCGCGCTCGACGTCGCGCTCCTTCATCGCGTGCATCAGCGTGACCACGATGCGGGCGCCGCTGGCCCCGATGGGGTGGCCGATGGCGACGGCGCCGCCTCGGACGTTCACCCGGTCCCAGTCCCAGCCAAGGACGCCGCCGTTGGCGAGGACCTGCGCGGCGAAGGCCTCGTTGACCTCGATGAGGCCGTAGTCGCCAAGCTCGGTGCCGGTCTTGTCGAGGAGGCGCCGCGTCGCGAGCACGGGGGCGTCGAAGAGCCAGGCGGGGTCGAGGGCGGCGTGGGCGTAGCCGGTGATGCGGGCCATGGGCCCGGAGCTGTTGCCTTCGGCTCGCGCGCCGTCCATGACGAGCACGCTGGCCGCGCCGTCGCTGATCTGCGAGGCGTTGCCCGCCGTGACGCTGTCGCCGGGCGGGAAGGCGGCCCGCAGCTTGCCGAGCGTCTCCGCGGTCACGCCCTCGCGGGGGCCTTCGTCGCGCGCGACGGTGACCGTCTCCTTGCGGGCGCGGACTTCGATCGGCACGATCTCATCCTCGACCAGTCCCTCGCCCGCTGCGGCGAGGGCGTGGTGGTGGCTGCGCGCCGCGAAGGCGTCCTGCGCCTCGCGGGTGACGGCGTACTTGCCGGCGATGGCCTCGGCGGAGTCGCCCATGTGGCGGTTCTCGAACGGGCACCAGAGCCCGTCGGCGATCAGATGGTCGGTGGCGGCGACGTCGCCCATGCGGAAGCCGGTGCGGCTGTCGACGAGCATGTGGGGGGCGCGGGACATGTTCTCCATGCCGCCTGCGGCGACGACCTCGGCGTCGCCGCACTGCACCGCCTGCGCCGCGAGGACGATCGCCTGCATACCGGAGGCACAGACCTTGTTGATGGTGAGCGCCGAGGCCGAGTCGGGGACGCCGGCGCCGATCGCCGCCTGACGCGCTGGGGCCTGCCCCACGCCCGCGGAGAGCACGTTGCCCATCACGGTGTAGTCGACGTCGGCGGGGTCGAGGCCCGAGCGTTCCAGGCTGGCCTCGATGGACTTGGCGCCGAGCTCGGTGGCGGGGACGCCGGCGAACGCGCCGCCGAACTTCCCGATAGGGGTGCGAGCCGCTCCGGCGATGACGATCTCTTTCATGAGGTGGTCTCTTTCGTGGTGATGTTGCGGAGTCGATTGTAGCCGCTCCGGCGGTCCGGCGTCCCGCGCCCCGCGATTGCCGCCGCCTGCTACGATGGATTTCTGAACACGCTCAGCCCGAAGCGTGCCCTCGGAGGACTCCGTTGCCCGACCCCGCCCAACCCGGACCGGTTACGCTTGAGAAACTCGTCTCCCTGGCCAAGCGCCGCGGCTTCATCTTTCAGTCGAGCGAGATCTACGGCGGGATGGCCTCGACGTGGGACTACGGCCCGCTGGGGGTCCAACTCAAGCGCAACGTCAAGGACGCCTGGTGGCGGGCGATGGTGCGCGAGCGCGACGACATCGTCGGGCTGGACGCCGCGATCCTGATGCACCCCAGAGTCTGGGAGGCGTCGGGGCACGTGGCCGGGTTCACCGACCCGCTGGTCGACTGCAAGCAGTGCCGCCACCGCTTCCGTGCCGACGACCCCGCGCTGCTGAGCGAGAAAGGGGTCCTCATTTGCCCGAAGTGCGGCTCGTCGGACCTCACCGAGGCGCGGATGTTCAACCTCATGTTCAAGACGCACGTGGGGCCGGTCGAGGACGACGCGGCGACGGCCTTCCTGCGCCCCGAGACGGCGCAGGGCATCTTTGTCAACTTCGAGAACGTGCGGACGACGACGCGGAAGAAGCTCCCCTTCGGCATCGCGCAGCAGGGCAAGTCGTTCCGCAACGAGATCACCACGGGCAACTTCATCTTCCGCAGCCGCGAGTTCGAGCAGATGGAGATGGAGTACTTCGTCAAGCCGGGCGAAGACGACGAGTGGTTCGAGTATTGGGTGAAGGAGCGCTTCGACTGGTGGACGCGCCACGGAATCGATGCGGAGAAGCTCCGTATCCGTCCGCACGACCCGGATGAGCTTTCTCACTACTCCAAGGGAACGTCGGACATCGAGTATGCCTTCCCCTGGGGCTGGGGCGAGCTTGAAGGGATCGCGAACCGCGGCGCCTTCGACCTGACGCAGCACGGCGAGTACAGCGGCAAGGCGCTCAAGTACTTCGACGATGAGTCCAAGGAGAGCTTTGTCCCCTACGTGATCGAGCCGGCTTCCGGCGCCGACCGCGGCGTACTGGCCTTCCTCGCCGATGCCTACGACGAGGAGCAGGACAAGGACGAGGTGCGCGTGGTGCTGCGCTTCAGCCCGAGCATCGCACCGGTGAAGGTGGCGGTCCTGCCTCTGAGCCGCAAGGAGCCGCTGCG
The DNA here is from genome assembly GCA_034420775.1 of Dehalococcoidia bacterium. GTDB lineage: Bacteria > Chloroflexota > Dehalococcoidia > SHYB01 > SHYB01 > DAOUKH01. The sequence goes on from DAOUKZ010000038.1 coordinate 11,285, forward strand.
CGAGTTGGCCCGCTCCGTCTACGACGGCCTGCGGGACCGCTGGGACGTGCAATACGACGACGCGCAGTCGATCGGTCGGCGCTACCGCCGGCAGGACGAGATCGGGACGCCGCTCTGCGTCACCGTCGACTTCGAGTCGCTCGACGACCAACAGGCGACGGTGCGGGAGCGGGACAGCATGGAGCAGGTGCGCCTCCCCATCGCCGACCTCGCCGCCCACCTGAGCGAGCGCCTGGACGGGTAGCCGGATTGCCCGGCGCGGAGGGCCGTGGGCTATACTACCGGCGGCTCCATCCACGAGACCTCTTTGCCACGAGTACGGTATGCAGCGTTTCGCCCCTGAGACCAGAGAGATGGCCGTCCTCGAGGCGTTCCACCAGCGGACGCGCGAGGCCCGCGCCACGCGGGACTGGAGCGCGGTCGAGGCCATGCTCGATGAGCACGTCGTGGTACGGACGAAGGAGGGCGCGCGCGAAGGGCGGGCGGCGGCGCTCGACTTGGTCCAGCGGATGGCGGAGGAGCGGGCGCGAGTCGCCATCGTGGGACCGCGGGGCGGTCTGATCTCGGTTCTGGTGAGCCCGCGCCACGCGACCCGCCGCATCGAGTACGAACAGACCTACCGGCTGGAGAACGACAAGATCAGCGAGATCATCGACTTGGGCCGCACGCCGGACCAGGTCTACCGGCAGAGAAGCCAGCCGAACTAGCGCCGCCCCGATGGACGACGCGGCGCCTGACGTCTCCCGAAGTCCGTCGGCCGCGTCCCGCGTTCCGCGCCGGGCCCTCGAAGCCGCCGGCGTGGCGGCGATTCTGGGACTCACCGCCTACTCTACCTTCCACGGCGTCACCGCCGACCGGTGGACCTACGACCTTGCCATCTCGGAGTTCCTGCAGCGGGTCGATGTCGGCTCCTTGAGCGGCGCGCTCTTTTGGGTGGGCGCGCGCGGGTTGGCGGGGGTCACGATGGCCGTCGCGGCGATCTGGCTTTGGTTCAGCGGCCGGCGGGCAGCCGCGGCACTGATCGCGCTCATGCTGGTGGCGGATGCCTTGAACTTCGTCCTGCGCGACCTGATCGACCGTCCGCGCCCCAGTCTCGACCTGGTGCGCGTCGAAGGTGGGCCGCAGGGGGCCAGCTACCCCAGCGGCACGGCGCTCCACGCCATGCTGTTCTACGGCTTCATGGTCTACCTGCTGGCGAAGGTCGTCCCCCCAAGCCGCTGGCGGCAGGCGCTGAGCGCCTTGCTCGTCTTGTGGATCCTGCTGCAGGGGGCGTGGTTGATCAATCACGGACGGCATTGGGCCAGCGACGTGGTGGGCGGCTACCTCTACGGCGCGATGTATCTCACGCTTTGGATAAAGCTCTATCCGCCGGCGGCGAAGTGGGACGCGTCGCACCCGCTTTCGCCGACTGGGCTAGAATCTCGTCTGCGGCGCGCGTTGGCCAGGATTGGCCGCGCGGCGAGCCCCTAAGAGGACTGAGCCCAAACCGGCCATGCGAATCGTCCACTTCTCCGACCTGCATATCGGCGTCGAGACCTACGGGCGGCCGCTGGTGGAGGCCGACCTGCCGGGGCTGCCAGAATGGTTCGCGCCGGGCGAGCCGCGCGAGCGCTACCTGGGCCAATCGACGCGACTGGTCGACTTTTTGGCCGCCTTCGACGAGCTGATCGACTACGCCATCGGCCACGACGTCGACCTCGTCCTGTTCACCGGCGACGCCTACAAGAACCGCGACCCCAGCCAGACCCACCAGCGCGAGTTCGCCAAGCGCGTGCGGCGGCTCGCCGGGGCGGGCGTGCCCGTCTTCCTCGTGGTGGGCAACCACGACCTGCCGCATACGACGCACCGCGCCAGCGCCGTCGAGATCTTCGACGTGCTCGATGTGCCCAACGTAACGACCGCCGAGCGTCTCGACGTCTATCGCGTGGAGACGAAGTCGGGGCCGCTGCAGGTGCTGGCGCTGCCCTGGATACGGCGGAGCGCGATTCTGGCGAGAGAAGACGTGCGGGGCCTGCCCTACGAACAGTTCAAGAAGCTGCTCGAAGACCGCCTCACCGAGGCCGTGATCGACGCCGGGGAGCGGCTCGACCCCGCCGTCCCGTCGGTGCTGGCGGCGCACGTCTCGGTCAGCAGCGCCAAGCCGGGCACCGAGTGCACCATGATGATCGGACAGGACCATGTGCTGCTCCAGAGCGACCTCGCCGGTCGGCCAGTGGACTACGTTGCCCTGGGACACATCCACCGGCGGCAGGAGCTGACCACGTCCGGCCCGCCGTTGGTGTACGCGGGCAGCCTGCAGCGGGTCGACTTCGGCGAGGAAGATCACGAGGCCAAGGGCTTCTACGTCCTCGACCTCGACCCCGCCGCCGACCCCGGACATCGCGTGACCGGCCTCGATCTGCGGCCGGTGCAGACGCGCTCCTTCGTCACCATCGATCAGACCGTCGACGAGGGCGACCTCGACCCGACGGCCACCGTGCTCCGCGCCATCGGACGGCACCACGTCCGCGGCGCGATCGTCCGCGTCCGCGTGAAGACGCCGGCGTCGACGGCGGCCATGCTCCGCGAGCGCGATATTCGCCGCGCGTTGGAGGAAGCGGGGGCGCACACGGTGGCCTCCTTCTCGCGGGAGGTCGAGCGGGAGCAGCGCACGCGGCTCGGCGCGGTGTCGCTAGAGGGCCGGACGCCGACCCAAGTCCTGGAGCTCTACCTGCAGAGCCGCGAAACGCCGAAAGACCGCGCGGAGAAGCTGACCGACTACGCCCGCCGCCTCATGGAACCGCACGACGAGGAGCGGGGCTAGCGTCTCCTCGTTAACCCTTGAGCAGGTCGGGGTAGCGGGCTTCGATGACGCGGCGAAGGCCGTCTTTCCAGTGTACCTTGGTGCGGCCCAGGACCTCGTGCATATAGGTCACGTCGGGCCAGAGGGGCGTGTATGCCTCGTCGGTGTACTCGATGATCGGCTCCCGGCCGATGAGGCCGCCCATGTAGGCGCAGTACTCCTCGGCGGTCGTGGTCTCGCTGCCCGCCCAGTTGACGATGAGCGGCGGCGTGCTTGCGAGCTCGAGCGCCCTGATGCCGAGCTCGACCTGGTCGTCTTCGTGGATGGGGTTGAAGTAGTTCGGCTTGTCGGGATGGAGCTTGATGGGGCGGCCCTCGACGAGGGCGTCGAGGCGGCTGACGGGGGCGCCGCCCTCGGGGCCGTAGGCGGAGCAGATGCGGATCATCGTGGTCGGGATGTCCCACTCGCGGGAGGCGTAGAGCGCGACGGCCTCGGCGGCGATCTTGGAGAGGCTGTAGATGTGGGTATGGATGCCGGGTGGGTCGGACTCCTTGAGCGGCCGGTGCCCCTGATAGTGGTACTGCGATCCGGTCGAGCAGTGGAGGAAGCCCTTCACCCCGCGGCAGTGCTTCATCAGCCGGCCCGTGGCCTGCGCGTTGACCTCGAAGGTGTACCGCCAGTCGCGCTCGGCCTCTTCGCCGACCAGCGCCCCGGCGTGCCAGACGTAGGTGAAGTCTTCCGGCACGCCGTCGAAGTTCTGCGCCAGGTCGCGCTTGATCGGGGTGATGCCGTGCGCCTCAAGGCGCTCCTGGTCGGCGGGATTGGAGAAGCGGGCCATGGCCCAGACCTCGTTGTCCTTGGCCAGCTCGCGGGCGATGGGGAAGGCGACACGGCCCGCGCCGCCGGTGACCAGAATCTTCTCTCCTGAGATCATCCCGCGCCTCCTCGTCGACGCCCCCGCCGCGCCCTGAACCGCCTCCGGCGTCCTTGGTATGATAGCCGCGCTTCGAGTAGACCAACGGAGAAACAACCATGGCCCTGCGAACGGCTGCCCAGTATATCGAGAGCTTGCGAGACGGGCGGACCGTCTACTACCGCGGCCGGCGCGTCGACGACGTCACGACGCACCCGCTGATGAAGGTGGCGGTGGAGCACGCGGCCATCGACTTCGACCTCGCCGAGGATCCCGAGCACGCCGACTTGGCGGTCGCCGCCGACGCGGAGAACGGCGAGCCGATCAGCCGCATGTACCACATCCCGCAGTCGGCGGACGACCTCGTCAAGCGCTCCGATCTGATCGACCTCGCCACCCGCACCGGCGGGACGATGGTAACGCTGATCAAGGAGATCGGCACCGACGCGCTCTTCGCCCTCCGCAACGTCGCCGCCGAGATGGACGACGCCCTCGGCACGGAGTACTCGGAGCGGGTCAAGGCCTTCCACCGGCACTGCGCGCGCAACGACCTGGCCGTCGCCGTCGCCCAGACCGACAGCAAGGGCGACCGGAGCAAGCGCCCCTCGGAGCAGGAACATCCCGACCACTACGTCCACATCGTCGAGCGCCGGAGCGACGGCATCGTGGTCCGTGGGGCCAAGGTGCACACGTCGGTGTCGGTCAACAGCAACGAGCTGATCGTGCTGCCGACGCGCAACCTCGACGAACCCGACGCCGACTACGCCGTCTCCTTCGCCATCCCCATGAACACGCCCGGACTGAAGCTGATCACGGCCGTCTACACCGGTGATCACGACGACGAGTTCCAGTTCCCCATGGGGTCGAAGCACCGGATGCTGGAGACGCTCACCGTCTTCGACGACGTCTTCGTGCCGTGGGAGCGGGTCTTCCTCGCCGGCGAGCACCAGTACGCCGGGCCGCTGGCGCTGCGGTTCGTCGACTACCACCGGTTCACGGCGGTCTCGTACAAGCAGCCCCTGCTCGACCTGCTGGTGGGGTCGGCGATCCTGATGTCGGACTATAACGGCATCGCGCGGGCGGGCCATGTGCGGGACAAGCTCACCTGGCTCGGAGCCTACGCGCAGGGGGTAAAGGGTCTGCTCAGGATGGCGGCGTACCACTGCGACGAGATCGTGCCGGGGCAGGCCGTCCCCAACCGGCTGTACTCCAACGTGGCGAAGTGGCATTTCGCCCACGGCTACCACGAGGCCCTGCAGCACGTCCAAGACATCACCGGCGGGCTGCTCGTCACCGCGCCCGGTAAAGAGGACCTGGAGAGCCCCGAGACGCGGGCCTATGTCGAGCGCTACCTTGGCGGCCGCGCCGGCGTCTCGGCGGAGGACCGCCTCAAGGCGATCCACATGATCGCGGAGCTCACCACCGGCGAGTTCGGCGGCTACCACACCGTACTGGCGATCCACGCCGAAGGGTCGCTGGAGGCGGAGAAGCTGGCGATCTACCGCGCCTACGACGCGAAGACGGCCGTGCAGTATGCGCTCAAGGTCGCGGGGATTCGCTGAGCGCCGTGCGCAAGGACCTCGCCGAGATACTGGTCTGTCCGGTGAGCAAGGGCAGGCTCGTCCTCACCATCGAGGTGGAGGACGGCGGCGAGGTTATCGCGGGGACGCTGCACAGCCCCGAGAGCGGCCTGACCTACCGCATCGAAGACGGCATCGCCAACCTGCTGCCGCCCGACCTGCCGCCGGAGTAGGCGCCGCGCGGGCCTACGGGGACGGGGCGGGGGCGTCGACCGGCGCTATCGCGTAGGGGGTGTAGCCGGCGTCGCGGAGGCGCTGTTGGACTTCTTCGGTGTGGGCGGCGTTCCTCGTCTCCAGGGTGAGCTGGATTTCGACTTGGCCCAAGTGGACCGAGGGGGAATGCCTGAGGTGGCCGATGTCGAGGACATTCACTTCGGCGCCGGAGACGATGTTGAGCAGCCGGCTCAGGCGGCCGGGGCTGTCGTCCAAGAGGAAGCGGAGGACGAGGTAGCGGCCCGCGTGGGCCAGTCCGTTCTCGACGACACGGGCGATGAGGTTGGCGTCGACGTTGCCGCCGCTCAGCACCACGGCGACCTTCTTGCCGGCTAGCTGGATCTTGTTTCCCAAGACAGCGGCGAGGCCGACGGCGCCGGCCCCCTCCACGAGGAGCTTGCCCCGTTCCAGGAGCAGCATCATCGCCTGCGTGATCTCTTCCTCTTCCACCGTCACCATCTCGTCGACGTAGCGATTGACCAGGGGCAGGGTGAGCTTCCCCGGCGTGCCCACGGCGATGCCGTCGGCCACCGTGGCCGATCCCTTCACGGTGAGCCGCCGGTTGGCCTTGTAGGAGTCGACGAGCGCGGTTGCCGCCTCGGCCTGCACGCCGATCACGCGAACGCCGGGCAGCGTCTCCTTCATCGCGAGGCCGATGCCCGAGATCAGACCTCCCCCGCCCACGGGCACGACGACGGCGTCGAGGTCCTCCGCCTGCTCGAGTAGCTCCAGGCCGATGGTCCCCTGTCCCGCGATGATCGCGGGGTCGTCGAAGGCGGGGATGAAGGTCAACCCTTCCTCGCGCATGACCTTGCGGGCGTGTCGCTGGGCGCCGTCGAAGCTGTCGCCTTCGAGGAGCACCGTCGCGCCGTAGCCGCGGGTGGCCTCGACCTTGGGAATGGAGGCCCCGGTGGGCATCACGATGGTGCACGGGATGCCGAGGTTCCCGGCCGCCAAGGCGACGCCCTGGGCATGGTTGCCGGCGCTGGCGGCGATGACGCCCCTGGCGCCTTCTTCTGGAGTCAGGGAGGCGATGCGGTTGGCGGCGCCGCGGACTTTGAACGAGCCCGCCCGCTGCAGGCACTCGGCCTTGAGGAGCAGCTCGCATCCCGCGAGCTCGCTCAGGGAGTGTGCGGGCAGGAGGGGCGTCCGGAGCGCCAGATCAGCAATCGTGCTCCGCGCCCGGCGGACATCCTCCAATGTTACCGACGGTTTCATCGTTGGTCTCTGGTTTCCAATGTACAACGCGCAGCCGGGGCTCGGCTATGCCAGCCCTTGGGTGCACGTTGTTGTACGGCCACCGGGCGGGGTGAGGATCACTCCGCTGGCGGTTGGCGGGGAGAGGGGACGGGCGATTCGTGAATCGCCCCTACAGGGGACCGGCGGACCGGTGGCGGAAGGAGGGGACGGGCGACCACGAGGGTCGCCCCTACGGCAGGGGGTCGTACGGCACGGCCGCCTCGGCGTCCGGCGCGAGATCGGCCAGCATTGCGGCGGCGGTCTTGCCGGTGAGGGGGTGGACGGCGCCGGGGTCGATTTCGGCGAGCGGCACGAGGACGAAGGGGCGTTCGGCGATGCCGGGATGGGGGATCACGAGGTCCGGCTCGTTCAGCGTGAGGGCGCCGTAGAGGAGGATGTCGATGTCGAGCGGGCGCGGGCTGTTCTTGGGGCCGGGGACGCGCCCCAGTGCAGCCTCGATTTCTTGGATTAACCGGAGCAAGTCGGGAGGAGCCGGCGGCGCCGCGCAGCGGCAGACCGCGTTGAGGAAGGGCGACTGGTGCTCCTCGTACATCGGCGGCGTCTCGTAGAGCTTCGAGACCAGTTCCACTTGCATCCTCTCGCCGAGCAGCTCGACGGCGCGCTCGATGTTGCGCGCTCGGTCGCCGAGGTTCGAGCCCAGGCCGAGGTGCACCCGCGCCGCGCCGTCCCGCGCAGGGGAGGGAGTCATGCGTCCCGGCTCCAGCCCCGGACGATGGCGTCGCTCATCTTGGCGACGCGGGCCATCTCCTGCACGTCGTGGACGCGGACGAGGTCGGCGCCGTTGGCGATGGCGATGGCCACGGTCGCCGCGCCGCCTTCGAGGCGTTCCTCCGGCGGCAGGTCGAGCACCAGGCCGATGGTCGACTTCCGCGACGTGCCGACGAGAATCGGACGTCCCAGCACCCGTAGCTCGCCGAGCCGCCGCAGCAGTTCAAGGTTCTGCTCCGGCGTCTTCCCGAACCCGATACCGGGGTCAACGATCAGGTGTTCCGGTGCGACGCCCGCTTCCTCGGCCGCGCCGATGCTTGCTCGCAGGGATGCGATGACGTCGGGAACGAGGTCGCGGTAGACGGCGCCGCGCCCGTTGTGCATGAGCACGACCGGCGCGCCGGCCTCGGCGGCGACGGCGGCCATGCGTGGGTCGGCCCCGAGCGCCCACACGTCGTTAATCATGGTCGCTCCGGCGGCGAGGGCCGCCTCCGCCACCACGGCCTTGGAGGTGTCGACGCTGACTGGGACGTCTACCCGCCGGACGATGGCCTCGATGGCGGGCACGACGCGGCGCCGCTCTTCCTCGGCGTCAACGGGCGCGGCGCCGGGGCGGGTCGATTCGCCGCCCACGTCGATGAGGTCGGCGCCGTCGGCGGCCATGCGCTCCGCGAGGCCGGCGGCGGCGCTGGGATCGGCGGCGATGCCGTCGCCGGAGAAGGAGTCGGGGGTCACGTTGACCACGCCCATGACGTAGGTGCGCGTGCCCCAGCGAAAGACGCGGCCGCCGATCACGGTCTCGCTGTGGGCCGGGGCCGCGGGGCCTTGGTCCCGTGAACGGGAGTCGCGGACGGCGCTCATCGGCCCACTATACGCTAGGGGCGGAAGGAGGCCCGACGAGGGCTTTGCTATACTCGAAACGGTTGCGGATTCGCTTCGCCGAGCCGCTTCACTTCGAGGCGCAGAGAGGCGCAGATTGGACAAGCCGCAGGCCGCCGCGCGCGCCGAAGAGCTCCGCCGCGTCGTCGCGCATCACCTCTACCGCTACCACGTCCTCGACGATCCCGAAATCAGCGACGCCGAGTACGACGAGCTCTTCCGCGAGCTTCAAGGCATCGAGGAGGAGCACCCCGACCTCCGCACCGCCGACTCCCCGACGCAGCGCGTCGGCGCGCCGCCCGCCGACGGCTTCGGGACCGTCGAGCACGAGCAGCCTTTGCTCAGCCTTGCGAACGTCGTCGACTTCGAAGAGTTGGCGGCCTGGGAGGCTCGCAACCAACGCCTCGTCGACGGCGCTTCGTTCACCTATGTCTGCGAGCTGAAGATCGACGGCCTGGCCGTCGCGCTGACCTACGAGGACGGGATGCTCAAGACCGGCGCCACGCGCGGTGACGGGGTGCGCGGTGAGGACGTCACCCAGAACATCCGCACCATCCGCAGCGTGCCGCTGACCGTGCCTCCGTCCGGCTCCCCCGTCCCTCCGCCCCGGCGGTTCGAGGCCCGGGGCGAGGTCTACCTGCCCCGCTCCGGCTTCGACCGGCTGAACGCGGAGCGGGAGCGCGAGGGCCTGCCCCTCTACGCCAACCCACGCAACACGGCGGCGGGGGCGCTGCGCCAGCTCGACTCGCGCGTCACCGCGACCCGCCCCCTCGACATCTTCGTCTACGCCCTCGGCTGGTCGGACAGCGACTGGACGCCGCGAGGCCATTGGGAGGCGCTGACGCGGCTCGCGGAGCTTGGTTTCAAGCTCAACCCTCACGCCCGGCGCTGCGCCACCATCGAAGAGGTGGAGGACTTCTATCGCTCGTGGGTGGAGCGGAAGGAAGATCTCGACTACGGCATCGACGGCGTGGTGGTCAAGATCGACTCGTTCGAAATGCAGGAACGCCTCGGCGTCGTCGCGCACGATCCCCGATGGGCCGTGGCCTACAAGTTCCCTCCCACGCAGCGGGTGACCAAGCTGCTGAACATCGGCGTCAACGTCGGGCGGACGGGCAGCCTCAACCCCTACGCCATCCTGGAGCCCGTCGAGATCGGCGGCGCGACGGTGAAGATGGCCACGCTGCACAACGAGGACGACATCCGCCGCAAGGACGTCCGGATCGGCGACCGGGTGCTCGTCGAGCGGGCCGGCGACGTGATCCCCCGTGTGGTGAAGTCAATGGAGACCGACCCCGACCGCGCCGAGGTCTACGCGATTCCCGACCGCTGCCCGGTCAGCGGTGACGAGGTGGTCCGCGACCCGGGCGAGGCCAAGCACTACTGCCCCAACTCGTCGTGTCCCGCGCAGTTCTTCGAGCTGCTGAAGCACTTCGCCTACCGCGGCTCGATGGACATCGAAGGCATGGGCGAGTCGCTGGCGCAGCAGGTGATCGAGGCGGGCTTGGTCAGCGACTTGGCCGGGCTGTACGCGGTGACGGCGGAGCAGTTGGCGTCGCTGGAGCGCATGGGCGAGAAGAGCGCCGAGAACGTCCGCGCCGCCATCGAGCGTAGCAAAGAGCGCCCGCTCGACCGGCTCATCTTCGCGCTGGGCATCCGCCACGTGGGGTCGGAGACGGCGCGGCTCCTCGCCTCCCGCTTCCCCAACGTCGACGCCCTGCGCGCCGCCGAGGGGGACGACCTCGTCGACATCGATGGCATCGGCCCCATCGTGGCGCAGAGCATCACTGCCTACTTCCAAGTCGAGAAGAACCTCGAAGTCCTCGACCGCCTCAAGCTCGCGGGGGTCGATCCGCAGGCGGAGATCACAGAGGCGCCGGCGGAAGGCGGCCCGTTCAGCGGCATGACCTTCGTGATCACGGGTACGCTCTCCACCATGACGCGCGCCGAGGCGGAGGCCGCCGTCATCGAGCGCGGCGGCAAGGCGGGAAACAGCGTCAGCAAGAAGACGGATTACGTCGTGGCGGGGACGGCTGCGGGGTCGAAGCTGCGCAAGGCACAGGAGCTTGACCGCCCGGTCCTCGACGAGGACGAGTTCCGCGCCATGCTCGATTCGCCGCCGCCCACGCCCGAAGCGGCGCCCGCGCCATGAGGTGGTTCCGCAGAGGCCCCCGGACGCCGACCTGGCTGGTCGTCGGCCTGGGTAATCCCGGGCCCCGGTATGAACGCAACCGGCACAACGTCGGCTTCAGGGTCGTGGACAAGCTGGCGGAACGGCACCGGATTACGGTGGGCCGCAAGCGCCCGCACGCCTTCGTCGGCGAGGGCAACGCCGACTTGGGCGGCGACCCCGTCCGCGTCGTGCTGGCGAAGCCGCGCACCTACATGAACGAGAGCGGCGAGGCCGTGGTGCGGCTGGCCCAAGCCTCCGGGGCGCCGAAGGAACGCATGGTGGTGGTCTACGACGACCTCGACCTGCCGCTGGGTAAGCTCCGTGTCCGCGCCAAGGGCTCGCCGGGCGGCCATAACGGGATCAAGTCGATCGTCGGCAAGCTGGGCACCGACGCCTTTCCCCGGATTCGTGTCGGCATCGGGCGGCCCACCGGCGTCGAGGGCGCCGTCGGCCACGTCCTCGGCGACTTCACCGACGACGAGCGCGAGCGCATCGCCCCCGCGGTCGAGCTAGCCGCCGACGCCGTCGAGTGGACCATCGCCCACGGCGTCGAAAGCGCCATGAACCGCTTCAACGC
>DAOUKZ010000039.1:0-2656 GCA_034420775.1 Dehalococcoidia bacterium
AGCGCGTGGGTTTCGCGCTTCGTTTTGGTCCTGCGGCGTACGTTATGGTCTCTTCTATTCTCCGTGCCGCTGAGCCCCGCCACTTCAGGGGCAAGGGCCTAAATTCTTGAACCTGGTTCAAAACTTCTTGACAAACTAGGATCGTGTTCGATACCTTGTTTGAGTGCGGTATTGAACGGAGTTTAGATTGTTTTCACTCTCTTGGCAACCTCCGGCGCCGCACAGAGATGTTCCAGTAAGGAGGCATGGATGGCGTTCATTACGGCATGGCCTGTGAACGGCGAGCGCAAGGGCGATTGGGATCGCATGGTCCAGTACTACGGACTCTGCGAGGTGCTGCCCGACCGTAGCCGCCCGGAGCAGACCGAAAAGACATTCCGCGATTGGGCCTACAAGAAGCGGCTGGCCTTCGTGGAAGGCGAAAACATGGTGGCCTTCGATCCGAAGACCTACAACCCCAAGGATTCGCTCGACCGCGGCCGCTTCGGGTTCCTCCTTCGATATATCCGCCCGCGTGACTTCTCCACGTTTAAGCGGGATGTCGAAGAGCACCTCAGCATCCGCTCGATGTACGTCCTGGACGCCATCAAGGGCTACTGGCTCCGCGAAGGCGTCATCCACGACGTGGGCGGCCGCATCTCCGCCGACCGGGAGCTGCTTCGCCTCATGGGCTTCAGCTACCTCGAACTGGTCAACGCCCTCGACGGCGTCGTCAAGCTCGACTACCTGAGCGACGTGATCAACGGCCAGGCCCTGATCGATCCTGCCTTCGGCAGCGAGTTCGGTCACTACTTCGTGAACTTCGACATCCTCAAGGAGCGGTTCTTCGAGGCGGAGTTCCTGCTGCACGCCGCCGGCCACCCCATCAGCCTGGACCAGCTTGGCCAGCAGATGGGCGTCGACGACCTCGACGACCTGCAAGCGATCCTTCGCGAGGCGAAGAGCCGCTTCGACGTCAACATCGAGGTGACCGACAGCCACGTGATGTTCGGCGCGCCGAGCCAGAAGTCGATCGAAGGCCTGATCCAGCGGGAGCGGAACAATCGGCAACGCCTTGAGCAGTCCGAGGACCAGCTCAAGGAGCGGCTCAAGACGGTCAAGGACCTTCTCGACCGCTACAACGCGCGTGAAGCGAAGATCCTCAACGAGGTCGAGCAGTACCGCGAGGAAGGCCGCGTGGTCTGGATCAAGGCGAAAGTCGTCGATGCGGCCCTGAGCCACATCGAGGGCGGGAGGAAGGTGAGCTAATGGCGACCGTAGCGCAATCCCTGCCGCCGCAGGCTATCGACGAGGCGCTGCAAGAAGTGGCGCCCTACGACCGGCACAACGAAGAGTTGGTCCAGTTCAAGGGTTACCTGGAGAAGCTCGACTCGAAGCAGCTTCGCTCTCTGCGTGAGGAGTTGAAGGGCGTCGCCCGTGTGCGGGGCCGCAAGATCCTCCTTCGCGAAGGGCTGCTCGAGCGCCTCGGCACCGAGTGGCTGCGCAAGCAGCAGGAGATCGTCGAGGGCGAGTTGGCGAAGATCGAAGTGGCGAAAGACACCATCGACTTCAACGTCCTCGAGCTCGAGCTGAGCAGCCAGAACTGGTCGCTCGGCAAGATGACCCAGGTGATGAACCTGGACGAGCAGGCCGCCGCCGATCCCATGATCGACATGCTGAAGCGGCGCCAGAGCGACGACGAAGCCGCCGCCTTGAAGGTCCAGGGAGGCATCGAAGACGAGCGGCTCGACGCCATCTTCGGAGTGTAGGGCGAATCGCCCCGCACCCGGTGAGGCGGCGCTTGGCTCCCGCCGGTCCCCCGTGGGCTGGCGGGAGCCAAGCCGTCCCTCGGACATTCCAGCGCGACCCGTGTGAGGCCGGCGAGCGAGCGGCGCGGCCGGAAGGAGCTTGATGATTCGGCGTCACCTTCTCCTCTCCCAAAAGATCACCGGCGACGACGCCGTCCTTCACCCCGCCACATTGGAGGCGCTGGGGATGAGCTCGGAGGGCGGCCAGATTCTTGTCACCTGCTCCGCGACCTATCTCGTGCTCAGGGCGGTTGGCAAGGAATCTGTCTCCGAGCACCAGATCAAAATGCCCCGGCGTTCCGCAGCGGTCCTCAAGGAAGGCGAGCGCCTGACGGTGCAGGCCGCTCCTATGGTGAGTGATGCGTCCCGCCCCAACGGGCATGTCCCTGCGCCCTCGAACGACGCGCCGTCAAGATCGCCCGCTCCCGACGGCAAGGCGCCGGCGCGCGCCGCGGGAGGCGGAGAACAGGCCGAGGGCTTCGAGTGGGACCCGGTCACCCCCGCCGACTTCGAGGGCATCGCCGGCTTGGGCCGCGTCAAGGACCGAATCGAGCAGGCCCTCTTCTATCTGACCCATCCCGAATGGTTCCTGGTCCGCCGCAATCTCCCGCCGCGCGTCTTCCTCTTCTTCGGCCCCTACGGCTGCGGCAAGACCATGCTGGCCAAGGCCATGGCAAGCCGGATGGCCTACGCGGAGACCGACGGCAAGAACCTCCCCATCAAGTTCAAGGCCATCCGGCCCACCGATATCAAGGACCCCTACCTCGGCATGTCGGCCCGCCGTGCCCAGGAATTCCTCGACCGGGCTCGCGACGAGTGCAACCACGGCTCCACCATCATGCTGCTGCTCGACGAAATCGACTCCGTCG
>DAOUKZ010000040.1:0-7533 GCA_034420775.1 Dehalococcoidia bacterium
GCGCACCCCCCTCACCCCAACCCTCTCCCAGCGGGAGAGGGGGAAGACCGCCCCGCGCCACCCGTCTTTTGGCTTGCCGATGGGTTACGCAAAGGTCTCCCGTGGGAGAAGAGGCTGAAAACTGAACTTGGTTCAAAACTCTTGACAATCTAGAGTCTCGCTGCCTAGAATTGGGCCAGGAGTTTTTGAACTCGGTTCAAAATCTGCGTTTGGTCTCCGAGGCAGGCCGGGCCGGCTCCACGGGGACTGGTGAGGAGCGCAATGATCCTAGGAAAGAGCCCGCCGCCTTCGTCTGGAATCGAGCAGGTGCGCATCAAGGTCGTTGGCGTCGGCGGTGGCGGGGTTAATGCGGTGCGGCGTATGTCTTCCCTCGATGTTCCGGGGCTGGAACTCCTCTGCGTGAATACCGATGCCTTGGCCATGGAGCGCACCAACGGTGTTCCTTCCATGATCATCGGCGGCGACGTGACCCACGGACTCGGCGCGGGGGGAGACCCCGAGGTCGGCCGGCAGGCCGCCGCCGCCAGCCGCGACGACATCGCCGACGAACTCACCGGCGCCGACTTGGTGTTCATCACCGCCGCGATGGGCGGGGGCACCGGTACCGGTGCCGCGCCGCTGGTCGCCGAGGTGGCGTCCGAGATCGGCGCCCTCACGGTGGCGGTGGCCACCACTCCATTCAAGTTCGAAGGCGTCCGGCGCAACGGTTCGGCCCGCGGCGGCCTCGACGCCCTTTGCGCCGCGGCCGACACGGTCGTCGTCATCAGCAACGACCGCCTGCTCGCGGAGACGCGGCCGACGGCATCGGTGCGCGACTCCTTCACCCGCGCCGATCAGGTGATGATCGACGCGATCACCTCGCTCTCGCGCATCATCAACACGCCGGGCGACGTTAACATCGACTTTGCCGACATCCGGTCCGTCGTCTCCGGCGGCGGGCTTGGCCTGATGGGCACCGGGACGGGCGACGGCGACGACCGCGTCGTGGCCGCGCTTCAGGACGTGTTCGACAGCCCGCTGCTCAGCGTCAGTCCGAGCGGCGCCGCATCCATGATCTATTTCGTCAGCGGCGGCCCCGACGTGACCATGCGGGAGGTCCATGACGCGGGCCGGTACCTTTCCAGGGTCGCCGATCCCGACGCCGACGTCTTCTTTGGCCTGCATACCGACTCCAAGAAGGGGACAGGCGCGCCGGTGGACGTCGTGCTCATCGCCACGCGCGTTCCCGAGGCGGCCGTGTACGATGCGCAATCGCTGACCGTCGAAGAGCGGATCAGACTGGCCACTGAGAAGTACCACGCGCCCACAGCGGAGCTTCCCGGCTTCCTCCACGAGCTCGATCTGGAGATCGACCTTCCCGAGGAGGGCGCCGCCTAGACTCAACATTCGATAGTTCCCAGCAGCAGGTGAGCGGCAAGGCCGGCGCGTTCCGCAAGGAAGCGTCGGCCTTCCCGTTAATCGCGCGTAGAGATGCGCTATTCGTCGCGATTGCGTGCTATAATTCGGAATCTCGCCGTCATTTCGAGGCTCATCTTTCCATGTATTTCGACAGCGCGACCGCGCGCGTGCCCGCTACGACGGCGAATCTCGGCCCCGGTTTCGATTGCATGGGCGCCGCGTTGGACGTGCACTTGACCGTCACCCTACGCCGGGATACCAACGCCTCTTTTCTGGTGCGCGGTGAGGGCGCCGGCAACATCCCCAACGACGAGAGCAACCTCGTCTACCGCTCCGCCGCCGCCCTTTACGAGCGAACCGGCGCGCCCGTGCCGCCCCTGCGCGTCCGCTGCGTCAACCGCATCCCCTTGCGCCGCGGACTTGGATCGAGCGCCGCCGCCATCGTCGGCGGCTTCGGCGCCGCGAATGCCCTGGAAGGGTCGCCGCTGACGCCGGAGCAGGTCTTCCAGGCCTGCGCCGAGATCGAGGGACACCCCGACAACGTCGCGCCCGCGCTCTTCGGCGGCTTTCAGGTCGTGGCGCGTGAGGGCGACGCCTTTGTCCGCGGCGCGATCAAGGCCAAACGCGGACTCAAGGCGATGGTCTTCATTCCCACGCACGAGGTTGTTACGAAGGAAGCGCGCGCCGTCCTTCCCAAGAAGGTGGGCCTCGAAGACGCGGTCTACAACGTGAGCCGCGCCTCCCTGCTGGCCCTCGCGCTGGGCGAAGGCCGGTGGGACCTGCTGGAAACGGCGACGGGCGACCGGCTCCATCAGCCGTACCGCGCGCCCCTAGTCCCTGGGGCCGAAAACCTCTTTCATGCCGCTCTCGACGCAGGCGCCCACGGCGTCTTCCTCTCCGGGTCGGGGCCGTCCGTCCTCGCGCTGGTCTCCGGCGATCCGTCGCCGGTCGTCCGCGCCGTGACTTCCGCGGCGAACCGCGCCGGCACGCCGGGCATGTGCATCGTGGCGCGCATCGGCGCACCGGGGGCAAAAATAACGGCGGGGCCGCCGGAGAGGTGAGGTCGAGGTGGGCTTGATCGTTCAAAAATACGGTGGGACGTCGGTCGCCGACGCAGGGCGCATCAAACGCGTGGCGGAGCGCATCGTCGCGTCGCGGAGCAAGGGCGACGACGTGGTCGCGGTCGTTTCCGCTATGGGCGATACGACCGATCTTCTGACGAGCCTGGCGCGCGAGGTCTGCGACGAACCCAATCAGCGCGAGATGGACCTGCTGCTGTCCACCGGCGAGCTCGTCTCGAGCTCGCTGCTGGCGATGGCGCTCCGGCAGCTTGGGCAGGACGCGGTGAGCCTGAGCGGTTTCCAGGCGGGCATCAAGACGGAGCGCCGCTTCGGGCGCGCCCGCATCACCAGCATCGACCCGCAGCGCATCCTCAAGGAGCTCAAGCGCGGGCGCGTCGTCATCGTGGCCGGTTTCCAGGGCGTCACCGATGATGAGGACGTCACCACGCTGGGCCGGGGCGGCTCCGACACCACGGCCGTGGCGCTCGCGGCCCGTCTCGAGGCGGCGCGCTGCGAGCGCTTCAGCGACGTCGAGGGTGTCTTCACGGCCGACCCGCGGCTGGTGCCCGACGCCCGCAAGCTCGCCGATATCAGCTATGAGGAGATGCTGGAGCTGGCCAGCGCCGGGGCCACGATCATGCACCCCCGCGCCGTCGAGCTGGCCAGCGTTTATGGCGTGCCGATCTTTGTCGCCTCGAGCTTCAACAGCGCCCCCGGCACCCTTATCCACGAGGACACGCTCATGGAGCCGAGCGACCGGCTGCGGGGCATCGCCCACGACACCGGCGTGGCGAAGATCACCATCATGGGCGCGCCGGACATTCCGGGCGTCGCCGCGAACGCCTTCGAACCGCTTACGAACGAGGATATTCGCATCGATTCCATCGTGCAGAACGCCAGTGAAGCCCGTGTCACCGACCTGACTTTCACCGTCAGCTTGGACGACCTTCCCGCGGCCCTTGATCTCGTCGAGCCGGTGGCGAAGAGCATCGGCGCCCACGGCGTGCAGGCCGACGACGGGCTGGCCAAGGTAACCGTGGTTGGCGCGGCCATGCGCGATACGCCGGGGTTCGCGGCGCGGACGTTCGAGGCTTTGTTCCACGCCGGGGTCAATATTGAGATGGTGACAACCTCGGAGATCCGCATCTCGGCCATCGTCAACCGCGACGCGGTCTCCGACGCCGTAACCGCGCTCCACCGGGCCTTCGGTCTGGAGCGGTTGGACGCAACACCCTAGGCGGACTGCCTTGGACTCGCCGCAGCTCTCTATCGTGATTCCCGCCTTTAACGAGGCCTCCCGCATTGGCGGGACGCTGGAACGCGTCACCGGCTATCTCCGTGAGCGCGGGATCAGCGCCGAGGTTGTCGTCGCCGACGACGGCAGCGACGACGAGACGGCCGCCCTGGCGGAGGCATTCGCCGGCTCGTCGCCGCCCGTGCGCACCCTGTCACTGCCGCACCGGGGGAAGGGTGGGGCGGTGAAGGAGGGCATGCTGCAGGCCAAGGGAGACTACCGCTTTCTCTGCGATGCCGACCTCTCCATGCCCATCGAAGAGATCGAGCGATTCCTCGACCGCATCGACCGGTTCGATATCGTGATCGGATCCCGCGAGGCGGCGGGCGCCCGCCGCTTGGACGAGCCGGCCTTCCGGTACGTGGCGAGCCGGGGGTTCAACGGCCTCGTCCGTTCGGTGGGCGGCGTGCGCAGCTTCGCCGACACGCAGTGCGGGTTCAAGATGTTCCGCCGCGAGGCGGTTGAGTTTCTGTTCCCGCAACAGCGGACCGAAGGCTTCGGCTTCGACATCGAGCTCCTGTACATCGCCCTGCGCAGCGGCATGACGGTGGAAGAGCTGGGGATCGAGTGGCGGCACGACCGCGGCAGCAAGGTCCAGCCGGTGCGCGATAGCCTCCGGACGCTTGGCGAGGTCCTGTGCGTCCGCGCCAACCACGTTTTGGGGCGCTACGACTTCGGCGCGCCGAGTACCAGGAAAGGCGAGGGGTAGCATGAGCGACGTTGTGGCGGACATCCTCCGTGAGTCGAAGACGGTCGCCGTTGTCGGCCTCTCCGACGATGCGTCTCGCCCCAGCCATGAGGTGGCGGCCTATCTGCAGTCTGAGGGCTACGAGGTCATTCCCGTGAACCCGCGCGTCTCGCGTGTGCTCGGGGCCGTTTGCTACCCCGACCTGCAGGCCATTCCCCAACCCGTCGACGTGGTCGACGTTTTCCGCCGGTCCGAGCACGTCGCTCCCATCGCGCGGGCGGCGGTTGAGATTGGGGCCAAGGTCCTCTGGTTGCAGGACGGCGTCGTGAACGAAGAAGCCGCCGAGATCGCCCGGGAGGCGGGGCTTGCCGTGGTCATGGACGACTGCATGCTGCGCCGCCACGCGGTGCTGAAGCGGCAGGGCGTGCTCTAGTTCAGGTGCGCGGTCGTCATTCAAAACCAATTTTAAATGATTTCATAAATTGGGGACAAAACCTATTGCAATATTTATGAATGCTCCTACAATGAATCTCAACAGGGTAGCGGCGAGCGCTGCCTGAAGGGCGTGAACGGGCCTTCGGCAGCATCGGCGACCCGCCGCGAAGCGACGGTGGAACATTCGCGGTGGCGGACACGTCTAGTCTGAGACCCCCTGGTGGCGCGGACCTATGAGAAGGAAAGGTCCGCAGGGAATTGCGATGTTAGCCCAACAGACCGACAGCAAACAAAAGAACCGGAACGAGCGCGCCAAGCAGGCGATCGCGCTTGCCCTGGAGGGGAAGTGGGAGGCGGCGGTGGAGAGCAACCGCCGGTTCGTCGCCGATTTCCCCGACGATCGCGAGGCGTACAACCGCTTGGGCAAGGCCGCCAGCGAGGTTGGCCGCTACACGGAGGCCCGCGCGGCCTTCTCCCGCACGCTCGAGCTCGATTCCGGCAACCTGATCGCCAAGAAGAACCTGGCTCGGCTCCAGTCGCTGGTCGACGATGCGCCGAAGGCTCCCGGCGGCGAGCGCGTCCCGCCCCGCTTCTTCATCGAGCAGACCGGACGCACCGGGATTGAGTCCCTGAGCGAGCTGCCCTCAAACGGAGCCCTCGCCAACGTCTCTCCGGGGGAGCGGGTGACGCTGCGCCCGGCGGGGTCGCGGCTCGAGGCCGTGGCCCAAAGCGGCGGCCGGCTGGGCAGGCTCGGCCCCCGGGTCAGCGCCCGCCTCATCGGTCTTATGAACGGCGGCAACCGCTATCAGGGGGCGGTCTCCAGTGTCGGCGACGAGCACATCTCGATCTTCGTCAAGGAGACCTACCAGCATCCCAGCCAGAAGGGGCGCCTTTCGTTTCCTCCGAGCCCGGACGCGGCCGTCTGCGGCGCGACCGACGGCGTCAAGCCTTACGTCTGGGGCGGGCTGCGGTATTCCCCCGGCGGTTTTGACTCCGACGGCGGCGACTGGGACAAGCAAGACCCCGACGCCATCCTGGCGCGCCGCGCGCGCCGGGGCGCCAACGGCTTCGCCGCCCTCGCCAACGGCGAGGAAGAGGAAGACGACTAGCTTCCTTCAGGGTCTGCCGCTCCGCGGGCGTCGTCTCCTTACCGGCCGTACTATAATGGGCTGGCATCCCTGTTAGCGGAGACTTCAGTGAGCGTCGTCACACGGACGGGCGACAGCGGCGAGACCGGACTCCTCTACGGTGGGCGCGTTGCGAAGGACGACGCCCGAGTGGAGGCCTATGGCGCGATCGACGAGACCGTCGCCGCCCTGGGGCTGGCGCGGGCGCTCTCGACCCAGACGCTTGTCCGAGAACGCCTGGTCGCTTTGCAGAAGGAGCTCTTCACCATCGGCGCCGAGCTGGCCACCGACCCCGCGCACTATGCGGCCTACGACCGGCACTTCTCACGAGTCACGCCGGAAATGACCCAGGCGCTGCACGATGCCGTCGACGAGATCGAGGACGCTATCGCCATGCCGCCGACCTTCATCGTGCCCGGCGCGACGCCTGCCTCAGCCGCGCTCGACGTGGCCCGCACCCAAGCCCGCCGCGCCGAGCGCCGCGCGGCGACGTTGAAGCGCCAGGGACGCCTCGAGAATCCAGAAGTGCTTCGTTACCTCAACCGAGTCTCCGACCTCATCTACACCCTCGCCCGCTATGAGTGCAAAGATGCCGACCCTGAACTCCTGGCCGGCGGCCGCGCGTAGCGCCGCCCTCCGTCCCCTCGCCCTCCTCCTTGCTCTGGTTGTCGCCGCCGGCGTTGCCGCGGGCTGCGACCCGTCCGATTCCGGGCGCGGCGTCCTCATCACCGCCGACGACGGACTCGTGCTACGGGGCAAGATCTATGGGTCGGGGGGTACGGGCGTCATCCTGACGCACGAGCTCGACGGCGATCAGAAGGGCTGGTCCGACCTGGCCGAGCGTCTGGCGGGGCGCGGCTTCTTCGCCTTGACCTTCGACTTCCGCGGCCACGGCGATTCGCCGGGGCCGCGCGAGGCGGGCATCGCCGACGCCGACCTCGCCGCCGCGGTGCGCTTCCTGCGGAGCCCCGACGGTCTTGGGCGCGCCAACTTCTTCCTTGTCGGCGCGAGCATGGGCGGCACCGCCGCGGTAAAGGTCGCGTCGCGCGAGCGGGCGCTGGGCGTGGTCACGCTCTCCGCCCCGATCAGTGTTCGGGGCCTGAGCGCGCGCGACGAGATTATCGGAGTTGACGTCCCCAAGCTCTTCGTCGCTGCCGAGGACGACCCGCCGTACACCGATGCCGCGCAGGCGCTGTTCGATCTTGCCGCGCAGCCGAAAGAACTCCTGTTCCTGCCCGGCTCCGATCATGGGACGGAACTGCTCCGTGGCGACGAGGCGGCCGAGGCCCGCCGCGCCATCATCGACTTCCTCGAAGCGAACCGTTAGGCCATGCCGTCCACGCCGTCCATCGCCATCATCGACTACGGGGCGGGGAATCTGCACAGCGTCGCCAAGGCGTTCGACAAGATCGGCTACCCCGGCAGCGTCACTGCCGACCCGGCCGTCATCGCCGCGGCCGATGCCGTCGTTCTGCCCGGCGTGGGCGCGGCGCGAGACACGGTGGACGGCCTCGCCGCTCGGGGCCTGAC
>DAOUKZ010000041.1:0-15754 GCA_034420775.1 Dehalococcoidia bacterium
ACCGCGCCGAACGTGCCATCCTCGACCAGTGCTTCCATGAGCACGACGGCGCTTTCTGGTCGCTGAGTGACCCCGGCGGCCGGCCCCTGCGGACGCTCACCCTTTCCAGCCTCGCGCCGCTCCTGCTCGATTCACTTCCTCCCGAGCGCGCCGGGGCCATCGTCCGCCAAATCCGCGATCCACAGCGGTTCTGGCCCGACTACCCCGTGCCGTCGGTGGCGATGACCGAGCCCAGCTTCCGGCCCAACGAACGCTTCCTTATCTGGCGGGGGCCCACCTGGATCAACACCAACTGGATGCTCGTCCGTGGCCTCCGCAGGCACGGTTTCGACGGTGAAGCCGGCGACCTCGCGCGGCGCACCATCGACCTCACCCTGAAGTCCGGCTTCCGGGAGTTTTATAATCCTCACACCGGCGAGGGCTACGGCGCCAAGAACTTCGGCTGGTCGACCCTCGTCCTCGACCTCCTATGACACCCGAGCACATCTTTGACTGAACCCGCCTGCATCCGGTCTTACGAGATCTCCGACGAAGAGGCTGTCGCCGCCCTGCTCCGGGGCGGACTGGCCGAGAAGGCCGTCTTCGCCGCGCAGGTCGATCCGCCGGAGGACGACGGTTACGTCGAGCACGAGATGCGCCTTCACCGCCTAAGCCTCGCCAACGACCCGGAGAACTGGATCGTGGCAGAGGTCGACGGCGCCTTGGCCGGCGTCGTGCGGATGCGCTTCCTGCAAGACCAGCACGGTCCCTACGCCACCGTTCGCGAGATCTTCGTAGCCCCCGACTACCGGAGCCGCGGCATCGGCCGCGCCCTCCTCGACGCAGCCATCGAACGCTCCAGGGAGTCCGTCGCCACCCGCCTCTTCGTCAAGGACCTCAAGACCTACCCGGCGCTCCGTCTCTTTGAGCGGCGAGGCTTCCACGAGCTTGAACTGGTCCACCGCCTCGACAAGAATCCCAACCACCGCCTCCTCTGGTTCCCCACCCGCGTCGGCCGGGCGACCGGCCCCCCGTGGGGCTTCGGGCCCGAGTCAAGAAGCTGGTGGATCGACGAGGGCGGCAGGCGGACCCACCGATGACGCTGGAAGAGTTCGAGGACTCCGTGGCTGCGGCCCTCGAGTCGCTACCCGAGGACGTCGCCGAGCTCATCGAGAATGTCGACATCCTCATCGAGGACTTCCCCTCGCGCAGGCAGATGCGCGAGAACGGCATCCGCAACCGCTACGGCCTGCTCGGCCTCTACGAAGGCGTCCCGCTTCCCGACCGGACCTACGGCTACGGCAACGTCCTCCCCGACCGCATCACCATCTTCCGCCGCCCCCTCGAGGCCCACGCCTCCGAAGAGTCGCTCGTCGACGAGATCCGCCGCACCGTTATCCACGAGGTCGGCCACTACTTCGGTTTCGGCGACGAGTGGCTCCACCACCACGGCCTCTAGAACCGGACCTCAAACCTCCCTCCCCTTGGAAGGGACTGAGGGAGGGCCGGGGGGCGGGGCCCTTACCTCTTCTCCCAAGGGGAGAAGATTGAGATGAGGGGCCCCCGCCAACCGCCACAGCCCATCGAAGCCGCCACCGCCCCGCCCGTAGGGGCACCTCTTGTGGGTGCCCGTCCCGTCCGGCCTCCCTCCCTTTATGGGAGGGACTGAGGGAGGGCCGGGGGGCCGGGTCTTTACCTCTTCTCCCAAGGGGAGAAGATTGAGATGAGGGGCCCCCGCCAACCGCCACAGCCCATCGAAGCCGCCACCGCCCCGCCCGTAGGGACACCTCTTGTGGGTGCCCGTCCCCTCCGGCCTCCCTCCCTTTATGGGAGGGACTGAGGGAGGGCCGGGGAGCGGGGGTCTTTACCTCTCCTCCCAAGGGGAGAAGATTGAGATGAGGGGCCCCCGCCAACCACCGGCGGCCATCGACCCGCGGCCTAGCTGCTCCTTCCCTGGGAAGGTACGCCCGCCGCCTACAGCACCCCGTCCGGCGGCATCACCAGCACCTCGTCCTGCACCGCTGAGGACGAAAAGGTCAGCGCCCCGTAGACGGCCTCCGCCACGTCGCCCGCCGTCAGCATGCGCGAGCGGTCGAAATCGGCGCCGGCAGCGTCCCACAGCGGCGTGTCGACGGCGCCGGGCGTGACGGTGATCACCCGCAGCCCCTGCCGCCGCACCTCCATAGCCAGCGCCTTCGAGAAGCCGATCACGCCATGTTTCGAGGCGCAGTAGGCGGTGCTCGCGTCGAACCCCTGATGTCCGGCGATGGAGGCGATATTCACGATGTCGCCGCGTCCCGCCTCCAGCATTGGCGGGACGACCGCCTTGCACATTAGGAAGACCGACTTCAGGTTCCCGTCGATGGTTGCGTCCCAAAGGTCCTCGGTGGTCTCCGCGAGCGGCGTGAAGTAGGCCGCGCCGGCGGCGTTGACCAGCACGTCAATGCGTCCGAGTCGCTCCAGTGCATACTCAGCCGCCGCCGATGCCCCCGCCGCCGTCGACACGTCCGCCGACACCGACGCCGCGCCGTCCAGCGATTTCGCGGCCGCGTCGAGCCGGTCCCGCGAGCGCGCCGCGATGCACACCGACGCTCCATCCTCGACGAAGCGCCGCGCGATCGCCAGCCCGATGCCGCTCGATCCGCCGGTTATCAGACACGCTCGGCCGCTCATGGACGCCATGCGCCGTTCCTCTCTTCCGTGAATACAGATGCTCCGGCTTGAATGCAGATGCTCCGGCTTAGGAGCCGGATGGCCCACCGGTGAACTCGAAGGCGTTGTCGCGGGTCTCCACCAACCGGACCTTGTGCAGCCGCGGCTTAGCCGCTTGGCCGCCGCCCGCCGCCGTCCGCGGCCCGGCGTCGGCGAGCAGGTCCCAGATGCGCCGCACAATGTTCTCGCCCGTCGGCACGAGATCGACGTAGTCCTCAACGTCCAAGTTCAGGTGCCGGTGGTCGTAGCGGTCGATCACCCGCTCCCGCACCAGCGCGTCTAGCGCGTCGAGGTCGCAGCACATCCCGGTGACGGGATCGATGGGTCCCGCCATCGTAATGAATACCTGATAGTTGTGGCCGTGCCCGTTGTCGTTGGCGCACTTCCCATAGATCTCGCGGTTCGTCGCGTCCGACAGCGCGTCGCTGTACAGCCGGTGCGTCGCCGAGAACCGGTAACGCCGCGTCAGATAGGCGGTCCCAGTCTCTCCGTTTGCCGCCTCGGCAGTCATGCCCCACCCCGGTATTCGACCGCGAGGTCTTCGTCCTCCCGCAGCAGGACGCTGTCGAGCGCCGACCCAGCCGGCAGCCGCGGCGCGATGAGCTCCCAGAGCGTGGCCGCGAGATTCTCCGTCGTCGGAACGCGGTCCTTGAAGTACGGCATGTCGTGGTTCAGATGGTGGTGGTCGAATTCATCCAAGACGTCCTCCACCGCCGCCTTCACATCGACGATGTTGACCACCATCCCGGTGACCGGATCGACCGGGCCCTTGACCGTGACGTCGAGCAGATAGTTGTGCCCGTGGCCGTTGGGCCGGGCGCATGCGCCGAACACTCGCTCGTTCTCCTCCTGCGTCCATTCGGCCCGGAAGTACCGGTGCGACGACGAGAACTCGAAGGTCTTCGTGAGTGTTGTCTCAGCAGACATTGAAGCAGCGTTCATCCCGGTATGGCGGGCTATACGGGCGGCTTCACCCACCCCACGAGCACCACGCCGTCTTCAACCTTCACTTCATAGGCAGTGATGTCGTGACCCGGCGGCGTCGGGTCCTTGCCGTCGCGGATATCGTAGCTCCAGCCATGCCACGGGCAGTCGACGACGTAGCCCCGCAGCTTGCCTTCGCCGATCGGCCCGCCCATGTGTGGACAGACATAGTTCACCGCGTAGTAGCCGCCGTCCTCGTGATGGAAGAGCGCGATCGGCTTGTCGTGCGGGCCGAACACCAGCTTCCCCTGGCCGACGGGAATCTCACCCTCCCGGGCCGCCTTGACGAACCTCACATCTTCCGCCAATCCAGACCTCCCCGACGCGGTCAGTCTACGGCCACCCCTGCAGTCCTAGCAAGGCGCGTTGCCCGCCTCCAGGTACGAGTACAATGACGCGGCTTCCTTGGGCGGTTTTGGGGATACCTGTCCTCTCTCAACGCCTTTAAAGCGGAGCGCGGAAGCCCCAAAAAGAGACGCCCCCACATGGGGACGTCGGCCCAGCGATACTATCGCTGGGGGGGTAAGGCAAGAATAGCAGTGGACCTAGTGCCCGTCAACGGATCGATGCGCCGATGAACCGGGTCGTCGTCTATATCGACGGTTTCAACCTGTACTACGGCCTCAGGTCTAAGAGGTGGCGGCGCTACTACTGGCTAGACCTTTGGCGCCTGGCGAGTTCCCTCCTGCAAGCCGACCAGCGTTTGGTGATGGTCCACTACTTCACCGCCAGAGTGCTGTCTGAGCCCGGCGACCCGGACAAGCCGATGCGGCAGAACACCTATCTGGAGGCATTAGCAACGCTTCCTAACCTGCTCATCCACTACGGCCAGCACATACCCAAGCAACGGCATTGTGCAAGTTGCGGAGCGGTCTGGCAGACCTACGAAGAGAAAATGACGGACGTAAACATTGCGGTCGAATTGCTTGGCGACGCCCAAGACGATACCTTCGACACGGCGATCATCGTCTCCGGGGATGGCGACCTAGCCAGCCCGGTGCGAGCAATCAGGGAACGCTATCCGGGAAAGAGGTCCATCGTCGCCTTCCCGCCCGGTCGGCACTCAGCAGGACTCCGCAGCGCGGCGACGGCGTTCCTCACCATAGGCCGTGATGCGCTTAGGGACAGCCAGTTGCCGGACAGGGTCGTTAAGCCCGATGGCTACGTCCTGACACGTCCACCGACTTGGATCTGATGCCGCGCGTTGCCCGCCGGCGCTTCCACGCATAGAATCCGCCGCAGCCGCCCCCTTGGGAGCCACCCATGACCGTCGCCCCTTGGCCCATCAACATCCCCAACGACGTCCTCGACGACCTCCGCCGACGCCTCGACCGCGTCCGCTTCCCCGACGAGCTCGACGACATCGGCTGGGACGACGGCACCCCGCTAGGTTACGTCCGCGACCTCGTCGAGTACTGGCGCACGGCCTACGACTGGCGTGCTCAAGAACGCCTGCTGAACGAGCGCCTGCCAAGCTTCCGCGCCGAAATCGACGGCCTCGGCGTCCACTTCGCCCACTTGCCCGGTGTCGGCCCCGACCCCTTCCCGCTGATACTCATCCACGGCTGGCCCGGCTCCTACTTCGAGATGTGCAAGGTCGCCGGGCCGCTCGCCGACCCCGCCGCTCACGGCGGCGACCCCGCCGACGCCTTCCACGTCGTCGTGCCCTCCATTCCCGGCCACGGCTTCTCCGACGCCCCCCGCGAGCCCGGCTTCAACGCCGACCGCGCCGCCGACGTCTTCCGCGACCTCATGGTAGATACCCTCGGCTACCCGCGCTTCGGCGCGCAGGGCGGCGACCGGGGCGCCTTCGTCTCCGCGGGACTGGGCAGCCGGCACCCCGGCAACGTCGCCGGCATCCACCTCAACATGGGCCTCGCCATCCCAAGCCCCGAGGCCGAGCGGAGCCCCGGGGAACGCGCCTGGCTCGAAGGCCAGGCGGCGTGGCGCGCCGCCGAGGGCGGCTACATGGGCATCCAGAGCACAAAGCCCCAGACCCTGGGCTACGGCCTCAACGACTCCCCGGCCGGTCTCGCCGCCTGGATCGTGGAGAAGTGGCGGGCCTGGAGCGACTGCGGCGGCGACGTCGAGCGCCGCTTCACCAAGGATGAGCTCCTCACCAACGTCATGATCTACTGGGTAACCAGCACCATCCGCTCCTCGGCGCACTTCTACTACGAGCACCGCTGGCGGCCTCCCGTGGCCGTCCGCCCCGAGGCCATCGATGTGCCAACTGCTGCGGCCCTCTTCCCCGCCGACATCGGGCGGCCGCCCAGAGTCGCCGTCGAGCGCAAGTTCCCCGGCCTCCGGCGCTACACCGTCTTCGATCGGGGCGGCCATTTCGCCTCCATGGAAGAGCCGGAGTTGCTCGTCGAGGACATTCGCGCCTTCTTCCGGCCCCTCCGCGCCGCCTAACCCGCGGGAGCAGTCCGCAACAGGTTTGACACCGCAGCGGGCCCGCCATAGAATCCAGGCGCGCGAGGGGGGCCGACCGCGGCCCTCACGCTCGGGAAGATAGCCATGGCGACCCAAGCATTTGTCCTCATAGAAACCTCGGTCGGGAAGACCAAGCAGGTGGTCCAGGCCCTCGACGGGATGAGCCAGGTCGTCCGCGTCGACGCCGTCACCGGCCCGTACGACATCATCGCCGTCGTCGAGGCCGACAACCTTGAAGGCATCGGCGAGGCCGTCACCAGCCAAGTCCACACCGTGCCTGGGATCGTGCGCACCGTCAGCTGCCTCTCGGTGTCCATCTGATCACGACGCCGCGCCGCGCCATGTCCGCCTCTTCCGCCCCGTTCGTTACCCTCTCTTGCCTGGACGGGCCAACCGCATATACTGTACGGGGCCTTTTTTCGAGGCGCCCCTGAACACGACCACGAATGACCCCGGCCTCGCCGCGCGGCGGCGGGCATTCACGATGCCTAAGGAGGAGATGAATGGACCTCGGTCTTAGCGAAGAGCAACAAATGATCCAGACCTCGGCGCGGGAGTTCCTCGCCGAGAAATCGTCGAAAGAGGTCGTGCGGGCCATGGAGGAAGACGACCTCGGCTATCCGCCCGAGCTCTGGAAGGAAATGGCAGGCCAGGGCTGGATGGGCATGGTCTTCCCCGAGAAGTACGGCGGCGACGGCTTCAGCTTCCTCGACCTCGCCGTCCTCATCGAGGAGATGGGCCGCAACCTCACCCCTTCCCCCTTCTCCAACACCGTCGTCCTCTGCGGCATGCCGATCCTCGAGTTCGGCACCGACGCCCAGAAGGAGGCGCATCTCAGCAAGATTGCCGCCGGCGACGAAATCTGGGTCTACGCCCAGACAGAGCCCTCGGCCACCTGGGAGGCCTCCGGCGTCGAGCTCACCGCGGCGAAGGACGGCGGCGAGTACGCCCTGAACGGCACCAAGCTCTTCATCTCCTACGGCGGCGCGGCCGACCAGCTCCTGGTCGTTGCTCGGACCAAGGCGGGCAAGGGCGAAGACGGCATCACCCTCTTCTTGGTCGACGCCAAGAGCCCCGGCATCTCCTATGAGTCGCTGAAGACCATCGCCTCCGACCATCAGGTCGAGATCACGTTCGACAACGTCAAGGTCCCCGCGGCAAACGTCCTGGGCGAGGAGAATGGCGGCTGGGCCATCGTCCAGAAGATCGCCGAGTGGGGCGCCGCCGGCAAGTGCGCCGAGATGGTCGGCGGGGCGCAAGAGGTGCTCGAAATGAGCGTCGAGTACGCCAAGCAGCGCGTCCAGTTCGGTCGGCCCATCGGCAGCTTCCAGGCCATCCAGCACCACTGCGCCAACATGGTCACCGACGTTGACGGCTCCCGCTACATCGCCTACGAGGCGATCTGGCGCGTCAGCGAGGGAATGGAAGCCTCGAAGGAAGTCTCCATGGCCAAGGCCTGGGTCAGCGACGCCTATCGCCGGGTCTGCGCCCTCGGGCACCAGATCCACGGCGGCATCGGCTTCACCAAAGAGCACGACATGCAGCTCTACTTCCGCCGCGCCAAGGCCGCCGAGCTCGCCTTCGGCGACGGCGACTACCACCGCGAGTTGGTGGCGCAGCACCTCGGCATCTAACCGGAACGAAAGACGAGCAAGAAGCCCGGCGCATGCCGGGCTTCTTCTTTACCAGCGGGGAACGTCATGGCCGGCGACTGCATCTTCTGCAAGATCGCATCGGGCGAGATACCGAGCCCGAAGCTGCACGAAGACGGCACCGTCTTCGTTATCGCCGACATTTCTCCCCAGGCCCCGGTGCACCTCCTCGTCATCCCCTTCGAGCACCTCACCTCCGTCGCCGAAATCGGCGAGGACAACGCCGCTCTCATGCAGAAGATGACCCTCATGGCGAACCGCGCCGCGCAAACCGCCGGCGTCGCCGATTCCGGCTACCGCCTCGTCATGAACACCGGCGCCGAAGGCGGCCAGAGCGTCGCCCACCTCCACATGCACGTCCTCGGCGGCCGCCAGCTCAGCAGCCAAATGGGCTAGCACGCCCACCCCGCGTTGCCGCTTCCTGGGCCGGTGCGGTACACTTACAGACGCGACTTCTGAGAGAAAGCAAGACCTGCCATGTCACACAAAGCACAGATGAAGGGCGTCAAGAAGGTTCGCGGCGGCAAGCGCGGCGGCATCTCCCGCAAGCGGGCGAACGATGGCCAGAAGACCCGCGAGATTCCGATGGAAGTCCTCACCGGCAAGGCCCCCTGGCCCAAGACCCTCGACGACAACAGCTAGCCCGCCTTCAGGCACGAACACAAGAGCCCCCGCCCTGACGGGGGCTTTCGCTTTTTCGGCGCGGGGTCAAAGCCGCCCCGTGTTATCCTCCCTTCATGGCAGGACGCGTTGACGGGAAAGTCGCGCTGATCACCGGCGCCGCGTCCGGCATCGGACGCGCCACCGCGCTCATGCTTGCCCGCGAGGGCGCCGCCATTGCCCTCGCCGACCTCGACGCCGACGGCGTGCAGCGCGCGGCCGACGAGATTACTGCCGACAGTGGCAACGCCATCGGGCTGCAGGCAGACGCCGCCGACAAGGCCTCCGTCGAGCGCGCCGTGGCCCGCACCGTCGAGCGCTTCGGCGGCATCGACATCCTGGTGAACTGCGCCGCCATCGCCGCCGGCGGCTCCATCGACCAAGTCTCCGAGAAGCAGTGGGACCGCGTCCTCGCCGTCAACCTCAAGGGCGTCATGTTCTTCTGCCAGGCCGTCCTTCCCCACCTGCGCGAGCGGGGCGGCGGCGTCATCGTCAACTTCTCCTCGGGCTCCGGCTTTCGTCCCTCTGGACGCAGCCTCGCCTACGGCGCGTCCAAGGCCGCCGTCGCTCACCTCTCCCGCAGCCTCGCCCACGACCTCGGCGCCGAGAACATCAGGGTCAACACCATCGCCCCGGGGCTCACCGACACCCCCATGACGCGCGCCTCCTTCAAGACCGACGAGGCCATGCAGGAGGCCGCCACCGACTCCATCCTGAAGACCGCGATGGGCGTCTACCTCGAACCCAGCGATCAGGCCAACGCCGTCCTCTTCCTCGTCTCCGACGAGGCGCGCCACATCACCGGGCAGACCCTCCACGTCAACGCCGGCTCGTGGCTCTCGTAATGCGGCGTATTGCCTTGTTCGACCCCACCGCGACAGAATCGAACGAATATCGACTCGCTTGAATTGCGAAAATCGTGACGATATTCGTAACGCGTTGCGGTGCGTTTGGCATCGCAAGCGACCGAAAGACACACGCGCTGCCCGCCCGGTAGCACTTTCGGTTACGGTAGCGGGTTCTTGTGTTTTTGACGCCCCCAGCCGCGAGGCATAGCCTTAAATCGTCAAATCACACCCCCGCGGTTCGACGGGGGAGACGCGGAGGCGTCGGAGAAGTCTCATGAAGGTCCTACGGTCCACATATGTCCACCCCAAGAACGGTGCCGCGGGCGCGGTGCAGGAGCTCCTCGACGAGCTCGACGGTTTCCTGTCGAAGCAGCCCGGTTTCATCGAGAGCTACGAGCTCGAGAACACCGGCTCGCTTGGCCAGGTCTCCATCTGGGAGAGCCGTCAGGCCGCCGACCACGCCGCGATCCAGCCACACACCATCGCGGTGCGCTCCCGCATCCACCGGCTCAGCCAGCCCGATCTTCGCGAGCAGCTTCTCACGGTGACCGGCGAGCGCCACGGCGCCTAGCCACCGTCGCGTCACCGGCGCGATAGAAGGCCCCCGCAACCTCCCGCGGGGGCCTTCCTCTTTTGCCATGCGCCGCGGGTGCGCTCCGGACCCCCTTCACGGAAACCCTTGCTCACTTACCCACCGGTCGGAACGGGTGGAGCGGGGCGGTCTTGACCTCTTCTCCCAAGGGGAGAAGATTGAGATGAGGGGCCCGGCGCCAACCGCCAAGGGCGCATCCCGTAGGGGCACCTCTTGCGGGTGCCCGTCCCCTCCCGTAGGACCGATTCGCGAATCGCCCTCCCCTCCGACCTTTCCCCCTCTTGGGGGAAACTGAAAGAGGGCACGCGCCGTCAGGCGCGCCGGAGGGGCGGTAGCGGGAGGTCTTGCCTCTTCTCCCAACGGGAGAAGATTGAGTTGAGGGGCCCCAGGACAACCACCAACCGCCAATCGAAGCCGCCGCCTCCACCGTCAGCCACTCCGCTACGCTAAGGTCTCCTCCAGGAGAGCCCAACTCAGCCCTATACTCCCTCCTGCGCTAGAATGCGCCCCATGACGGTCCCGCCCCTTCCCCTCGTCCTCCAGCGCCGCGGCAACGACGAGTTCCACCCCATCCCCTGGTCGGAACCCGACCTCACGGCCGTCGCACAGACCGTCCTCCGCACCGAGGCCAAAGGCCGCACGCCACTCAACCAACGACGGTTCGCCGAGAGCCGGCGCGGCACCGCCGCCGCCCTCCGCGCCATCGACGATGCCTGGGGCGGCGGCTACTACCACATCGCACGCGAAGCGGAGTCCGACCCCGAAGCCGCCCACGCCGCCTTCTCCGGAGACGAGCTCGTCATCGACGTGCAGACGCACTACGTCGCGCGGCACCGTTCGAAGGCTCCCGGCGTCGACGGCGTCATGGGCTTCATCCGCAACGTCGCCCCCGACCGCTGGAAGGGCCTCGACCCGCGCATCGACCTCGACTTCACCAACTACCTCCGCCATGTCTTCCTCGAAAGCGAGACCGCCGTGGCGGTGCTGACCTCGGCTCCCGGCGATGAGCGCCGCAACATCCTCACCAACCCTGAAATCGCCGGCTCTCGCGAGCTCGTCGACCGGTTCGCCGGCACCGGCCGCCTCCTCAGCCACTCGATCGTCCACCCCAACGCGCGGGGCGAAATCGACCGCCTCGACACCATCAAGGAACGCAACAAGCCGGCGGCATGGAAGGTCTACACCGCCCATCCCTGGAATGGAACCGCGGGCTGGCAGCTCGACGACGAGGCCTACGGCCTTCCCTTCCTCGAACGCAGCCGCGAGCTTGGGGTCGGCATCGTCTGCTCCCACAAGGGGCTCAGCGCCCTCGCTCCCGCCGGCTCGCCCCGCGACGTCGGCCCCGCCGCCGCGGCCTTCCCCGGTATCAAGTTCCTCGTCTATCACTCAGGCTACGAGACGCCCATCGGCGACAGCGAGGAAGGACCCTACGACCCATCCGGCACCGGGACGGACCGCCTGGTTAAGAGCCTCGCCGACGCCGGCATCGGGCCTGGCGCCAACGTCTACGCCGAGCTCGGCAGCACCTGGTTCGTCCTCGTTCGCCGTCCCCGCGAGGCCGCCCACGTCCTCGGCAAGCTCCTCCTCGCCGTCGGCGAGGACAACGTCCTCTGGGGCAGCGACTCCATCTGGTACGGCTCCCCCCAACCCCTCCTCGACGCCTTCCGCGCCTTCCAAATCCCCCAGGAGCTGCGCGAGCGCCATGGCTACCCCGAGCTCACCCCGCGGATCAAGGAGAAGGTCCTCGGCCTCAACGCCGCCCGCGTCTACGGCATCGACCCCGAGGCGGCCCGCCAACGCGCCGCCACCGACGACCTCGCCTGGGTCAAGGCCGCCCTCCGTGACTTCGAGGCCGCGCACCGCGAGGGCCGTCACCCATAGGATCTCGCCATCCGGGCGGTGGCGCCGTGTGACTCTGTTGTGTCGTCATGCGCCCCGTAGCGGCGGTCTGGTATTCTACGGCCCCGCCTCGCAATCCTGCTCGACTGAACGAACGCTAGAAGTCAAGAGACAGGGACTTGTCCACGGCGCAAACAGAAAACGAGATCCTCTACCAGCCGGACGAGAATGTCCCGCCTATGGTGGGCCTTGGCCTGGGCTTCCAGCAGGTCATGGGCCTATTGACGGGGATGGCGGCCTCCACCGCCATCATCGTTGGGGCGAGCGGCCAGCCTCAAGAGTACCTGTCGTGGATCTTCTATTGCTCGCTGTCGCTGTCCGGGCTGGGCGCCATTCTCATGGCCTCCCGGTTTTGGCGGTTGGGGACCGGCTATCCGCTCAACGTCTCCAACGGGACCGCCTACATCGCCGTCGCCGTCAGCGCCTTGGTGGCCGGCGGGCCAGCCATGCTGGCGAGCCTCATCGTATGCGGCGGAGCCTTTCAGTTCGTCCTTGCCTGGCGGCTCGCCCTCCTGCGCCGGATCATCACGCCGACGGTAAGCGGCTGCGTCCTTATGTTGCTGGCAGGCTCCGTCATGTCGGTCCTGCTCGAAAAGCTATCGGTCCCCCCGGAAGGCGCGCCCTCGGCCGCCGGCCCTCTCATGGCCGCGACGACGTTCTTCCTCGTCATCGCGATCCGCATCTTCGGCTCCGCGAGATGGCAGCAGTGGACGCCGGTCGTCTCGATTGGAGCCGGCTGCCTTGTAGCCGTGCCCTTCGGCCTCTTCGACGTGCAGCCCCTCCTCGACGCCCCCTGGATCGGACTGCCGCTCGATGCGCGGCCGGACTTCGGTTTCAGCCTGGGCGCCGAGTTCTGGGGCCTCCTGCCGGGGTTCATCGTCGTGGCTCTGTCGACCACCGTCTATAGCCTGAGCGACATGCTCGCCCTTCAACGAGCTGCCTGGCGCAGACCGCGAGCCGTCGACTTCCGCGTGGTCCAGGGCGCGCTGAACGTCATCGGTATCACCAACCTCATCTCCGCCGTCCTCGGGTCGCTCCCCAACATGGCTCCGCCGGGGAATGCTGCCCGGACCGTCGTTACCGGGGCCGCCTCCCGCTACGTCGGTTTCTACGGAGGGGCCATTCTGATCGGGATCGCCCTCCTCCCCAAGGTCACTGCCCTCATTATCGCGGTACCCGGCACGGTCTTTGGCGCCTTTGTCGTCGTGATGCTGTCGATCCTCTTCATGCAGGGCGTAAGGATGGTAGTCGACGACGGCCTTGACATGAAGAAGACCGTGGCCGTCGGCGTCTCGTTCTGGCTCGGTATGGGCTTTCAGAACGACCTCATCTTCGCCGATCTCCTCAGCGGGACGTTGGCAACCCTGCTCGGCAACGCCCTGACCGTCGGCGCCATATGCCTTATCGCCTTCACCCTCTTCTTCGAGGTGACCGGCTCGCGGCGCAGACGCCTGAACGTGGACCTGAACATCGCCTCCCTTCCCGCCATCGACAGCTTCCTTCAAGAGTCCGCCTCCAAGGCTGGCTGGAACGAGGCCTCGACGGACAGGCTCCGCTCCGCCGGTGAGGAGACCCTATCGAGCTTGCTCCCCTTGGACGCCGACGAGGAGGACGAGAGCAAGCGCAGCCTGAGGACCAGCTCGCGCCGCGTCGACACGAAGATGGAGTTGGAGTTCGTGGCGGCGTCGGACGGGGAGAACCTCGAAGACCAACTGGCTTATCTCAGCGCCCAGCCCCAGATCGAAGACGACCGCGAGATCTCATTCCGCCTGCTGCGGCACTATGCCTCGTCCGTCCAGCACCGCAAGTACCACAACCTCGACATCGTCACCGTCGAGGTCGAAAGCACCCGCTAGCGCTGGACGCCTATCCCGCGAACGCCTTCGCCACCGCCTCGAAGTCCTCCAGTCGCGGCAGCAGCAACGGCTGGTCGACGCCCGCCTGCCGGTACTCCTCGATGCGCTCCTTGCAGCGTGCCGTGTCGCCGAGCACGTAGAACTGCTCCACCATCGCCTCGGGAATCAGCGCGGCGGCCGCCTTCGTCCCCCCGTCCGCCGCCGCCTCGCGCACCCGTCCCGCGAGTGCTGGATTGAAGTCGCCGGCCTTCAGCAGCAGCTCGCCGCCGTGGGGCTCCGACAACAGCCGCGCCACCCGCTCCTTGAACATCGGATACAGCGAGGCGGGGTCTTCGGTAAGGCGCACCACCAACATGCAGACCACGTCCAGCGACGCGGGGTCGCGCCCCGACTCCTTCGCCGCCCGTCGAGCCGTCGCCACCGCCCACCGCACGTACGAGGTCGGGCTATAGGTGTTCAAGATGAGCCCGTCGGCGACCCGCCCCGCCATCGCCAAGGCCTTCGGCCCAGCCGCCGCCACGTAGAGCGGCAGCCGTTCGGCCACGGGGTGCACCCCCAGCCGCACGCCACGTATCTTGTTCCGGCCCGTTTCGTCGCTGACTGTCTCACCGGCGAACAGCCCCCGTAGCGACCCGATTGTGCGTTCAAGCTCCGCGATCGGCCGTTCGTGCGGAATGCCGAGCTTCCCTTCGATCACGTCGCGATCGCTCGCTCCGAGTCCCAGGAGGAAGCGCCCGCCCGACAGCCGGTCAAGCGTCGCCCCCGCCATTGCCAGCAGCACCGGGTGTCGCGAGTACGCGTTGGCTACGCCCAGACCCAAACGGATCCGGCTCGTCGCCGCCGCCGCATAGCCCAGCGTCGCGAAGGCCTCCTCGTGCCCGCTCCGCTCCGTCATCCAAAGGCTGTCATACCCCTCCCGCTCCGCGATCTCGGCGTAGCCCGCCAGCTCCGCCCCGCTCTCAAACCCGTGGTAAAGGACAAGCCCCCGCTTGGACTCCATCATCCTGCCCCTCTAGAACGCCAGCGTGTCCCACGCCGACCACGACGCCGGCGCCGGCGTCACCTGCTCCACGTCGCCGAGCCTCCCCAGAAGCTCCGACACCGTCACCATCTCCCAGGCATCGTAATCGAACATGGCGGCGAGGAACTCCCTCGGCTGCACCCGCCGCGTTCCATAGATGTCCGCCTCCACGCCCGTGAAGACGTAGCTGCGTCCCGGCGCGGCGCTCGCCGCCGACACTAAGTCCGCCGGGTCGGCGAACGACCCGTAGACCATCCCCTGGCTCAGCGACCGGTCCCGGAAGAGCAGCTTGACGGCCGCGGCCCCCTCAATATCCAGCCGGTACGCCCGGTCCCACGACACCGACCCCGGCCTTCCGGAATGCGACATCTCATCGAGCAGCATCCACGCGAACCCGAGGCGCGCCGCCGCCTCACCCACGTTCCGGTCGTACGACATCTCGGGCGGGAAGAAGCCAACGGGAGCATAGACCTCGCCGAAGGCCTCCCGCGACGCCGCGACGCCACCGGCCACCGCGCCGTCGATCTCGTCGTCGCGCATCGGCCCCAGCACGACGCCGCCGTACGCGCTCGCCGTAAGCTCCACCTGCCCCGACTCCGCCAGTCGCCGCAGCGCCGCGACCCCCTCGCCGAGCCCGGCATCAAGCAGCCGCCCGGTGAACGACCCGTCAACGTTGCACGTCAGGCGCGCCCGGGGATGGGCAACGATCAGGCGCAGCAGCGGCTCATAGCACCGCTCCCACGCCCGGTGCAGAGCGGCGGCGGCCTTGGTTTCCGGCACGAAGAAGTTGATGAAGTGGGCCCAGAGCAAGCGGGGCGGCCTCGCCGTGGCGTCGTCGAATGCGCGTCATTCTAGGCGCGCCCTCTTCCTTCGGGCAATCGGACGGCGCCCCGCATGGCTGGTATCATCCCACCGCGGACGAACGCGTCCGCGAGAAAGGCGCGCATCATGAAGGTTCGCTTGGGCGTCGGCTTCCTAGGCTGGCCCTTCCCCAGGAAGGATCCCCAGATCCTCTGGGACTACATCGACATGGTCGAGGACTCCGCCGCCGACTCCATCTGGCTGGCCGACCGCATTGTCGCAACCGCCTACAGCATGGAGTCCATGACCGTCAT
>DAOUKZ010000042.1:0-4219 GCA_034420775.1 Dehalococcoidia bacterium
CTACATCGACATCGTCGAGGTCTTCAACGCCCGCACCACCCTGGACCGCGACAACGAGCGCGCCAAGGCGATCGCTGCGGAGCACGGCTTCGCCATGGGCGCGGGCAGCGACGCCCACTGCACCCTCGAGCTTGGCGCGGTGGCCGTCGTGATGCCGCCGTTCGAGGGGCCCGACGGCTTCCTCGCCTCGCTGCGGGAGGCGACCATCGAGGGGCGGCGCTCCTCGCCGTTCGTCCACCTCGTGACGACCGCCAACAAAGTGCGTTCGAAGTACCTGCGCTTCACCATACGCAACTAGGCCGCCCCCTGGCCGGAGGACGTGCAGCCCGCGTGTTTCGCATCGGTCTCTTCGCAACCGGACGGGGACAGGGCTCGCTCCAACTCGTGACCGCCGTCCGCGACGCCATCGAGGAAGGCCGCTTGCCCGCGCGCGTCGAGTTCGTGTTCAGCAACCGCGAGCCGGGCGAGTTCGAGCCGACCGACCGCTTCTTCGAGGCGGTGCGCGGCTTCGACTATCCCCTGGTGACGCGCTCCTTCCGCCGCTTCAAGGCCGAACTGGGTGAGGAAGGCCCCGGCTGGCGGGTGAAGTACGACCGCGAGGTTATCGAGCTCCTGGAGCCCTATAGGCCTGACCTCTGCGTGCTCGCCGGCTATCTGCTGATCTTCAGCCCCGCGCTCTGCGAGCGCTATACGGCCATTAACCTGCACCCGGCGGCGCCCGGCGGGCCCATCGGCATGTGGCAAGAGGTGATCTGGCGGCTCATCGAGACAGGGGCCTCGTCGAGCGGCAACATGATGCAGTCGGTGATCCCAGAGGTCGACCGCGGGCCCATCGTCTCCTACTCGACCTTTCCGATAGCGAGCGTAGAGTTCGAGCCCCTGTGGGACGAGGTCAAGGGCCGGTCCGTTTCAGAGTTGCGAGCGGGGCCCGGTGAGTCGCTGCCGCTGTTCCAAGCGGTCCGCTCGGCAGGGACGGCCCGCGAGCGGCCGTTGGTGGTGGAGACGCTGCGGGCCTTTGCCGAGGGCCGCGTGCGGATTGAGGACGGGGCGGTGGTCGACGAGCAAGGACGCCCGACAGAGGGGTTGGACCTGACGCAGGAGATCGAGGCCGGGCTGCGGGGGTCTGGCTAGGCCGTCTTCTGGCGGTCGTGCTCGGCGGCCGGGACTTCCTGCCCCGAGCCGGTCAGCAGGAGCGGGCGCCGCTTGCGCTCGATGCAGTCGGCGGTGATCACGCACTTGCGGACCTTGGGCATGGACGGGATGTCGTACATCACGTCCATGAGGACCTCTTCGATGACGGTGCGGAGTCCGCGCGCGCCGGTCTTGCGGCTCATCGCCTCGCGGGCGGCGGCTTCGATGGCCTGGTCGTCGAACACAAGCTCGACCTTGTCGAGGTGGAGCAGCCGCTGGTACTGCTTGGTGAGGGCGTTCTTGGGCTCGGTGAGGATGCGGATGAGCGAGTCCTCGGTGAGCGGGTCGAGGCTACAGGCGACGGGGAGGCGGCCGACGAATTCGGGGATGAGGCCGAACTCGAGCAGGTCGTCGGGAATCATGTAGTCGAGGATGCGCTGGCGGTCGATGGCCTCAATTTCCTCGCCGTCGGCGGTGCGGGCTGCCGCTTTGAAGCCGAGGCTGGAGCTGAGGCCGGCGCGGCGGCTCACGATCTTATCGAGGCCCTCGAAAGCGCCGCCGCAGACGAAGAGGATGTTGTCGGTCTTGATCTGGATGAATTCCTGGTAGGGGTGCTTGCGTCCGCCCTGTGAAGGGACGTTGGCGGAGCAGCCTTCGATGATCTTGAGGAGTGCCTGCTGGACGCCCTCGCCGGAGACGTCGCGGGTGATCGAGGGGTTGGAACCCTTGCGGGCGATCTTGTCGATCTCGTCGATGTAGATGATGCCCCGCTCTGCGCGCTGGATATCCCAATCGGCGGCCTGAATAAGACGGAGGAGGATGTTCTCGACATCCTCCCCTACGTAACCGGCTTCGGTCAGGCACGTGGCGTCGGCGATGGCAAAGGGGACGTCGAGGATGCGGGCGAGGGTCTGGGCCAGGAGCGTCTTGCCGCAGCCGGTGGGGCCGACGAGCATGATGTTGCTCTTGTCCACCTCGACGTCGGCGCTGACGCCTTCGGGCCGTATGCGTTTGAAATGGTTGTAGACGGCGACGCTGAGGACCTTCTTGGCCCGTTCCTGCCCGACGACGTATTCGCTGAGCTGGGAGTAGATCTGCTGGGGTGCGAGGTTGCCGATGGCCGTGGACGACTTGGTCTCCGCGGCGGCGGGGGTCTCTTCGTCGATGATGCGCTGGCAGAGGCGCACGCATTCGTCGCAGATGTAGACCTTGCCTGGGCCGGCGATGAGCCGCTTAACTTGGTGCTGCTGCTTGCCGCAGAAGGAACACTCGTACTGCGACCGTGACGATCGTCCTGCAGGCATTCGGGATGGGCCTCCGTTTGTCGCTGCGCCGCGTCGCGCAGATGCTCAGTCTACTGCGAT
This sequence comes from Dehalococcoidia bacterium, assembly GCA_034420775.1. GTDB lineage: Bacteria > Chloroflexota > Dehalococcoidia > SHYB01 > SHYB01 > DAOUKH01. Next base: position 2,496 of record DAOUKZ010000042.1, read on the forward strand.
TGCTGCGGATCGGATAGTACGTCGTCGACCAAACCGTATTCCTGGGCCTGCGGCGCGTCCAAATAGAAGTCGCGGTCCGAGTCCTGGGCGATTCTATCGTAACTTTGGCCCGTGTTGTTGGCCAGGATGTTCCGAATGACATCCTGCATGCGCAGGATTTCCTTGGCGGCGATCTCGATGTCCGACGCCTGGCCCTGGGCGCCGCCCATGGCCTGGTGCATGTGGATCGTGGAGTTGGGAAGCGCGTACCGCTTGCCCTTCGTGCCGGAGCTCAGGAGCACGGTGGCCATGCTGGCGCAGCTTCCGACGCAGATCGTGGCGACGTCGCAGCGGAGGAGCTTCATGGTGTCGTGGATGGCGAGGCCGGCGCTGATGACTCCACCGGGGCTGTTGATGTAGAGGCTGATGTCCTTCTCGGGGTCCTCGCGTTCGAGGTAGAGAAGCTGGGCGATGATGAGATTCGCGATCTGGTCCTGGATCGGGGTGCCCAGGAAGACGATGCGCTCCTTGAGCAGGAGGGAGTAGATGTCGAAGGCCCGTTCGCCGCGAGCGCTCTGCTCGATGACCATCGGGATGATGTTGCTGGGCCAAGCGGCCTGATGCTGGGGGCTCATGGTCACGGAGTGGGCTCCTTCTCTTCCGCTTCCTCTTTGGGCGCGGCTTCCGTTTCGTCCTGCGTCATGATTTCCGCCAGGCGGTCGAGCGTCTTCCGGGTGAGGATCGTCTGCTCCATGCGTTGGCGGCTGTCGTCGGTGTCGAAGATGCGGCGGAACTCTTCCTGGTACCCCGCGCCGGCGGAGCCGACGAGGGTCTCGACCTCGGCGTCGATCTCTTCGGGTTCGACCTCGATTTCCTCCGCGGTCCTGAGCTCGGAGGCGACGAGGGAGCGGACGATGCGGGCCCGCGCCGCCGGCTTCATCCCCTCGATGATCTCTTCCTTCTCTTTGCCGAGGGCCTGCACGTAGGCGTCGACGCCGGCGGCGTTCTGGCTGACCTGACGGGCCTGCTGTTCGAGCAGGAGCTCGGCCTCAAGATCGACAAGGGTGGGAGGGAAGGCGACCTCGGCCGCCTCGATCAGCCGGTCGAGTGCGCGCTCCCGGAGGCGCTCTTTGGCGGTGGCGGCCTCTCGCTCTTCGAGCCGTCCGCGCACGTGCTCGCGCAAGGCGGCGAGGTCTTCGAAGCCGTCTTCGACGCCTTTGGCGAACTCGTCATCGATCTCGGGGAGGTTTTTCGCCTTGATCTCTTTGACGGTGACGTTGAAGCCGAAGGAGCGTCCGGCGAATTCCTTGCGCTCGTCCGACTCCTCGAACTCGAGAGAGAACTGCTTCTCCGCGCCCGGCTCGATGCCGACGAGAGCTTCCGAGAAACCGGGGATGGGCCTGGGCTCGCCCTCGGTGGGGCGGAACTGGGCGTCCTTCTGGTCGGCGATGGTCTGACCGGCCTCCTCGATGACGGCGTCGAGGGTGACGAGGTCGCCGAGTTCGACGGGGCGCTCGGCGGGCTCCCAAGGGGCCTCATTGAAGCGGATGTCCTCGATGGCGCGTTCGACCTCGTCGTCGTCCACCGCGACGGGCTCAGGCTCGATGCGGAGGGTGCGGTAGTCGCCGAGGTCGACGGTGGGGACGAGGGGGATGGTGGCTTTCCAGGCGACGGGGTCGACTCCGGAGACCTCGATGCTGGGAGTGCCGGCAGCCTCGATCTCCTGCTCCTCGATGGCCTTACTG
>DAOUKZ010000043.1:0-5391 GCA_034420775.1 Dehalococcoidia bacterium
GGCTTCCGGCAGGTTGAAGGAATACCCGTGGGCAGGGTGTTCCACGACGAAGCGCGAGCCGCAGGTGTCGAGCGTCCACGAACCGGTTGCCGTCAGGTCGGTGCCGGATACCAGGTCGCCAAGATGCACCGGATCACAGCCGGCGACGGGGCTGACGGAGAGCGTGAAGTCTGCCGCGCCGCGCCCGCGCCCGTCGAACGTGGTGGCTTCGACGAGATAGACGCCCGGCGTCAGGTTGCGCTCAACGCGCGCATCCAGGCGGGCGCCGCCGTCGTCGTTGTCGGTGATGCGATTGCCGTCCTCGTCTAGCAGGTAGAGGTAGGAGTCGGCCTCGCTGGACGCTAGGTCAATCCTGATCCGGCCGGCTTGGGCGATTCGAAATTGATAGGTGTGAGCGTCGCTGCCCGCCCGGAAGCGCGAGTCGCAGTCCTCCGTCGTCCAGCGTCCGGTTGCCTCCAACACGCCATCGGCGCTGAGGGTCCCCAGGTCGGTGACCGCGCAATCGGCCTCCTGCGCGGATACTGCCTCGGAGCCGCGCAGGGCCAGCATCGCTGCGATCAGTGCAGCGGCGACGCACGCGAATACGAACAGGCGGATGGCGAAGCCGGCTGGAAAAGCGGGCATGCTGGTGGTCATTGGGAACTCCTCAGGCGGGATGGCGCGGCCCGCCAACGGTAAGGTTTGCTGCGGGCGTGGTCAATACTGAGTCTCAATAAACTAGGCAACTGGACGAGGTTGGACTCCTCAGCCTCCAGCCCCTGCCTTCGCCGGGTTCTCGTACAGGCGTTGTGGGTTCTTCACCATCATCTCGTCGATCATGGCGTCCGGGACGCGGGCCTCGCGGAGACGCGGCAGAAACTCCCGGAGCAGGTAGCTGTGCCGGTGCTCGCGGATCATGTCCATCATGTACGCCACGCGTTCGTAGGGCGCGCCGATGATGCAGCACATGTGGTCCTGTGAGAGCAGCAGCCGGTCGGCGTAGCCGAGCGCGAGCAGCGCGTTGAGCATCGCCAGCCGGTTGTCGTCGGTCTGGATGTAGTTCATCCCGATCTGGTCGAAGCCCATGAAGCATCCCGTGTCCAAGATGCGCCGCAGGTAAGGGAGGTCGGTCGATTGGCAGCAGTGGCCGATCATGAACTTGCCGGGCGACAGACCCTCGCCGATGAACATCTCCGCCTGCTCGACGCCCATCGTGCCGTGCGTGGTGTGCGTCACGATCGGCGTATTCGTCTTCAGCGCCGCACGCGCCGCCGCCCGGGCCGCGCGCCCCTCGTTCTTGGTGATCGCACCCTCGCCGGTAGCTACCTTGATGATTCCGGCCTTGATACCCGTGGAGTTGATGCCCTGTGTCAGGTCGCTCACGTAAGTGTCGGCGATCTCGTCCGTCGTCCGCACCTTGAAGTAGGGCGGCATGGCGCGGAACTCGTGGTCGACGCCCGTCGAGATGATGATCTGCATCCCCGAGGCCTGGGCCACCTCGGCGGAGAACTCGGGGTCGCGCCCCAGCCCCATCGGCAGCGGATCGACGACCGTGGAGACGCCGAGCTCGCGGAGCTCCTTCATGTTGTTCACGGCGTCGCGGACCGCAGCGTCACGATCGTAGGTGTTGAAGGGGTCCATCTCGAAGCCGAGCAGGGCCACCTTGAGGTGCTCGTGGATGAGCGTGACGCCCAATTGATCGGAATCGATCGGGCCGAGCACGGTGTTGACCTGGACGGACATGGCGCCTTCGGGAATGGGAACGCGGCGCATTATAGCGCCGCCCCGCGAGAAGCCGGAACGTTTGCCATCCTTCAGGTCTCCGTATAAGCTATGCGGCGCCTTTCCTGTGGGCGGCGGGCCCCCGCGGGACGGCCACCGGTACGTCTGAGCGACACTGCAGAGGATCGCGTATGCCTTCTGACGACCTCACGGTCACCGACAACAGGACCGGCCGGGAGTACACCATTCCCGTCACCGACGGCTCGATCCGGGCGATCGACCTTCGGCAGATCAAGGTGTCGGAAGACGACTTCGGCCTCCTGAGCTTCGACCCCGCATTCGAGAACACGGCATCATGCCGTAGCGAGATCACCTTCATCGACGGCGACAAGGGCATCCTCGAATACCGCGGCTACCCCATCGAAGAGCTTGCCGAGAAGAGCAGTTTCCTCGAAGTCGCCTACCTGCTGATCTACGGCGAGCTCCCCACCGAGGCCGAGCTTGAGCAGTGGACGACCGACATCACCCTGCACACCCTCGTGCACGAGAACATCCGCAAGACCATGGACGGCTTCCATTACGACGCCCACCCCATGGGGATGCTGCTGAGCGCGATCGCCGCGCTCTCCGCCTTCTACCCAGACGCGAAGGACATTCAAGACGTAGAGTCGCGGACGCTTCAGATGCACCGGGCAATCGGCAAGATGCCGACCCTCGCCGCCTTCGCCTACCGGCACCGCCTCGGCCTCTACTATTCCTACCCCGACAACAACCTCTCCTACACCGGCAACTTCCTCAACATGCTCTTCAGGATGGGGGAGCCGGCGTACACGCCCGACCCCGTGCTCGAGCGAGCCCTCGACATCCTCTTCATCCTCCATGCCGATCACGAGCAGAACTGCAGCACCAACGCCATGCGCTCCATCGGAAGCTCGAACGTCGACCCTTACTCGGCGCTGGCGGGGTCGATCGCGGCCCTCTACGGGCCGCTCCACGGCGGCGCCAACGAGGCCGCGCTGCGGATGCTCGAGCGCATCGGCACGAAGGACAAGGTCTACGACTTCATCAAGGGCGTGAAGGCCGGCGAAGAACGGCTCATGGGCTTCGGTCACCGCGTCTACAAGAACTACGACCCGCGCGCCAAGATCATCCGTGAGACCGCGGAGCAGGTCTTCGAGATCACCGGCCGCAACCCCCTCATCGAGGTTGCCATCGAGCTCGAGCGGGTCGCCCTGCAGGACGACTACTTCGGCAAACGTCGCCTCTATCCCAACGTCGACTTCTACTCCGGCATCATCTACCAGGCGATGGGCTTCCACGTCGACATGTACCCCGTCCTCTTCGCCATCCCCCGAACGGTTGGCTGGATGGCCCAGTGGAACGAAATGATCGCCGACTCATCCACGAGGATCGCGCGGCCGCGCCAGCTCTACTCCGGGGCCGCCACACGCTCCTACGTCCCCGTCGGCGAACGCTAGCCCGGCGTTTCCCTGTACGGGCGAGTCGCGACTCGCCCGTTCCCCCACAGCCGGAGCCGCTACGCAAACATCTCCCACGGGAGAAGATTGCTAGTACGGCACGTCCAGCGGGGCCTTTTCCGACGCCGGATGCTCGTGGACTGCCCCGTCGGAAGGGGTGGGCTCCGACTCGCCCCGTTCGGCCGCCAGCCGGACCCTCGCTGTCACACCGCCGCCGTCGGGGCTTTCGAGCGAGATCGAGCCGCCGTGGGCCTCGACGAGCGCCTTCGCGATGGAAAGCCCCAGCCCCGAGCCGCCGGGCTCCCGGCGTGCCGCGTCGACGCGGTAGAAGCGGTCGAAGACGTGAGGCAGGTGCTCCGCCTGGATACCCAGCCCGGTATCGCACACCGCGATAATCGCCGTGTTCTCTTCGAACTCGAGCCGCAAGTCGATGCGCCCGCCGGGCGGCGTGTACTTCAGTGCGTTGTCCATCAGAGCCAGCAGTACTTGCCGTAGCCTCTCCCGGTCGCCCTGCGCGGTCACTCCGAAGGCCGGCTCGGCGCATTCCAGTGTGAGTTCGCGCATTACCGCGAGGGGCTGCGTGTCCCCGCAAATCTGCCGGACGAGGTCGCAGAGGTCTACGGCCTCCTCTCGCAAGGCCAGCCGGCCGCCGTCCGATTGCTCCAGCGTCAGGAGGGAGGTGACCATGTCGCTCAGGTACCCCGCCTCGTCGATGATGCCGTCGACGAGGTGCGCGTTCTCCTCTATGGTCTGGCCCCGGTGACGACGGATCAGCTCCGCGTTGCCGCGGATAAGCGTGAGCGGGGTGCGGAGCTCGTGCGAGGCGTCGGCGACGAAGCGCCGCTGACGCTCGAAGGCCCGCCGCGTGGGCACGAGCGCCCGGTTGGCGAGGAACCAACCGCCGAGGAGCGCCAAGGCCAACGCGCCAAATTCCGACCCGGCGATGATCCAGGCCAGCTCCGCGAGCGCTCGCTGTTGTGACTCGATCGACTGGCCTACCTGGAGCACGCCGAGCGGCGCGCCGCTCGGCGTCAACACCGCCACCGAGAGCAAGCGCACCGTCTGGTCGTTGATCTCAACGTTGCTGTAGTACTCCTCCCCCGCCAGTGCCCGAAGCACACCCTCGGGATCGGGCGATGCATCGACCGCCAGCCGCTGCGGGTTCTGCGCCAGTTCTCCCGACGTGTCGACACTCAAATAGAAGACGTCGCTCGGGTAGCCGTGTTGCGGCAGGGTCATCGGAAAGCCGGGGGTTGTGGAGAAGTCCTGGAGCGCGTGGGCGGCCCCCTCCCGCAGGATGGCGTTGACCTCGCCGTTGAGGGTGCGGGCCGTCATGTAGAAGATGCCCACCCCGAGCCCCACGAGCAGCGCGAAGAAGACGACGAAGTTCCAGGCCAGCAGCCGGAGACGTATGACGTTGAACATCGCGGCCCCCGCCGGCTAGACGGCCCCCTTCAGGACGTAGCCCACGCCGCGCACGGTACGAATGAGGTCCTTGCCGCCGCCCGCCGAAAGCTTGTTCCGCAAGTAGTGTATGTACAAGTCCACCACGCTGAGTGTTACGTCGGAAGCCAGCCCCCAGACTCTATCGGCGATCCGCTCCCGGCTCTGCACCGCGCCCGCGTTCCGCATCAGGTGTTCGAGGAGGGCGAACTCCTTCGGCGTCAGATCGATCGAAGCTCCGTCGAAAACGACCTCCCTCGATTGCAGGTCGAGGGTCAGACCGGCGGCCTCGATCCTGGTCGGGTCGCGGGGGTCGATCTTGCGGCGGCTCAGCGCGCGGATGCGCGCGAACAGCTCTTCCAGCGCGAACGGCTTGACGAGGTAGTCGTCCGCGCCGGCATCGAGCCCCTCGACGCGGTCGGCGATCTCACCGCGGGCGGTCAGCATCAAGATAGGAGTGTCGACCTTCTCCGTCCGAAGGGCACGGGCCACCTCCAGCCCGGGCATCTTCGGCAGCATGAGGTCGAGAATGATGACGTCGTAGGCGCCGCCTCCCGCGAGGTCGTACCCCTCCTCGCCGTCGCCGGCGATCTCGGCCACGTGCCCCTCTTCGTTGAGCGCCTGGGCGATCATGTTCGCCAGGCGCGGCTCGTCCTCTACCACGAGAATGTGCATCCTAAGAGGAGGATACACGAACCGCCCGTAGCCGCTCTAACGTATTTCTAAGCGCCCAAGGGGTACGATGCCCCGGGGCCCCGAGTCGGAGGCG
>DAOUKZ010000044.1:0-4324 GCA_034420775.1 Dehalococcoidia bacterium
GAGGGTGGTGACGACGGAGGAGGGGACGAGGATCACTCCGCAACCGGAGGAGACGTGGGTCGGGGTCGCGGTCCCGCCGCTGGTGGACGAGGAGACGTGGGAGCGGGCGCAGCAGTTGAAGAAACAGCGGCTGGCCACCGCCAAGCGGAACACCAAAGTCTCTTATTTGCTCCAGCACCTTCTCAGGTGCACCGAGTGCGGGCTGCGGTTCAGGTCGAAGGCCAAGTGGCATACCACGAACCGGCGCAACGGAAAGCTGTATCGGTACGAGGCGGCCGCACCGCTGCGGTACTACCATTGCCACGGTCTGAGCCGACGCCTGCGCTGCCGGGAGCGCCCCTACATCAGAGCGGAGCGGCTGGAAGACCTGGTCTGGAGCGAGGTGAAGCGCGTGCTACAGGACCCTGCCCTGATCGTCACCGGCATCGAGGCCCTGGGCGACCGGGAGGGCAGCCTCGCCGAGGAGATCGCCAAGGCGGAGCGCGAGCTCCGGAACGTCCAGCTTGAGGAAGACCGGGCCATCCGGCTCTACGTGGCGGGGAAGATCACCGAAGAGCAGCTGGACCTTCAGCGGAAGTTCATCACCGAGCGCCTGGAGAGCTTGAGGGCGAAGGTGGACGACTACCGCGCGAGAGAGGCCAGTGGTGCCAGGAAGCGCGAGCTGACGGAGGCGGCGCTGGCATGGGCAAGCAACGTTGGCGAGGGTCTTAACGATCTGAGTCCCGAGCAACGCAAAGAAGTCCTCCGGATGGTCGTGGAGGAGGTCACGGTGGACGGGGAGAACAACCTGGACATCACGTTGGCGATACCCATGGAAGAGGAAGGGGAGTCGGTGGCGATTACATCGCAACCATCCCCAAGAGGGGGAAAGGCCGGAGGGGAGGGCGCCCACAAGAGATGCTCCCACGCGACGCGCGGTCGCCCGGCGCAGGTTGTGCAAAGGTCTCCCCTGGGAGAAGAGGCTTGAGTCCCCGCTACCTCGTTGACGTCGAGATTGACGGCGCGGCGGATGGCGCCCCCGACGCGGCGTGGGTGCGGCGCGTGGTGGAGGCGGCGCTGGCGGCGGAGGAGGTCGCCGAGGGCTCGGCGGTCGACGTGTGGATTACGGGCGACGAGGAGGTCCACGCGCTGAACCGTGAGCACCGCGGGGTCGACCGGCCCACCGACGTGCTCTCCTTCGCCTTTCACGAGACGGAATCGTTCCCCACCGCGCCGGACGAGGCCCCAAGTCTGGGGCAGGTGGTGCTATCATTCCCGCGGGCCGTGAGCCAAGCGCGGGAGTACGGCCACGCCGCCGAGTTGGAAGTAGCTTTCCTCCTTGTCCACGGCGTGCTCCACCTGCTCGGCTACGACCACGGCGGCCCCGGCGAGGAGCGGCGCATGTTCGGCAGGCAGGACGCGATCTTGACCGGCCTCGGGCTCGCCGTCCCCGGCGGGCGCTAGCGCCCCGGACTCAGGACCGCGAGCCGATGACGGACCAAGTCTTCTACCGCAAATGGCGGCCCCAGGCCTTTTCGGAGGTCGTTGGGCAGGAGCACGTGACGACGACGCTGCTCAACGCGCTGGGCTCGGAGCGCGTCGCCCATGCCTATCTCTTCTGCGGGCCGCGGGGCACGGGCAAGACGAGCATGGGGCGCATCCTGGCCAAGGCGGTCAACTGCTTGCGCAACGGGAAGGGCGAGCCCTGCAACGACTGCACCATGTGCTCGGATATCGCCCAGGGCAGGGCCCTCGACCTCATCGAGATCGACGCCGCCAGCAACCGGGGCATCGACGAGATCAGAAGCCTGCGCGAGAAGGTGGGGTTCGCCCCGAATACGGCGCGGCGCAAGGTCTACATCATCGACGAGGTCCACATGCTGACGGCGCCGGCGTTCAACGCGCTGTTGAAGACGCTGGAGGAGCCGCCGCCCCACACCATCATCGTCCTGGCGACGACGGAGTCGCACAAGCTGCCGGCGACGATCATCTCGCGGTGCCAGCGCTTCGACCTGCGCCGCATCTCGCGGGCAGACGTGATACGCCGCCTCGCCCAAATCTGCGAGTCGGAAGGGGCGGAGGCCACCGAGGGAGCGCTGGGCCTGGTGGCGCGGTCCGCCGGCGGGTCGCTCCGCGACGCCGAGAACATCCTCGAACAGCTCGTGGTCGGCGTCGGCGGCACGATCGACGAAGAGGCTGTGCGCGCCGCGCTCGGCATCGGGGGCCGCGAGCAAATGCGGGCGCTGGCCCATGCCGCGATCGAACGCGACCTTGGGAAAGGGCTCGCCGCGCTGGAAGAGGTAGGCGGATCGGGATTCGACCTCGGCCAGTTCCACCGCGAACTGCTTACCTATTTGCGGGGGTTGATGCTGCTGAAGGCCGAAGCCGCCTCCGTTGACGACCTGTCCCCCGAGGAGCAGGAAGAGGCCAAGCCGCTGCTGGGGAGTATCGGCCTCGACCGGATCGTGGCCGTCCTGCGGGCCTTCGGCGGCGCCGACCTCAAGGACGCCGCCGCACTGACCCTCCCTCTCGAACTTGCGCTGGTAGAGACGGTGACCGTGGAGGCGGTGACCGGCCCGGCGGCGCCAGCACCACCGGAGCGGACAGCGCCGGCGCCACGGCAGCCGCAGTCGGCTCGTCCGGCCCCTCCGGCGCCAAGACCGGCGGCGCCACCCGCCGCGAGAACGCCTGCCCCCTCTCCTCCGAATGGGCGGGGCGAAAGAACGGCACCGGCGCAGCGGCCTCCCGCACCGGCGCAACGGCCGCCGCCGCGTGCGCCCACGCCACCCCCGGCGCCGGCCGCCGACCCTGGCAGCGACCCGGCGCGGCTGGCCACGCTGGAGCGGCGCTGGCGGGACGTGATAGCGGCTTCCAAGGGAGCGGGGCGAATCAAGATCGACGCGGTGCTCCGCAGCGGATCGAAGCCGGTGTCGGTCGAGGACGGCGTCGTCGTGATTGGCTTCACCTATCAGAAATTCGTCGACATGTTCCGAGAGGAGCTGGACAACCCGGCCAGCCGCAAGGCGCTGGAAGACGCGCTCGCCGGCGTGCTGGGAAGCCGGCACACGGTACAATGCGCCTTGCAGCCGCGAGAGGCGAAGCCGGCCGGCGGCCACCTCATTCGCGCCGCCCAAGAAGCCGGCGCGCGGCTGGTCGACGGGCCCGCGACGCCGGGCCCCACGGCGGAAGGAGAGCAAGCGCCCCATGATGAATAAGAACCTGATGAAGCAGGCCCAGCAGCTTCAGCAACGCATCGCAAAGGCGCAGCAGGAGATCGGCTCGCTCACCTCCGAGGGGAGCGCCGGCGGGGGGGTCGTCACCGTCGTGGTCACCGGCGACCAGCGCGTGCTCTCGCTCAAGATCGACCCGGAGGCCGTCAGCCCCGACGACGTGGAGATGCTCGAAGACCTGGTGATCGCCGCCCTGAACGAGGGCCTGGACAAGTCGCGGGAGGCCGCGTCGGCGCACCTTTCCAAGGCCACCGGGGGCCTCAACATTCCGGGGCTGACCTAGCGCCCGGCCCGCATGGACTTTCTGCCCGCTGCCGCGCCCATCGTCCGGCTCGTCGAAGAGCTGGGGAAGCTGCCGAGCGTCGGGCCCAAGACGGCGCAGCGCCTCGCCTATCACCTGATCCGCGCGCCCAAGGAGGAGGCCCGCGCCCTCTCCGCGGCCATCGCGGCGGTCGTCGATCAGATCGTGTTCTGCACCGAGTGCCAGAACATCACCGACGTCGACCCGTGCGCGATTTGCGCCGACCCCGGGCGCTCCGACGGCGTCATCTGCGTCGTCGAGCAGCCGCTGGACATCCTGGCGCTGGAGAAGACGTCGGCGTTCAAGGGCCGGTACCACGTGCTGCACGGGGCGATTTCGCCGCTCAACGGCGTCGGCCCCCGCGACCTGAAGCTCGACGAGCTCGTCGCCCGCGTCGAGGCCGGGGAGGTTGCGGAGATCATCCTGGCGACGAACCCCAACCTGGAGGGCGAGGCGACGGCGACCTACGTCCAGCGCCAGCTTCAGGGGAAGCCGCTGAAGATCACGCGGCTCGCCCGCGGCCTGCCGTCCGGCGCCGACCTCGAGTACGCCGACGAGGTCACGCTCTCACGCGCCCTCGAAGGGCGTCAGGAGATGGGCTAACCGGGCTCTAACGGAAGCGCGGCATCACCTTCTCGGCGAAGAGCTCCATCGAGCGGCGGACGCGCTCGTAGGGCATTGCGCCGAAGCTGAAGCCGATGAGGACGTTGCGGAAGCCGGACGCCTCCAGGTGGCGGACGCGCTCGACGCCGCGCTCCGGGTCGCCGTAGATGAAGGCGTTCCAGTAGCCGTCGTAGTCCTGATAGCCCCGCCC
>DAOUKZ010000045.1:0-8287 GCA_034420775.1 Dehalococcoidia bacterium
CGGCCACCCCTACCGTCGCAAGCCCCTCGTCATCATGGCGGGCAAGGTCACCGGCGGGGGCAGCGCGGTGAACGCGACGTACTTTCACCGGGGCGCGCCGGAGGACTACGACCAGTGGGCCGCGGCGGGTAATGAGGCGTGGTCGTACGACAAGCTGCTGCCGTACTTCAAGAAGCTGGAAACGGACTTGGATTTCAGCGGCCCGTACCACGGGCAGGACGGCCCGATCCTGGTGCGGCACGCCAAGCAGGAGTCCTGGGGCCCCATCGCGGGGGCCTTCTACGAGGCGTGCCGCAACGCCGGCTTCCCCGACGACCCCGACATGAACCTCCCCGACACGTGGGGTGTCGGCCCCAGGCCGGTCAACTGCTCCGGCGGGATCCGCATCAGCACGTCGGTCGGCTATCTGAGCCTCAGCCGCGAGCGCGGGAACCTCACCATCCGGGCGAACGCGCTGGCCTGCCGCATCGTCTTCGACGGGCGGCGGGCGGCCGGAGTGGAGGTCGAGGCCGACGGCGAGCGCCGCACCGTGCGCGGAGGCGAGGTTATCGTTTGCGCGGGGGCCATCGAGTCGCCGTGTCTCCTGGTGCGTTCAGGCATCGGACAGGCCGAGCAGGTGCGGGGCATCGGCGCGGCCGTGGTGCAGGACCTGCCCGGACTCGGGGCAAACCTTAGGAACCATCCGGCGGTGGCGCCACAGTTCCGCATCAGGGAGAAAGCGCGGGAGGAGGGCCCGGCGGCGCAGCTCGTGCTCCGCTACATGCCGCCAGGGTCGGACGACCGTAACGGCATCACCATCGCGCCGCTGGTCGAGGAGGACGTGGACGGGACGCCGTGCATGCCGTTCTACGTCGTGCTATGGAAGGTGCGGTCGGAGGGCACGCTGACGGTGATCTCGCCGGAGCCGGGCGAGCCGCCGGTCCTGCGCTACAACTACCTGACGGACCCGGCGGACTTCGAGCGGGTGCGCGAAGGCGTCCGCCACGCCGTCCGGCTGGGAGAGGGCCGGGAGTTCCGGGGCATCTTCGACGGCCGCGCCGGGCCCAGCGACGACGAGCTCGCCTCCGACGACGCCCTCGACCGCTGGATTCTCGCCAACCTCTACACGGCGTTCCACTCCAGCGGCACGTGCAAGATGGGGCCGACGACCGACCCCATGGCGGTAGTCGACCAGCAGTGCCGGCTGCACGGCGTAGACGGGCTCCGCGTGGTGGACGCCTCGATCATGCCGGACGTCCCCCGCGGCGACCTCACCTGTAGCGTCATCATGATCGCCGAGCACGCGTCAGACATGATCGGCGCTTGACACCCGTGCCATTCCAGCCTTTACGACTGATGACACATGCCACTAACGTATGACGCATAAGGAGGATCGATGGCTACAGCGGAGGAGCGCCTAGCTCGGCTCGAAGGAGGCTATGAACACCTAGCCACCAAGGCCGACGTTGAACGCATGAAGTCCGACATCATCCGCTGGACTGTCGGCGTCATGCTTGCCGGGTTGACCGCCGCGGTCGGGCTCACCGCTGTCGTCGTGAGGGTTGTGGGAGGTTAGAACAAGCCATCCACCCACGCATCTGGCCCGACGCCACGCATTGTCGACAGCCCGCCCCCGGCGGGTTTTTTGTTGCAAAGAAGCGCAGAATTCGCTGTGCTGTGCCGCGCACGTCCCCGTCGGCGCTTGACACCCGTGCGGCTTTGCTTCTATCGTCGCATGTCGATGCCGCAGAACTCCGTTACGGCCCCGTTCGGGCCCACCACCCCAGGCCTCCCCTTCACAAGACCATGTATCTGATTGGCGTCGACATCGGCGGAACGTTCACCGACCTCGTCATCATGGATGGCGACGGGAACTGGAACCTGCACAAATCGCCGTCCACTCCCGATTCGCCGGAGGAAGGGGTGTTCAACGCCCTCGCGCTGGCGGCGGAAGAGAAGGGCATGCCGCTGCGGAGGCTGCTCCAAGAGACGCGGGTCTTCGTGCATGGGACGACCTTGGTCACCAACGCGGTGATCTCGGGCAACATGGCGAAGACGGCGCTCCTGACGAACGAAGGCTACGAGGACATGCTGTTCTTCGGGCTGGGGTCGCGGGGGAAGCCGCCGTCGGAGATGTTCAAGACGCACCAGGACTACCCCGACCCGATCGTCCCGCGGCACCTGATCGCCGGGATACGGGGAAGGATCAACGCCGAGGGCGGGATCGAAACCCCGCTCGACGAAGACGGCGTCCGGGAGATCGTCGCCGACTTCAAGCGGCGAAACGTCGAATCGCTGGCGGTGTCGTTTCTGTGGTCGATCACGAACCCGGAGCATGAGGAACGCGTCCGCGAGATCATCGAGGAGGAGTTCCCCGAGGCCCACGTCTCCATCGGCCACCAGATTACGTCGGTGGTGCGGGAGTACGAGCGGACCTCGACGTGCGCACTCGACGCCTCGATCAAGCCGCTCTTCGGACGCTACGTGAACAACCTCATCGCGCGGCTGAAGGAGAACGGCTATGAGCGCGACCTGCTCATGGTCAACTCACATGGCGGCGTGGTGAACGGCGAGGAGCTCACCCACTTCCCGGTCTACGCGCTGAAGAGCGGCCCGTCGCTGGGGCCGGTCGCCGGCATGACGGTGTCCGAGGCCGAAGGGGCGGAGCAAGACCTGATCGTCTGCGACATGGGCGGCACGAGCTTCGACGCCTCGATGGTAGTCAAGGGCGAGGTGGTCACGACGCTCATCGGCAGCGTCGGGCCGTATCACTACTCCTTCCCCACGCTCGACGTGCACAGCATCGGCGCCGGCGGGGGCAGCATCGCGTGGGTGGACTCCGGCGGCCTGGTGCACGTCGGCCCCCAGAGCGCGGGGAGCACGCCGGGGCCGGCCTGCTACGACCTCGGCGGCGACAAGCCGACGGTGACCGACGCCAACGTGGTGCTGGGCTACATCTCGCCGGACTACTTCATGGGCGGCAAGATGCGGATCGACGCCGACAAGGCCCGCGCCGCCATTCAGGAGCACGTGGCCGGGCCGCTGGGCCGGAGCGTCGAGGAAGCGGCCAGCCTCATCTACAGCATCGTCAACCACAACATGGTCTTGGGGCTGTCGGAAGTCAGCATCCAAAAGGGCATCGACCCGCGCGGCTATCTGTTGGTGGGCGGGGGCGGCTGCTCGGCGGTGCACCTCGTTGCCATCGCGACCGAATTGGGCATGCAGAAGATCCTCATCCCGAGGATCGCGCCCGGCCTCTGCGCCTTTGGCATGCTCGCGGCCGACCTGCTCTTCGAGCGGGCGCACAGCTTCATCACGCGCAGCGACGGCTTCGAGGACAAGCGGGTCAACGAGCTGCTCGCGAGCCTCGAAGAGGAAGGCGACGACTTCCTGGCCCGGGCCAGCGTCGCGATGGAGGACCGGACCCTTTCGTTCTCAGTGATGGCCCAATACCCGTACCAGTCGTGGGAGGTCGAAGTCCCCCTCCCGTGGAGCCGGGTGGCGCCGGAGAGCATGACGGAGCTCGTCGAGCTGTTCCACCAGGTCCACAAGACGACGTACGGCTTCATGATCCAGGACCAGCCGGTGCAGTTCGTGAGCTGGCGGGTGAAGGCGCAGGGGCGGCAGCCGAAGGCCCGGACGGCCCCGCAAGCGCTCACGACCGCCGACGCCAGTTCGGCGCTGAAGGGAAGCCGTCCCGCGTACTTCACCGAGGCGCGCGACTTCGTGGAGACGAAGGTCTACGCGGGTGAGCAGCTACGCAGCGGCAACGTCCTCGCGGGGCCGGCCATCGTCGAGGAGCCGGCGACCACGGTGGTCGTGCCGGCGGGGTTCCGGCTCCGGGTCACGGAGTACGAGAACTACTACGTCGAACCCGAGGGGTAGCCGTCCCGGGAGCTAGAGCTTCCGGATCGCGGTGGACGGCGGCGGCGGGTAGGCGAGCTTCCCCTGGCTGAGGCCGCAGGTGACCAGCATCCGCGCGTAGTTCAGGGCCGAGGCCGCGGGGTCGATGATCAAGAGGTCCTTGTAGCCCTCGGCGTCGAGCATCTCACGGCCCATCGGGACGATGCCCCGCTCGCGATAGGAGAGCGAGTAGAAGATGACGGCCTCGGCGCCGTCGTTGTCCGCGGCGTCCTTGGCGGCGTCGACCATCTGGCGAGCCTCGTGTTGCCGCTGCTCCTCGTCGGAGGGGAAGACCACCTCGGTGGCGGGCTGGACGTACTTGATGGAGACCAGCTTCGGCTTCACCGCCAGGCGCTCGGCCGACTTCATGATCATGGCGCGGATGTTCGGCTCTTTGACGGTGAGGATCGAGAAGCGGTCGACCAGGAAAGAGGCGACGCTCATGGCGGCGGCGCCGGGCTCGACGATGACCATCTTGCTGGTCAGCTCCTTCAGACCCCTGGCGTTGGAGTCGGAGCAGGAGCCGACGATGTAGGCGTCGTAGCCGTCTTTCTCGGCCTGCTCGGCGACCTCGAACATCTCGGGCGCGATGAGGCCGGCGTCGTACTCCGAGACGGTCCAGTCGGGGCCGCGGGTGAGCGCTACGACGTCGACCTGGGCGTCGACGAGCGGCTGCGACGTGGCTACGTGCTGCCGGATCGTCTCTTCGTCGGCGCGGTTGGTTCGGCAAATGATGAACTTCACGATACCCTCCCGAATAGGTGCGTTGGCCGGGGCCGCCGCGGGCTAGCGCCCGACGACGAGGCCCCCGGTGAAATCGACGAGCTGACCGGTCACGTGGACGGCGCTATCGGAGACGAGGAAGGCTACCATATCGGCGGCCTCGGCGGGCCGGACGCCGCCCTGCATGGGAAAGGCCGCGGGCGCCTCGCCTTCCGTGCGGCCCACGCCAACCCCTTTGCCCGCCCGCGAGGCCTTGAGCAGGCCGAGGCCGGGAGCGGCAGCGTCCGCCTCCGCCGGCAGGCCGAGGGCGAGGACGTTGACGCGGATGCCGTCGTCGGCCAGTTCGAGGGCCATGCACTGCATCAGGCCAACGAGGCCGAACTGCGTGGCGGAGTGCACGCCGAGCCCGGCGATGCCCGAGCGGGCGGCATGCGACGTCAGGAAGAGTATCGAGCCGCCGTTGCCCACCCCGACCAGGCGCTCGGCGGCGATGCGGCTGCAATGGAATGCCGCCCTGAGGTCGCTCCGCAGGGCGGAATTCCAGGCGTCGGCTTCCGTGTCCAGGAGCGCGCCGCCGGGCACGGTCAGGCCGGCGACAATCAGGACATCAAGGCGGCTGAACCGGTCGATGGTCTGCTCGACGGCGGAGCGGGCCACCTCTGCGTCGGCGAGGTCGCCGGAGAGGGCGAGCACGCCGTCGGCTGGCGCGGCGGCGGCGTGGGAGTGGAGGGCGACGCCGGCGCCCTCGGCCATGAGCTTGGCGGCGATGGCCTGTCCAAAGCCGGCGTAGCCGTCGGCGCCGGTGACGAGCGCGGTCTTGCCGCTAAGCGCGCCGTCGCTTGTCACATCAGCAACCCGGCGGTCATGTTCACGGCCTGGCCCGTCATCTTGTGGGCCCGCGAGGAGGCGAGGAAGGCGACGAGGTTGCCGATGCTGTCAGGGTCGTCGAGGGTGCCCAGCGGGCTCGCGTCGCGCTGGCTCTGCACGAGGCCCCGGACGATCTCCCAGTGGTGTTCTTCGTCATCGGCAGGAAAGTAGTTGAAGGGGCGGTGGTTGCCGCTATCGCGTATGACGCCGGGGCAGACGGTGTTGACGGTGATGCCGTGGACGCCCCACTCCAGCGCCATGACCTGCCCCAAGCCGATGAGGGCCGACTTGGAGGCGGAGTAGGCCGAAGCGGTGGGCGTGCCCACCTTCCCCAGCCTGGAGGAGAGGTTGATGATCCGGCCGCCTTCGCCCTGCTCGATCATGCGGCGGGCGGCCTCCTTGGCGCAGAGGAACGGGCCGACGAGGTTGGCCTGCATGCAGGAGTCCCACGAGGCCTCGTCCTGCTCCAAGAACGGCATCAGCGGGGTCTCGGCGGCGTTGTTGACGAGGATGTCGATGCGGCCGAGCCGTTCGACCAGGGAGTCGAACATGGCCGCGACCTCGTCCGGCGAGGTGATGTCGGCTTCGAGCGCGACGCTGCGCCGGCCCAAGTCCTCGATCTCGGCCTGCATGCTCTCGAGGCCGCGCCAGCCCTTGCGCAGCTCAGGGTCGGTGGGACCCTTGGCGGAGCGGCGGTTGTTGACGGCAACGTCGGCGCCCTCCTCGGCCAAGCGCAGGGCGATGCCCCGGCCGGTCGAGGGATAGCGGGCGGCGCCGGTGACGAGGGCGACTTTGCCGTCGAGGAGGCCCATAGCGGCGACTCCAGAAGAGAGTGTGCGGGGCAAGTCTAGCCACCGTCCCCTGACGCCGCAACCGCGCTTCTTTACAACGCCGGTAGACTAGGCCCCGGAGGTACTGCATGGAACGTCCATTGCTCGAATGGGTCTTCTCCAAGACGCAGGGCATGAGTCCGGAGTTGGAAGAGATCTGGATGGAGTGGTACGACTACCACCAGCTCATGATGTGCCGCATGCCGGGCTGGACGTGGAACTACCGGCTGATGAACCTGATCGGGCCGGAGAAGTACGTCTCCCTGTACCGGGTCGAGGACTACGAGGCCCTGAAACTCATCGAGGGCTGGCCACGGGTCGACCAAGGGAAGATGGACCCGATCACGGACAACCTCGACCCGGCCGCACTGCAGGACTGGGAAGAGAAGGTGCGGCGGGGCCTCCAGGACACCGGCAAGTTCACCTTCACCGGCGGCGCGAGCGACAAGAACCCGCTCGATCAGGGCCATTGGGGCTGGCGTTACCTCGCCGGCGCGGCCCTCGACGATCCGCTCTTGAAGTCGAACAACCCCCTGGGCACCGAGCTCATCAGCGTGTCGCGGGAGAACGACGCGCAATGGAAGGCATGGTACAAGTCGGAGCGGTTCCCCGCGCTCCAGAAGCTGCCCGGCGTCATCATGGCGGGCTGGTACGGCATCACGACGGAGGGCCGGGAGCATGAGCCCGGCTACAACTACATCGCCATCTTCGAGCTTGAAGGCGAGGACGACGCGTTCCGGCTCGGCGACCCCGACCGGCGGATTCCCGAAGCCAAGGCGTTCTGGGAAGACCCGACGGCCGAGCCCTACTACGCGCTGACGCGGGACGTGCGCACGAACTACTACAAGCCCATTTCGCGGCACTGGGGCTTTCAGAAATAGCGGCCCGGCGGCCCGCGACTATCTTGCCCACGCTCCTGAGGGAGCATTTGGGCTGAGGGACGGAGACCCGAATGGACCAGATCGTCTTCACCACGCTTGTCAAACGGATCGAGCGGATCGTCCAGGAAATCACCATCAAGTGTATCCAGAGCGCGCGCTCGGCCACGGTCCACGCCCGCGACTTCTCGGTCACGATCGCCGACAGCCAGTGCCGCACGGTCACCATCCACGGCGGGCTGCCGATCCACACGATGAGCATCGACATGGCCCTCAAGCCGATCGTCGAGATGTTCGACGACATCCAGCCGGGCGACTGCTTCCTCAACAACTGCCCCTTCTACGGCAACGTCCACCACGCCGACTACACCTTCTGCACGCCCGTCTTCTCCGGTGAGAAGATCATCTTCTGGCTGCTCCTCCGCATGCACAACGTCGATGTCGGCGCGCCGGAGCCGACCGCCTATCTCCCCTATGCGAAGGAGATTTACGAGGAGGGCCTGCACTGGCCGTGCGTCCGCGTGGCGCGGGGCTACCAGGAGCTGAAGGACATCGTGCGGATCGGGCTCACCCGGATCCGCGTGCCGCAGCAGTGGTACGGCGACTTCGCCGCCGCGCTGGGCAGCTCCTGGATCGGGGAGCAGCGGCTCGGTGACCTGATCGAAGAGTACGGCGACGACGTGGTCACCGACTTCATCGACGAGTGGATCGAGTACGGCCGCCGCCGGATGATCGCGGAGATCAAGAGCCTGCCCGAGGGGACCTGGGAAGGCGAGACGTGGGTCGACCCCATCGAGTTCATCCCCGACGGCTTCGCTCTGAACATGAAGCTGACCATCGACCATGAGCAGGAGGCGATGATCGTCGACCTGCGCGACAACCCGGACCAGGTCGATGGCGGCATCAACCTGCCCGAGGCCTCGAGCATCGCCGGGCCGTCGCAGGGCATCTTCGCCAGCCTCGACCCGACGCTGCACCACAACACCGGGGCCTTCGAGCGCATCCAGTTCAAGCTGCGCGAAGGGTGCATCTGCGGCATACCGAAGTTCCCCGCCGGCACCTCGGTCTCGACGAGCTACCTGACCGACCGCCTCACCAGCCTCGCCA
>DAOUKZ010000046.1:0-17912 GCA_034420775.1 Dehalococcoidia bacterium
GCCCCCGCAATGGCCGACTCCACGACAAGATGCTGGGGAACATCGAGGAGGTCCGCGCCCGAGGCGGCCGCGTGATTGTCCTGGCAGCCGAGGGCGACGACCGCACCGCCGAAAAGGCCGACCATGCGATCTTGGTGCCCGAGGCCCCCGCCCTGCTCGCGCCCATCCTCGCGGCGGCCCCGCTCCAGCTTCTCGCCTACCGCATCGCGGTGCGCCGAGGCTGCGACGTCGACCAGCCCCGCAACCTCGCCAAGACCGTCACCGTTGAATAAGTCGCGGCGGGCGACTACTATACACGGCGCTCGAAGCGCAAAGACGAGGCGCGGCGCGCCCGGGTCGGCCATTCCGGGTAACGCCGCGCTTCATCCGGTTTGGCCCGGTCCGCCGGCCTAGGAGGCAGCATGGTCCAGGAGAACATCAAGAAGTTCGGCATCTACTTCAATGCGCAGGACATGAAGGTCGTCCGCATCAACTCCCCTTACTGGTTCCCCCCGGAGCCGGATTGGGTGATGGTCACCAACGAGGTGAACGCGACCCTGCTCAGCATCCGCGAGATGATCGGTGAGAAGAAGCTCGTGGATAATCCCGACGAAGTCACCTGGGGCTCGATTCCCCTCCTCGACTAGCGCCGGGCCGGTTCCGAAAGGCGCGCCCATTCGGCGCGACACCCGCAGAGGAGGCATCTATGGGAGGACTCACGCGTAAGGCGGCCATCGCCGGCGTCTTCGAGCATCCAAGCCGCAAAGACCCCACCGTTTCCGAGAACGCCATCCAAGCGCTGAGCGCCAGGCGCGCGCTCGAAGACGCGGGCTTGGACATCAAAGACGTCGACGGCCTCATGTCGCCCGTGGGCATGGGACTCCTGCAGGTCGCCGAGTACATGGGGCTCAACCCCGACCTCGTCGACAGCACCCAGGTCGGCGGCTCCTCCTACCAGTTGCACGTCGCCCGCGCCACCGCGGCCATCGCCGCCGGCCAGGCCAACTGCATCGTCGTCACCTACGGCAGCATCGCCCGCTCCAGCGCCCGCGCCATCGGGACCGGCGGCCGTAACATGGCCAACCCCAACCCCGTCGAGAGCTTCGAGGTCCCCTACGGCGGCATCCTCGCCGGCATGTACGCCATGGTGAAGAACCGCCACATGCACGAGTTCGGCACCAAGGATGAGCAGTTCGCCAACATCTCCGTCATCACCCGACGCCACGCCGGCTTGAACCCCGACGCGATGTTCCGCGACCCCATCACCATCGACGACGTCCTCAGCTCCCGCATCATCGCCTACCCGCTGCACCTCCTCGAGTGCTGCATCGTCAGCGACGGCGGCGGCGCCGTCGTCGTCGTCAGCCCCGAGCTGGCCCGGTCTATCAAGAAGAAGCCCGTCTGGGTGCTCGGCGAGGGCGAGGGCTACGCCCACCTCGCCAACGGCAAGCGCGACTGGGTCACCACCGGCGCGGCGCAGTCGGGCAAGACCGCCTTCGCCCAGGCCGGCGTCACTCACGACGACATCGACCACGCCATGATCTACGACTCCTTCACCATCACCGTCCTCACCGCCCTCGAAGACCTCGGCTTCTGCGCCAAGGGCGAGGGCGGCGCATTCGTCGAGGGCAACCGCCTCGCCATCGACGGCGACATGCCCATGAACACCGATGGCGGCGGCCTCTCTTCCAACCACCCCGGCATGCGCGGCCTCTTCCTCATCATCGAGGCGGTCAAGCAGCTGCGGCAGGACTACGCGGGCACGGAGCGCCAGGTCCCCGGCGACCCCAAGATCTCCGTCGCCCACGGCACCGGCGGCATGCTCGGCTCGCGGCACGCCTCCGAGACCCTGATCCTAGGAGTCTAATCATGACCACCGAATACCTGAAACCCATCCCCACCGCCGACACCGACTCCAAGCCGTTCTGGGACGGCTGCAGGGAGCACAAGCTCCTCATCCCCAAGTGCACCGATGCCGAATGCGACGTGAGCTTCTTCCCGCCCCAGAGCGTCTGCCCCCACTGCTGGAAGCGCGACGTCGTCACGTTCGAGGAAGCCCCCGGCACCGGCGAGATCTACACCTTCTCCGTCGTCAACCAGAACAAGTCCCGCGCCTGGGCCGACGACGTCCCCTACGCCATCGGCTACGTCACCCTCGACGGCCCCGGCGTCCAGATCTTCAGCAACATCGTCAACGTCGACGACCCCTTCAAGCTGAAGATCGGCCAGAAGGTCAAGGTCACCTTCCGCGACATCAACGACGACGTCTCCATCCCCCTCTTCGAACCGGCCTAAACGCCCCCGCCGTCGGGGGCCAACGGAGGCGGCTGAGGGAGCGAAGTGAAAGACGGCGCCCGCAAGGGCTTCGCCGACCGCGTCAGCTTCGGCTGCGGCTGCGCCCTCGCCCTGGTCCTCGCCGCCATCGGCGCCGGCATCCTCGTCTACCTCGGCACCTCTTCCGCCTAGGCGCCCCTTAAACCTCCCTCCCTTCATGGGAGGGACTGAGGGAGGGCACGCCCCCTCCGGAACCTCTTCTCCCAAGGGGAGAAGATTGAGATGAGGGGCCCCTACCACCCGCCACAGGTCAACGAACGGCGCCCGCCCCCTCCGGCGTAGGGGCGATTCACGAATCGCCCGTCCCCCACCAACCGCCAACGCCCACCGACGCCCGCCCGCCCCCCGCGGGCGACCTCCCCTCCCACCTTTCCCCCTCTCGGGGGAAACTGAAAGAGGGCACGCGCCGCTAGACGCGTCGGAAGGCGCGGGGCGGCGAGGTCTCTCCCCTCCGGCGTAGGGGCACCTCTTGTGGGTGCCCGTCCCCTCCGGGACCTCTTCTCCCCTCCGGCGTAGGGGCGATTCACGAATCGCCCGTCCCCACCAACCGCCAACGCCCACCGACGCCCGCCTGCCCCCCACGGGCGACCTCCCCTCCCACCTTTCCCCTCTTGGGGGAAACTGAAAGAGGGCACGCGCCGCAAGGCGCGTCGGAGGCGCGGGCCGGGCGGCCCCCTCCGGCGTAGGGGCGATTCACGAATCGCCCGTCCTCTCCGGAACCTCTTCTCCCAAGGGGAGAAGATTGAGATGAGGGGCCCCTACCAACCGCCACTGGCCATCGAGCGGCGCCCGTCCCCTCCGGCCTCCCTCCCCTTGTGGGAGGGACTGAGGGAGGGCACCGTCCCACCAACCCCCTACCCCACCGGCGGCCCATCCCCCCATGCCACCGGCTCCAACCCCTCCTTCGACCGCACCTCGTTGATGGTCAGAATCCCCGCCTGCACCAACTGCAGGTGACGCCGCGCCCGCGCCCCAGCGTCCTCGCGCAGCGACGACACCCCCGACAGGTCGAACCGCGCCACCAGCCGGCCGCCTCGTGCCCCCTCTCCCGGTTGCGGGAGAGGGCTGGGGTGAGGGTCGCCGAACAGCGGCATCAACACCTCGTTGATCTCCGCCTCCAGCAGCTCCAGCTCCGGGATCAGCGTCTCGTCCCAGAAGCTCGCCTTCGCCTGCTGGAAGTTGTTGAAGGTCGACTGCCGCAGGTCGCCCACCAGCACCGGCGGCACCCCGTACGCCCCGCAGATCTCCTCCTTGGTGTACCGCTGCGCCTCGATGAACTCCATCTCGCGCTGCGAGATCGCCATCGTCTTCAGGTCCGCCGACTTGTCCAGCACGGCGATCGCGTGCGACTTCTCCCGCCCCGCGAACGACTGCTCCCACCGGCGCCGCAGCTCCTCGACCTGCGCGCTCGTCAGCTCCGCGTCCGCCTTTAGGTAGACCCGGCCCGGCGATGCGTCGTTCTGGAAGAACCGGCGGTTGAACCGGATCGCGTCGACGTTCATGTCGACCGCCATCCGCAAAGCGGCGATCGGCGACAGCCCCGCGTACTCCTCGATCGGGTTCGGATACCGGAACCACACCACCTCGTCCCGGCCCAGGGCGATCTCCCGCCCGTCCTTCACGTACAGATAGCCCGCGATGTAGCCCGCCGCGTCGGGCACCACGCGGAACCGGTTCGGACGCAGCCACCACAGCTCCCGCGCCTCGCCCCGCCCGTCCCGGAACACGGCCGCCGGCGCCGACCCCCACAGGCACAGGCTCGCCTCGATCACGTACCAGAACCGCTGCCGCGACCAGAAGGGGTTCGGCCCGTCAAACAGCCGCTGGGCCGGATGCGACGCACCCACCGGCGCCCCGGTCTTGCCATCGGCGCCAACGCGGTGTACCCGCAGCGGGATCCTGGCGAGGTTCCGCGCCCGCAGGTTCACGCAGGCGTAGACCGCCGGCGCGACGGCCAGGTAGTCGGCATACGCCCCCGGCGCCCAATCGTCCCCCACGCCGGCCCGCCGCTGAAACGCGTCGCTCAACGCCCCGCCCAACGGATGCGACCGCGACGCACGCCCCACCAACCGCCCCGCCCCCGCGACAACCCGCTCAATCAGACTCATGGTGCGACTCCACCTCCCGCGCCTTTTCCCGGCGCATCAAACTTCTACGAACATCCACGAGACGCGTACCCGTAGCGCGTTCACGAACGTTCACCAACGTTCACGAATGCTCACGAATGCTCACGAACTGTCCACGACCCCAACACCCGCCGTCCCGTGCCCCCGCGCCGACCGCCAACGGCCCCCGCCACCGTCCTTAAAGCGAAAGACCCGCTCGCGGAGCGGGTCTACACTGTTGCGGCGCGGCTTTAGGGGGCCGCCTGGCTGAGAACGTACGTTCTGCACCCTAACGATAAACCCCCTTGACAAGGCCTGTCAAGTACCATTTCCTCCCGAAATCCATCTTTTCGCGAAATCCGTCAAGTATTATTGAGGGGTAGATCCGCCGCGCCCGGAGCGGCCTCCCAAAGGAGACTCCCAATGCCCATCATCCGCGTCGAAATGTGGAGCGGACGCACCAAGGAACAGAAGGCCGAGCTCGCCGAAGCCCTGACGGACGCCCTCGTCCGCATCGGCAAGACCTCCGCCGACCACACCATCGTCCTCTTCGAAGACATCGACAAGGACAACTGGGCGGAAGGCGGCAAGCTCGCCTCCGAGCTCTGACGGGGCGGGCCCCTCCGGTGTAGGGGCGCCTCTTGTGTGCGCCCGTCCTCTCCCGAAGGGGCGATTCGCGAGTCGCCCTCCCCTCCCCCCTTTCCCCCTTTATGGGGGAAACTGAAAGAGGGTGCGCGCCGTCAGGCGCGTCGGAGGGGCAGGGTGGGGTGCGCCAACATCAACGGAGCCCGCGGCCCTCATTTTGCAAAGGTCTCCAAAGGGGGAAAGGTCGGAGGGGAGGGCGACCACAAGGGTTGCCCCTACAGGAGCGCCGATTGCTGAGGCGGCGGCTCGGCTGCCGCGATGCAGGACAGGTCGTCGTTCTTCACGGAGTTGACCGCCGAGGAGACGGTGTAGCACTCCATGGAGTTGGCGGGGAGCGGCTTCAGGAAGGCCCGCAGGGCGGCGAAGTCGCGGGTGGCGGGGTCGAGCCAGGCTTCCTCGGCCTCTTCGGGCAGGATGACCGGCATCCGGTCGTGGACCGGGGCCATGAGCTCGTTGGGCTCGGTGGTGATGATGGCGCATGAACGGACGCGCTCGCCGTCCGGGGCGCGCCACGACTCCCAGACGCCGGCGAAGGCGAAGAGGCCGCCGCCCTTCAGGGTGAAGCGCAGCGGGACCTTCGCCCCTTTGCGCCCTTCGCCCGTCTTGCGCCACTCGTAGAAGCCGTCGGCCGGAATCAGGCAGCGGCGGCGCTCGAAGGCGGCGGAGAACATCCGCGACGTCTCGACCTTGTCGTCGCGGGCGTTGATCACGGGCGGGCCCTTCGGCCCGGCCTTCGACCAGAAGGGCACAAGCCCCCAGCGCATGGCTTCTCCGTGGTTGCGGGCGCCTGCATCGGAGGCGCGGCGTCGGACGGCGACCACGGCGTCGGTGGGGGCGATGTTGTAGCGCCGCGAGACGGCGAGGTCCTGCTCGGAGAAGTCGAAGCGGCGCTGCACCTCGTCGAGGTCGGCGGTGAGGGTGAAGCGGCCGCACATGGTGGCGTCTCGGCTTCGGGGCCGCGCTAGGAGGTCTCGGCGCTGATGAGGATGAAGGCCATGGTGCAGGGGGCCTCTGAGTTGTTGTGCCAGGCGTGGCCGGTGCCGCGCTGCACGACGCAATCGCCGGCCCGCAGGTGGACGACGCCGTCGTCGAGCACCATGTCGATCTCGCCGGCGACGACGATCCCGTAGTCGATGGTGTTGGTGGTGTGGAAGCCGGCGCGGTCGGGGTCGTACTCGCCGCCGGTGCGGTCGAAGCGCCGGGCCATGTCGGCCTGGACTTCGGGCGTGATGCGCTCGTAGCCGCGAGGGGCGAAGGTGACGAGGCGGCAGACGGAGCCGCCCTTGGGCGGCACGAGGGCGCTACCGGCGGGGTCGAGCTGGTCGGGGCGCTTGAGGTCGGGCTTGGGCCCCGGCTCCTTCCACACCTCGCTGATGACGAGCGGGCCGAAGTCGAAGTGGGAGGCGGTGGGCTCGTCGATCATGACACGGGACCGGCCGTCCTCGCCGTTCACGGTTACGACACGTCTGGCGCGCATGGCGGACTCCTTCTCACAGGTCGAGCTTGACGCGCTCGGCGAGGCGGCGGGTCATGCCGGGCACGGCGGCGATCTCCTCGAGGGTGGCGTCACGGACCGCTTGGACTGAGCCGAAGCGCCGGAGGAGGGCCTTCTTCCGGCGGGGGCCGATGCCGCGGACGTCGTCCATGGCCGAGCGGACGCTCTTCTTCGAGCGCAGGTTGCGGTGGTAGGTGATGGCGAAGCGGTGGGCCTCGTCGCGCATGCGCTGGACGAGGTAGAGGGCCTGGGAGTGGCGGGGCAGGGTGATGGGCTCGGCCATCTCGGGGATGTGCACCAGCTCTTCTTTCTTGGCGATGCTCGCGAGGGGCACGCCGCCGAGGCCCGACTCCAGGAGAACCTCCAGGGCGGCGTTGAGGTGGCCCCGCCCGCCGTCGATGAGGACGAGGTCGGGCATGGCGCCCCAGCCCTTGGGGTCGGCGTCCGGTTCCGTGGCGCCGTTCGCGGCGGCGCGCCGCTTTGCGGAGCGGGCGAAGCGGCGGCGGAGCATCTCGCGCATCATGGCGTAGTCGTCGGTGCCCTCGACGGTCTTGATCTTGAACCGGCGGTAGCGGGAGGGGTTGGGGCGGCCTTCCTCGAAGACGACCATGCTGCCCACGGCGTTGGCGCCCTGGATATTGGAGATGTCGTAGGTCTCGATGCGGCGCGGCGGAGCGGGAAGGCTGAGGGCCTCTTCGAGCTCGTCGAGGGCGGCGGAGACCTTCTCGGTGTCGGCGAGCCAGCGGGCGCGGCGCTGGTCGAGGCCCTCCCGGGCATTGCCGGCGACGAGCTCCACGAGGCGGCGTTTGTCGCCGCGCTGTGGCTTGTGCAGCCGGACGCGCCGGCCGCGGCGCGACTCCAGCGCCTCGATGAGCGCCTCGCGCTCGGGCGGGTCGTGCTCGACGAGCACCTCGCCGGGCACGTGGGCGGCGGTGGGGTAATACTGATTGGCGAACTCGCCGACGATCGTCGCGGGCGACTCGCCGCGCGCGCCGGCGAGGATGAAGTGGTCGCGGCCGGTGAGCTTGCCCTCGCGGATGAAGAAGACCTCGACCCACGCCTCATCGTCGCTCTGGGCCACGGCGATGACGTCCTGGTCCTTGGCGCCGACGGTCACCGCCTTCTGCTCCTGTGAGACCTTCTCGATGGCCCGCAGCTGATCGCGCAGCGAGGCGGCCCGCTCGAACTTCAGATCCTCAGCGGCCTCATTCATCTGGCGGGTGAGGGCGCGGAGGACGTCGTCGTGCTTGCCTTCGAGGAAGAGCATGACTTGGTCGATGACCTCGCCGTACTCCGCCTGGGATGCGTAGCCGACGCAGGGCGCGACGCAGCGCTTGATGTGGTATTCGAGGCAGGGGCGGGGGTCGTCGCCGGTGATCTTCTTGGTGCAGGAGCGGTAGGGGAAGAGGCGCTTGAGGAGCGCCATCGTCTTCCGCATCGAGCTGGCGCTGGCGAAGGGGCCGAAGTAGCGCGCGCCGTCGTTGACGACCCGCCGGGTGATGTCGAGTCGGGGGAAGTCTTCGTTGAGGTCGATCTTGATGTAGGGGTAGTTCTTGTCGTCCTTTAGGCGGACGTTGAAGCGGGGCTGGTGGCGTTTGATGAGGTTGTTTTCGAGAAGAAGCGCCTCGGCCTCGGAGTCGGTGACGATGTACTCGAAGTCCTCGACGCGGGGCATCATCTCGCCGAGCTTCATGGTGAGGGCGAAGGAGGCGTCGGCGTTGGAGCCGAAGTAGGAGCGAAGGCGGCTGCGAAGGCTGGCGGCCTTACCGACATAGAGGACGGCGGCGCCGATGTCTTTCATCAGATAAACGCCGGGCTTTTGGGGCACGGCGGCAAGGAGCTGAGCGGCCCGTTGGGAGTCCATGACGCCCCTATCCTACCAGCCGCGCCGGGGCTCTCAGTCTGCCCGACAGGGGAGGGCTCGACGGGGGGCTAGAGGACGAAGGCGAGTGCGACGAGCGCCGCCGCAAGTACGACTCCAGCCCTTGCCGTCGACCTGAGGTCGGACTGGAGGTAGGGCATGCGGAGGGCGACGCCGCGCCTGCCCGTGACCGGAGCGGCTTGGGCCACGGGGCGAGGCGCGGGGGCCTCCGCCTCCTGCGGCACTGCGAACTCGGGCAGGCTTTCGTCGGGAACCGGCGCGGCGGCGGGCCGGGGCGCGGGAGCGGCAGCCCGCTGCGTGGGGGCCGTCTTCGACGGCTCCTCGGGGGCTCGGTAGACAGACGTCCTCGACGACTTCTTCTTCCTGGAGAGCGCCGCCTGTCTCGCGGCCATCCGTTTCGATTTCTTCGGCATGCGATGACTCCCTCGCCCCAATTATAGGGAGCGGGCCTCCGAGGCGGCAAGCGGCGGGGGGCTAGGCCTCTACCAGCTGGCGCTGGACCTCTTCGGCAGAGTCGACCACGATGCGGGCCGCGTGGGCGATGCCGAGGCGGTCGGCGTTGAGGAAGAGGTGGTACAGGTCGGGCTCTTCGGCTGGGACCTTGAAGAACTTCTTATACCACTTGGCGCGGCTCTCTTCGAAGTCCTGAACGTATTTCTGGGCGTCCGATTCAGAGAGGCGCTCGCGCTGCATGATCTCGGCGACACGCGATTCGAGGCTCGCGACGACGTAGACATGCAGGGAGTTGGGCAAGTCGTGGAGGATGATGTTGCTCCCGCGGCCGATCATGACCACGTTGCCGGTCTCGGCCTCTTCCTCGATCACCGACTTGATCGCCTCGATGTAGCGTTCGTCGTTGATTCGCTCGCGCTGGTTGTGGGCGGGCTCGGCCGCTTCGGCCATGGTGCGCGACATGAGGACCTCGATACCGGTTGGGCCGAGGAAGGGGTCGCCGGCGGAGCCCGCCGCCGCCGACTTTTCGAGGAAGTTCTGGAAGAACTGGGCGAGGCGCTCGCGGCCCCGGACGGCGCGCTCGTCCTTCTGCGCGATCTCTTGGATCGGCGCGCCGCTGCGCTGAGCCGCTTGGGAGATGATCTGGTTGTCTACGTAGTCGGCGCCGAGCGCCCGGGCGACTTCGAGACCGATCTTCTTGATGGGGCTACCTTGACGTCCCGCGATCGTGACTACCGGCATGGGACCCTCCTCCCGTCGGGCGGCTTACGCCGCCGCCAGCTTGTCTCGCATCGGTCAGCCTTTGGCCTCTAGGTTCTTGATAGCACAGCGGGGCATAAGCTACAAGGGCATGGGAACGGGAAAAGTTCGCTGATAGCGTCTTTGGGAATCATAGTTTCGACGTATTCCGTCAGCAGTTATGTCAATTCGCGCAGATTAGTCGCCGCCGTCGGCGTCGATGGCTTTGACCTTGTCGATATTGGCGCGCTCGGTCTCGTCGATTTCGGCGGCGAGCCAGGCGTCGATGATCTCCTCGGCGACGGTGGGGGCGGTCAGGCGCAGGCTCATGCAGAGCACGTTGGCATCGTTCCAGCGGCGTGCACCGCGGGCAGTCTCGGCGTCGGCGCAGAGAGCGGCCCGGACGCCGGGGACCTTGTTGGCGGCGATGGAAACGCCGGTGCCGGTCCAACAGAAGAGGAGACCCTGATCGGCGTCGCCGCGGGCGACGCGCCCGCCAACCTCCGCCGCGACGTCGGGCCATTGCGGGCTCGATTCGCCCAGCGCGCCGAAGAGGTCCACGTGAAGGCCGCGGCGTTCGAGGGCGGCGACGACGTCATCGGTGAGCGTGGTCCGCTCGTCGCTGCCGACGGCGATGCTGGGGCGGCCGGGCGCGCTCACGGCCCGGCCTCGGCGAGTGCGCTAGCTGGCGCGGGGGTGGGCCTTGGCGTACTCGTCGCGCACGTGGTCGGAGGTGAGGTGGGTATAGACCTGCGTCGTGGAGATGTTGGCATGGCCGAGCAACTCCTGGACGTTCCTCAAGGGTGCGCCGCCGCGCAGCATATGCGTGGCGAAGCTATGGCGCAAGACGTGCGGGGTGATGTGGGTCTTGATCCCGGCGCGCTCGGCGTAGTTCTTGAGGATGAGCCAGAAGCCCTGACGGGTGAGGCGCTGGCCGCGCCGGTTGAGGAAGAGGGCGCGCTCGTCGATCGTGCGGGCAAGGCGGTTGCGGCCGCTTTCCAGGTAGGTGGCGAGGCTCCTGAGCGCCTGCTGGTGGATGGGGAGGATGCGCTCCTTGGAGCCCTTGCCCATGCAGCGCACCATGCGCCCCTCGAGGTTGACGTCCTCGACGTTGAGCGAAACGAGCTCGGTGACCCGCATGCCGGTGGCGTAGAGCAGCTGGAGGAGGGCCTCGTCGCGGACGGTCTCGGCGGCCCAACCGCGGCGGCGGGGCTGGGCGAGGATCAGGTCGACCTCCTCCCTCGAAAGCACCTTGGGGAGGGGCCGGCCGATCTTCGGCGAGGAAAGCTGCTCGGAGGGATCTTCCTTGACGGTGCCCTCATCGACGAGGAAGCTGAAGAAGGACTTCAGCGCCGCGATCTTGCGGGCGATGGTTGTCGAAGCGTAGCCGCGGTCGCGGAGGCTGACGACGTAGTCGGAGAGCAGCGCCGGGGTGACACCGCGCCAGCCGGCGAAACCGGCCTTCGGCTCGGCAAACTCGCAGAGCTGGCTTAGATCGTTTTGGTAGGCTTGGCGGGTGTTGAGGGAGAACCCCTTTTCGGCGGTGAGGAATTCAAGATAATCGCGAACCTGGTCCTGCATCGAGCCCTCCCGCGCCGCCGCGCACTCACTTAAACCAAGTTTAGAACTGTTTTAACCCTAAGTCAAATAATGGAGGGGCGAAGGGCGAGGCGGCGGTAGGCGGTTGGAAGGGGCGAACATGGGGGCGCACTCTCTCAATCTCCCCCAGGGGGGTGAGAGGTTGAATGGGTCCCGCCGGGCAAAGAAGAACGCCCCCGGCAGCCGGGGGCGTTCTCGTCGAGCTCGGAGTGTTGACGGCGGCCGGCTAGCGGAACCTGCCTGCGTGGGCCATGCCGTCGCTGATCGGCTCGTTGATGTAGACGTCGCCGTTCCTGATCTTCAGGTTGTACCCGCAGTCGGGCTTGGTACACACCCAGGCCTTGTAGTGGATCGCCGCGCCCTGGCTCCCGAAATCGGAGAGCGGGACCAGATCACCCAAGTCACATTTCTGACACTTCGGGAACTCCATAAGCAACGCCACCTCCCAACCTTTTCGCGCTTTGGTGAATCGCGCGATGTGGGAGTATAGCGGCCTTATGGGCAAGGTCAAGAGGGCGATGACGAGGACTCAAGCGCGGCGGCGTGGAGGCGGGTATAGCGCGCGCCGCCGGGGCCGAGGTCGCTCTTCATGAGGGCGACGTGATGCACCGTCTGGCTCACGGCAGCGGCCGTGAGCCCCGTTCCCTCCCAACGCTCCGGAGCGATACGCACGTCACCCAAGGCCCGCCCCAGCGTGAGGTGCGGGCGGAAGGCGGGGTCCTCGGTGGGAAAGCCGAGCGGGGAGACCATCTCCTCGACGTTCTGCCGCAGGTCGGCCAGCGCGTCGAGATCGCCGCGCACGGCGGCCCAGAGGACGCGCGGGCGGCGCGTGTTGGGGAAGGCACCGGGCTCGCCAAGCTCGATGGTGAAGGGGCGGCTGCGTCGAGCGGCGGCGTCGAGGGCGTCCGCGATCGACGGGACAAGATCTTCGGGCGTCTGGCCGAGGAACTTAAGGGTGAGGTGCATCCCTTCCGGCCTGACCCACCGCATGGACGGGCTGAGCTCGCGGCGGATGCGTTCCTGGAGCCCGGCAAGGGCGTGGCGCATCGGGTCGTCGAGCTCGACGGCGATGAAGGTCCGGATGGCAGTCACGGGGCGGCCTGCTCCCCAGCCGCCCGCTCACTCGCGACGAGCGCCCTGACCTCGCGCATGGCCTCGACGATGCGGTCAAGGCCGACCGCGGCGTTGGCCGGGCTGGTCGAGGGGAGCACGTAGACGAGGGACGCCCCGATGCGGTCGGCTTGCAGGCCGATTGCCACGTCGGAGGGGCCACCGGTGTAGCGGGCGTAGTGCTTGTAGCCGGTCAGGCCGTTGAAGCAGACCACCAGCGGCCCGCAGGCGAGCAGCTTTTCCCGCAGCAGCGGGGCGCCATCACGGTAGTCGGCGGCGCGGAGCTCGGACATCTGGCGGGTGGGGCGTTTCACGACGTCGGTAAAGCCGATGCCGTAGTCGAGGGCGCGGGCGTCGGTCTCAGGCCCCAGGGGCTCGGGAGCGAGTCCAGCGGCATTGAAGGCGGTCCAGAAGCGGTTGCGCGGGTTGAAGAAGTAGTGGCCCGCCTTCGCTGAGGTCAGGCCCGGATTGATGCCGACGAAGACGATGTCGAGTCCGGGCCGCAGGTAGTCGGGGAGGGTGTCGACCTCGCCGCCCATACGTTAGAAGGGCTTGAACTTGTTGACGATGGGGAGCCGCCGGTCGCGGCCGAAGGCGCGAGTGGTGATCCTGACGCCGGGCGGGGCCTGACGGCGCTTGTACTCGTTCCGGTCGACGCCGCGCACGACCTGCTTCACGACCTCGGTATCGAGGCCCATGCCGATGAGGTCGCTGAAAGTGCGATCCTTCTCCACGTAAGCCTCGAGGATGGGGTCGAGCAATTCGTAAGGGGGCAGGGAGTCCTCGTCCTTCTGGTCGGGGCGAAGCTCAGCGGAGGGCGGTTTCTCCAGGATGCGCGCGGGGATGCGGTCGCTGCCCGCGACCTTGTTCCGGTGCTCGCAGAGATCGTAGACGAGGACCTTGGGCACATCCTTGATCACGGCGAAGCCGCCGGCCATGTCGCCGTAGAGGGTGGCGTAGCCCATGGCCATCTCGCTTTTGTTGCCGGTGGTGAGCACGAGCCATCCAAACTTGTTCGAGATCGCCATCAGGATATTGCCGCGGATGCGGGCCTGAACGTTCTCCTCGGCGACGTTCGGCTGGGTGCCCTCGAACATGCCGCCCAGCGTGGAGAGCATGGCCTTGAAGACCGGCTCGATGGAAATGACGTGGTACTCGATGCCGAGGTTCTGGGCGAGGGCGCGGGCGTCCTCCTCGCTCTCCGACGCGTTGTAGCGCGACGGCATGGCGACGCCGACGACCCGTTCTCCGCCGAGCGCGTCGGCGGCGACGGCGGCGACGAGGGAGGAGTCCACGCCGCCGGAAAGGCCAACGAGCACGCGCTCGAAGCCGCTCTTGGTCACGTAGTCGCGCGTGCCCACGACGAGCGCGCGGTAGACCTCCTCGAACTCGGAGAGAGGCACGGCGATGGCCGGCTCGATCTCCTCCCGTTGCGGGGCGTCGTCCGCCCCTTGCTCATCCTGGGCAGCAACCTCGATCCGCGGCGTCTCGACGCCGGGGAGGAGCTGGGTGGGCCGCTGCTTGCGCGGCAGCGGGTTGTGGAGCCGGTTGCGCAGGACGTGGTCGATGTCGAGGTCGGCGATAAGGAGGGCTTCGTCAAAGCGCTCGGCGCGAGCGAGCAGCCTGCCCGAGGGGTCGAAGACCATGCTGCCGCCGTCGAAGACGAGCTCGTCCTGGCCGCCGACGAGGTTGACGTAGCAGATGAAGACGCCTTGGTCGGTGGCGCGGGTCGCGAGGAGCTTCTCCCGATAGTCGGCCTTGCCGGCGTTGAACGGCGAAGCGTTGATGTTCACGATCACCTGGGCGCCGGCGTCGGCCTGCAGCACGGTCGGGCCGACCGGGTACCAGATGTCCTCGCAGATATTGACGCCGACCCTCGTGCCGTACTCAGGGCCGGCGATGGTGTAGACCGGGGCCGCGTTGCCGGCACGAAAATAGCGCTCCTCGTCGAAGACGCTGTAGTTGGGCAGGAACATCTTCCGGTAGACACCGGCCACCTGGCCGTCTCGGGCCACGACGGCGGCGTTGTAGGTGTCCTCGCCGGCTTCGACGAAGCCGATGACCGCGGTGATCCCGCGCGCCGCCGCGACGATGCGGTCGAGAGCATCGAGGTTGCCCCGGATGAACTGCTGCTTGAAGAGCAGGTCTTCGGGCGGGTAGCCGGTCGTGGTGAGCTCGGGGAAGGCGACGAGGTCGGCCCCTGCCTCCTTCGCCCGCCCAATGGACTCAACGGCCTTCGCGGCGTTGCCCTCAAGATCGCCGACGGTGGTGTTGATCTGGGCGAGCGCCACCCGAAAGGTGTGCATCTCCTGCCCCTCGCAACAGGGTCTGAGACCCTGGCCTCCAGAAGTCGAGTATAGCATAGCGCCTGATTCGGACTGCTGCCGGGGGCGGTGCGGCAAGCTCATGCGGGGGGCGCCGACGATTTGTGTTCCGGGTGCACGC
The DNA here is from genome assembly GCA_034420775.1 of Dehalococcoidia bacterium. Classification (GTDB taxonomy): domain Bacteria; phylum Chloroflexota; class Dehalococcoidia; order SHYB01; family SHYB01; genus DAOUKH01. The sequence continues at coordinate 14,786 of DAOUKZ010000046.1, forward strand.
GCTGGTAGAATCTCTGGGCACTAACAGAAGTCAGGAGCGCGTTATGCCATCCAAAGAGCAGGTGCTGGAAGCGCTGAAAGACGTGTACGACCCTGAGATCCCGTACAACATCGTGGACCTGGGGCTGGTGTACGGCGTCGAGGTCGAGGGCGGCAACGTAGACGTAACCATGACCCTCACATTTCCCGGCTGCGGAATGGGCGCCTACATCGCGAACAATGTCCGCGAGCGCATCCTCGACCTGGACGACGTCGAGGACGCGAACGTCGAGATGACCTTCGACCCGCCGTGGTCGCCGGAGAAGATATCGGAAGCGGTGCGCGAAGAGCTCGGGATCGACTAGGCATGACCCAGCCTGCGCACGTCCACGGCCCGGGCGGCGGCCCCGAGGCGGCAGCCAAGATCGCGGCGATGAAGCGCCAGTGGGCGCAGAAGAAGCGCATCGGCGAGCGCCTCGGCAAGATCCGGAACAAGATCGCCGTCTACAGCGGCAAGGGCGGCGTAGGCAAGAGCACGGTGGCGGTGAACCTAGCCGTCACTCTGGCGAGCCAGGGAGCGAAGGCCGGCCTGCTCGACGCGGACATCGACTGCCCCAACCTCCTCAAGCTGCTCAAGGCCGGCTCCCAACCCAAACTCATCGACGGCAAGATCATCCCGGCGATGATGCACGGGGTGCAGGTCGTCTCGATGGGCTCGTTCCAGGAAAAAGAAGACGAGGCGATCATCTTCCGCGGCCCGATGATCCACAACGCGCTGACGCAGTTCATCGAGCTGACGGAGTGGGGCGAGATGGACTACCTCATCGTCGACATGCCGCCGGGCACGTCAGATGCCGCGCTCACCGTAATGCAGACGCTCCAGCTCGACGGCTTCGTGGTGGTGACCACGCCGCAAGAGCTCGCCGTGCTCGACGCGCGGCGCTCGATCAACATGATCCGCAAGCTCAACCTGCCCGTCCTCGGCATCGTCGAGACGATGTCGGGCCCCATCTTCGGGGAGGGCGGGGGCGAGCAGCTTTCCGGCGAGATCGACGCGCCCTTCTTCGGGTCGGTACCGCTGAATGCGGCGTTCCGGGAGCCGAACGCTCCGCCCGCCCTCAGCGACGACACCGTGCAGGCGCAGTTCAAGGCCATCGCCGGGAAGCTCGGGGCGGCCGTGACCGCGGCCCCGTAGGCCGCTGTCCCCGCAGTTCCCCCGGGGCGAATCGCGACTCGTCCGTCTTGTTCCGGCAAATGGGCGGATGTACTATGTCAACTCCCCCATGGACGCCGACCCCGCATCCGTCATCGCCGCATCCCTGAGGCGTCGCGCGTCCGAGGCCGCGGGGGTGCTCTCTCCCTACGCCGCGCTGCCGTCGCAGTCGAAGGGGCGTGAGACGGCCGAGCCGGAGAATGAACGCGCCGCGGCCGCGCCGTACCAGGTCGACCGCGAGCGCATCGTGCGCACCAAGACGTTCCGGCGCCTGATGCACAAGACGCAGGTCTTCATGGCGCCCACCGGCGACCACTATCTCACCCGTTTGACGCACACGATGGAAGTCTCGCTGCTGGCCCGCGCCGTGGCCCGCGCGCTGCGTCTGAACGAAGACCTGACCGAGGCGGTCTGCATGGGCCACGACCTGGGGCATGCCCCGTTCGGGCACCTGGGCGAGGCCGCGCTCGCGGCGGCGCACCCCGGCGGCTTTCGCCACAACCGCCAGAGTGTCCGCGTCGTAGAACGGTTAGAGAACGATGGGCGCGGGCTCAACCTGACGTGGGAGGTACGGCAGGGCATCCTGCGGCACTCGAAAGGCAGGTCGGGGATCGAGGGGAACGCGAACCCGGAGTTGGACACGTTGGAGGGGCAGACGGCGAAGATCGCGGACGCCCTGGCCTACATCAACCACGACACGGACGACGCCGTGCGGGCGAAGGCCATCGCCGACGCCGACATTCCGGCGGACGTGGTCGAAACGCTCGGCTCGGACCGGGCGGGATGGGCGCAGCGCATGGCGGCGGACATCGTCGCGGCGTCGTGGGAAGCCTCCGGCGAGACGGAATCCACCGGCGGCGAGCCGCCGGTCATCCGGATGAGCGCCGAGATGAGCCGCGCGGCGAACCGGATGCGCGACTTCCTATTCGAGCGGGTCTACGAGCCGGCCAGCTCCACACCGCAGGCGGAGCGGGCCCGCGAGATCATCCGGCTGCTCTACGACTACTTCTCGCGCTTCCCCGACCGTATTCCCGACGAATACCGCCGGCGCGACGAGGCGCCGGAGCGCATGGCCCTCGACTACGTGTCGGGGATGACGGACAGCTACGCGCTGCGCGTGGCCGAGGCGATCAGCCCCTCGATCACGAGCGGCTTCCAGGAACAGGGCGTGCGGGTCTCCTTCCCCGCCGTCCCGGCTTAGCCAGGCCCGGCGCACCGGCGGACCAAGGGCGTTGAATCGAGCAAGTCATGGCGTCGGCTGAAGAGATCAAACGGCGTATCGACATCGTCGAGTTCATCGGCGAGTCGGTCGCGCTGAAGCGGGCGGGGCGCAACTTCACCGCCCCCTGTCCCTTCCACCAGGAGCGCACGCCCTCGTTCATCGTCACCCCCGAGCGGCAGACGTGGCACTGCTTCGGGGCGTGCTCCACCGGCGGGGACATCTTCACCTTCGTGATGCGGAGGGACGGGGTCGAGTTCGGGGAAGCCCTGCGGGTGCTGGCGGCGCGGGCCGGCGTCGATCTCCAGCCGCGGGGCGCGGCGCGGGGCCGCCAGGAGCGGTCGAAGGCGCTGAAGGAGATCAATCTCACCGCGGCCAACTACTATCGCGACGCGCTGCTGAAGGAGCCGTCCGCCGGGCCGGCACGCGACTATCTGGAGCGGCGCGGCTTGGACCAATCGGCCATCGAGGACTTCCGGCTCGGGTTCATGCCGCAGTCGAGCGAGGATCTCGAGCGCCGGCTTCGGGAGGAGGGCCACGACGAACGCCTGTGGATCGCGGCGGGCCTCTTCCGCAGGCGGGACGACGGCTCGACGGGACCGATGTTCCGGGGCCGCCTGATCATCCCCATCCAGGACGAGCGCTCCGACTACATCGGCTTCGGTGCGCGGGCGCTCGACGACTCAACGCCGAAATATCTCAATACGCCGCAGACCG
>DAOUKZ010000047.1:0-12100 GCA_034420775.1 Dehalococcoidia bacterium
GCCGCTTCAGCTCCGCCAGCGAGCGCCGCACCGCCGGCCCGCTCCCGTTGGTGGTGCGCTCCAGCCCGGGGTCGTGCAGGACGACCACCTCGCCGTCCCGCGACAGCCGCACGTCAAGCTCGACGCCGTCCGCCCCCGCCTCCACCGCCGCCCGGAACGCCGCCACCGTATTCTCCGCCGCCGCCGACGTCAGCCCCCGGTGCGCGATGATCAGCGGCCTTCCCCGCTCGCCCGCCGGCCGTATCCAGCCCTCTTGCATGGCCATCACGTAGGGGCGAGTCGCGACTCGCCCGTTCCTGTCCTCGGGGCTCCTCGGCGGGAAGTCTGCTACCCTCTGCCCGACTCCCCGGCAGATCCCGGCAAGCAGACCAATTTGCCTTTGCTCAAGTGTAAGAGAAGGGAGCGGGGACATGTCGCTGACAGTGGCAACGTGGAACGTCGAGTGGGCCACGCCCCGGTCTCGGCGAACCGCTGAGATCCTGAGACGCATCGATCAACATGCCCCTGACGCTGTCTGCGTCACCGAGACCCACAACATGCTGCTGTCTCGAGATGGGCACACTATCTGCTCTCAGCCCGACTGCGGCTATGCGATCAAGGAAGACCGGCGGAAGGTCATGCTCTGGTCTAAGGAACCCTGGAAGCAAGTCGATGACTTGGGGGCCGATTCGATGCCGCCCGGGCGGTTCGTGTCGGGAGTGACCCAAACCTCCCTAGGCGAGGTCACGGTCGTCGGAGTCTGCATTCCTTGGTTTGGGTCACGGACCGAGGCGAGGCGCGGGTTGGAACGGAAGATGCGGTGGGAAGACCACGAACAGTATCTGGTTGGCCTGACCGAAATTCTCGCGCGAGCTCCCGAAAAGCGTCTCATAGTGATGGGGGACTTCAACCAGATTGTCGGGCCCGGCAGTCGCGCACGCCCAGAGCTTCAGTTGGCGCTCCAGCGAGCCTTCCCGAAGAGCATGACGATCGCGACCTCGGAGCTTGCCTTCCGAGGACACGGGACCATTGATCACATCGCGGTCAGTGACGACTTGGCAGTTGAGTCCCTGGACGTGCTCAGCAACATCCACGATGGACGAAAGCTGTCAGACCATTTCGGAGTCGCCGCCGCCCTATCTTTGCGCCGCTAGGCGGCGCACGACGGATGCCGCCGCCCCTACCCGCCGGACCTGCCCAGCTTCAATACCAGCTCCCACTCCTCCGGCTTGACCGGCTGGACGGAGAGACGCATGCCGCGCTTCAGCACCAGCATGCCCGCGAGCCCCGGCTCCGCCCGCATGCGCTCGACGTTCAGGGGCTCGGGGAACCGCTCGTCGGCCGTAATGTCGACCATGTACCACAGGGGCTTGTCGGGGGTGCTCTTGGGGTCGGGGTGGTCGGAGTCCGCGTCCCAGGCGGTGTGGTCGGGGTAGCCGCCGCGGGTAACGAGCGCCGTCCCCACGATCACCAGCGGCTTGGCGTTGCTGTGGTAGAAGAGGACGCCGTCGCCCTCCTGGATCTCGTCGCGGAGGAAGTTGCGCGCCTGGAAGTTGCGGACGCCGTCCCATTCGGCCACGCCGTCGCGCACCAGGTCGTCGTAGGAGTAGGTGTTGGGCTCCGACTTGAAGAGCCAATAGGCCATCGCTCGCCTCCGGTTTGCGCGGTGGTGCCCCCACGGGAATTCGAATCCCGGTCTCCGCCTTGAAAGGGCGACGTCCTAGTCCTCTAGACGATGGGGGCGGGAACACCCGCGGGCTTCCATTCTAAGCGCCGTTCCGCCGCCCCTTCAATCGCGACGACGGCCCTACGGATAGAGCGCGACCTGCTCCAGGCCCGCCGTCTCCGGGAAGCCCATCATCAGGTTCATGTTCTGCACCGCTTCGCCGGCTGCGCCCTTGACCAGGTTGTCGATGGCGCTCACGACGATCAGGCGGTCCGTGCGAGGGTCCACTGTCGGGTAGACGAGGCAGTCGTTGTTGCCCAGGGTCTGCTTCGTCTGCGGCGGCTCCTCGGCGACGTGGACGAACGGCTCATCGCGGTAGAAGTCCTGGTACAGTTCGATGATCTCGCCCTTCGTTCCGTTGCCGGCGCTCTTGGCCAGCGGCGCGTAGCACGTCGACAGAATGCCGCGCGTCATGGGGATCAGGTGCGGCATGAAGGTGATGTTGAGCGCGCGGCCCGGCGAGAGCCGCTCCAGCTCCTGCACGATCTCCGGATAGTGGCGGTGGCCGTCCAGCGCGTAAGCCCGCACGCTTTCGTTCACTTCCGAGAAGTGCGTCGTCAGGCTGAGCGACCGGCCCGCGCCCGATACACCGGACTTGCCGTCAATGACGACGTCGCCCTCGATCAGCCCCTCCCGCACCGCCGGCGCGAGCGCCAGTACCGCTCCCGTCGGGTAGCAGCCGGGATTGCCCACCAGCTTCGAGCCGGGAATCTCGTCCCTGTGCAGCTCGGTCAGGCCGTAGATCGTCGAGTCGAGGAGCGGCGGCTTGGGGTGATCGACCTGGTACCACTCGGTGTACTCCGCGGCGTCGTGGAGCCGGAAGTCGGCGCTGAGGTCGCAGACCGGCGTTCCGGTCTCGATGTACTCCAGCAGACGCGGCGCGCTGTCCTTGTGGCCCAGCGCCGAGAAGACGAAGTCGACCTCGTCCTCGATCTCCTCGGTGATCGTAAGGTCCACCGTCGCCAGATGCGGGAAGACCTCGCCCAGGCGCTTCCCCGCCGCGCTGCGTCCCGTCACCGCGGCCAGTTCGACGTTGGGGTGGCGGCAGAGGATGCGCGCCATCTCGACGCCCGCGTACCCCGTGACGTTGATGATGCCGACTCGCAACCGCTTATCCATCTGCTCGTCTCCGCTTCTTTCCCGCCGGCGGCTTCAGCGAGCTCGCCGGACACCGCTCCTCCAAGACGCACGCCGCGCAACGGGGGCGCATCGCCTTGCACACCACCCGCCCATGTTGAATCGTGAGCATGTGAAACGGCATCCGGTCGGCGGGCTCGATCTGTGCCTCGAGCGCGTCGTGCGACTGGTCCGCATTGACCTTCTCGCCGAAGAGCCCCAGCCGCTTCGCCACGCGGTAGACGTGGGTGTCGACCGGCAGCGCCGGCATGTCGAGCGCGAACATCAGCACGCAGCCGGCGGTCTTGGGGCCGACGCCGGGCAGCTCGCGGAGCCAAGCCTTGGCCTCCTCCAGCCCCATCGCCGCGAGGAAGGATAGGTCGTACTCCCCGGCCCGCGACTTCACCTCGCGCAGGATGGCCTGGATACGGGGCGCTTTGACTCGCGCCAACCCGCCTCCGCGGATCGCGTCGGCGACCGAGTCTGGGTCCGCCGCCGCTATCGCCTCCCAAGAGGGGAAGGCGGCGATCAGGCTGTCGTAGGCGCGGATCGAGTTGGTGTCCGACGTGTGCTGCGACAGGATGGTGTAGACCAGCTCCGAGACGGGGTCGTAGCCGCGCGGCGGCTTGGGCGGGCCGTACTCCGGCTCCAGGCGGCGCAGTATCTCCCCGATCTCCCAGAGGGGCGGGGCGGACTTCGACTTGGGTGTGCCGCGCTTCCGCGTCGTGGTGGTCATCGCTGCGCTCGTTCCTGTAATTCTACCAGTCCCGCCCCGGGTAGCCGCCCGCCCGCCGGAGGCGCTTTGTGCGATACTACCCACCGCTGCCGCGCCTCCGACCTCCCGAAGAAAGGCTTCCTCCATGCGGGACATCGTCCAGAAGGCCCTCCAGGGCCACGACGCCGACTACGTCGAGCTCCGGCTCGAAGACGCCGAGTCCACCCGCCTCCAGTACCGCGGCAAGGACCTGGAAGAGGCCAACCGAACCAGGAGCAAGGGCGGCTGCGCCCGCGCCCTGGTCAACGGCGGCTGGGGTTTTGTCTCCTTCAACTCCTACGACGACCTAGCCGAGAAGGTCCAACTCGCCGTCCGCCAGGCCCGCATCGCCGGCAACGAGACGTCGGCGTTCGCGCCGGCGCGGCCCGCCGAGGAGTCCGTCGCTCCCCGCTTGGTGAGGGATCCCCGCGGCGTCTCGCTAGCCGACAAGAAGGCCCTGCTCGACGAGTACAACCAGATCATCTGGTCGGCCTCCGACGCCATCCACAGCTCCTCCATCTCCTACGGCGACGGTGTGCGCAACGTCGTCTTCGCCGGGTCGAACGGCGCCTATATCGAGCAGACCAAGATCGACGTCACGCTCAACGTGCGGGCGATGGCCCGCGACGGCGGCGACGTGCAGCAGGCCGGCTTCAGCATCGGCGGCAACGGCGACTACTCCGTCGTCGAGGGCCGCCACGACGAAGTGCGCGCCGAGGCCCAACGCGCCGTCGATTTCCTCGCCGCGCCCGCCGCCGAGGGTCGCGAGTACACCGTCGTCCTCGACCCCATCCTCGCCGGGGTCTTCGTCCACGAGGCGTTCGGCCACCTCTCAGAGGCCGACCACGTCTACGAGAACAAGAACCTGCAGGAGATCATGGTCCTGGGCAAGCGCTTCGGCGGGAAGCACCTCAACATCGTCGACGGCGCCGCCGTCCCCGGCCTGCGGGGCAGCTTCAGCTACGACGACGAAGGCGTTGCCGCCGCCAAGACCGACCTCATCCGCGAGGGCGTCCTCGTCGGCAGGCTCCACTCCCGCGAGACCGCCGCCCGCATGGGCGAGTCCCCCACCGGCAACGCCCGCGCCATCAGCTACCAGTTCCCGCCCATCGTCCGCATGACCAACACCTACATCGAGCCCCAGCAGGCGACCTTCGACGACATCGTTTCGGAGATCGACGACGGGGTTTACGCGAAGAACTGGTACGGCGGCATGACCAGCATGGAGATGTTCACCTTCTCCGCCGGCGAGGCCTACCGCATCCGCAACGGCCGCGTCGAGGAGCTGCTGCGGCCCGTCGTCCTCTCCGGCAACCTCTTCGAGACGCTGGAGAATATCGACGCGATCGGCAACGACCTCGAAATGAACCAGGGCGGCGGCTGCGGCAAGGGCGGACAGTCGCCGCTCGCCGTCTCCAACGGCAGCCCCCACATCCGCATCCGCAACTGCCTCGTCGGCGGCAAGTAGGCGGCCCCATGCACTCCGCTGTTCAAGACGCCCTAGAGAAGGCCAAGCGCCACGCCGAGCAGGCCGAGGTCTACCGCGTCCAGCGCCGCGAGACGCCGGTCAGCTTTGAGGCCAACCGCCTCAAGATGCTCGAGACCAAGGAGTCGTCGGGCATGGCCCTCCGCATCGTCCGCGGCGGACGCATCGGCTTCTCCGCCACCAACGACGGGGCCGACGTCGACGGTCTCGTCGAGCGCGCCGTCGAGCTCGCCGACTTCGGTGCCGCCGCCAAGTTCGACCTTCCCGGCCCGGAGACCTACGCCGGCGTCCCCGTCTACGACCCCAAGATCGAGGGTGTCTCCATCGAGGAGATGGTGCAGACCGGCCAGACGATGATCGACGCGCTCCGCGAGCAGCACGAGGACCTCGTCTGCGAGGCCGGCGTCACGCGCGCCGTGGGGGCCGTCGAGATCGCCAACTCGAACGGCGGGAGCGCCGCCTACGAGCGGTCTTCCTATGCGGTGGCCCTGCACGGGACGCTGGTGCGCGGCTCCGACATGCTCTTCGTCGGTGACTGGGCCTCGTCGACCTCGCCCGACATCGACCCCGCCGCCGTCATCGGCCGTGTTGTCCAGCAGTTCGAGCGCGCCAAGGAGACGGCCTCGGCGCCGACGGGCAAGGGCAAGGTCATGTTCAGCCCGCGGGGGGTCGCCTCGGCCCTGCTCCAGCCGCTGATGACCGCGCTCAACGGGCGGACCGTCGTCCAGGGCGCCTCCCCCCTCGAGGGCAGGCTCGGCGAGCAGATGCTCGACTCCCACTTCAACCTCGTCGACGACCCCACCGTACCCCTTCGACCCGGCAGCACCCCCGCCGATGCCGAGGGCGTGCCCACGCGCCGCACTGCCCTCATTGAAGGAGGCAAACCCGCCGCCTTCCTCTTCGATCTGCAGACCGCCGGCCAGGCCGGAGCGGTCACCACCGGCAGCGCCGCCCGCGCCTTGGGGAGCCTGCCCGCCCCATCCTCCGGCGTCCTCTTCGTAGGTGCCGGCGACGTCGCCACCGCCGACATGATCGCCTCGATCGACGACGGCGTGCTCGTCGAGCAGCTGCTCGGCGCGGGCCAGGGCAACGTGCTCGGCGGCGAGTTCGGCGGCAACGTCCTCCTCGGCTACCGCATCGTCAACGGCGAGATCGCCGGAAGGGTCAAGGACACGATGATCTCCGGCAACGTCTACGAGGCCCTGAAGGACATCGCGGCCCTCGGCGGCGAGCCGGAATGGGTCGGCGGCAGCCTCTCCACCCCACCCATCTGCTGCGACGGCGTGACCGTATCCTCGAAGCAATAGGCCCGCGAAGGGAGGAGGCGGCCCGGACCATGTCCGTCGAAGACGCGCTCACCGCCCTGCGCGACCCCGGTGCGCAGATCACCCGCTCGGCCCTCGCCGAGCTTTCCGACCTGGCCGGCGACGACCTTGCCGCATTCAGGCGGGCCTGGGCCGACGCCGCCGACGAGGACCGCATCACGGCCCTCGCCTACTTCGCCGAGATGGCCGAAGACAACGTCGAGCTCGACTTCAACGCGCTCTTCCGCGTCGCCCTCGACGACGACCACGACGACGTCCGCCTCGGCGCAATCGCCGGGCTCTGGGAGTGCGAGGAGCGGACGCTCATCGGACCCCTGCTGAGCGCACTCCGCGGCGACCCCTCCGAGCCGGTCCGCGCCGCCGCCGCCCAGGCGTTGGGCCGCTTCGCGTTCATGGCCGAGATCGGCCGGCTCTCCGAGCGTGACGGCGCCCGCATCGGCGGCACGCTCATCGAGGCCATCGACGACGTGATCGAATCGGTGGAGGTGCGCCGCCGCGCCATCGAGTCGCTGGCCTCCATGCGCCACCCGCGAGTCGCCGGCCTGATCGAGGAGGCGTACGAGAGCGAGGACAACAAGGTGCAGGCGAGCGCGCTCTACGCCATGGGCCGCACCTGCGAGGTGGCCTGGATGCCCACCCTCATCGGCGAGCTGGAGAACGAGGACCCCGAGCTTCGCTACGAGGCAGCCGCCGCCCTCGGCGAGATCGGCCACGACGACGCCGTCGAGTTCCTGCTGCCGCTCGTCGCCGACCCCGATCCCCAGGTGCAGGCGGCGGCGATCCAGAGCCTGGGCCGCATCGGCGGCGTCGCCGCCAAGAACGCCCTGCGCCGGGCGCGCCGTGAGGCCGACGTCCGCGTCGGCGAGCTGATCGCGGGCGCCCTCGAAATCGCCGAGTTCGACGAAGACCCACTCAGCGTTGACCTCCTCAACCGCGACGCCCCCGCCTCGCAGAACTAGCCCGGTTCGACCTCCTTGCTACCCTTGCCGCTCCGCGAGCGCGCGGCGTATCATGGCGCAAATTTCGCGCTCGCCGACGGCGCGGCGCGGAAGGCCCCTTCATCTATGACAGGCCTGCGCTACTCACGCTGGGATGGCTCCCAGGAGCCGTTCGAGGTCCAAGCCGACGAGGTGATGGACGAGATCTCCAACGATCTCTTCGCCGACAACAGCGTCATGCGCGCCCTCCAGCGCCTCATGCAGCGCGGCATGAACAACCGCGCCGGCCAGCGCACCCAGGGAATCAAGGAGATGCTCGAACGCCTCAAGCAACGGCGCGAGCAGTACCTCCAGCAGTATGACCTCAGCTCCACGATGAAGGACATCGTGGAACGCCTGAAGGACATCGTCGACACCGAGCGCAAGGGCATCGACGAGCGCCTCGACGAGGCCCGCAAGCAGGCCGAGGCCGACCCCTCCCGGCGCGACCTGCTCGACATGATGCAGTCGCTCGCCAACAAGCGGATGGAGTCGCTTGACAACCTTCCTGAGTCGCCCGCGGGGCAGATCAAGGAGCTTGGCGAGTACGACTTCATGGATCCCGAGGCGCGCCGGAAGTACGAAGAGCTGATGGACGAGTTGAAGAAGCAGGCCATGCAGCAGTACTTCCAAGACATGCAGCAGTCGATGCAGAGCATGACGCCCGAGCAGATGGCGGGCATGCGCGAGATGCTGCGCGATCTGAACCAGATGATGCAGCAGCACATGCAGGGCAACCTGTCGCAAGAGCAGTTCGACCGCTTCATGCAGCAGTACGGGCCCGCCTTCGGGGACAACCCCCCGCGCGACATGGACGAGCTCATCGACCAGCTCCAGGACCGGATGGCCCAGGCAGAGTCCCTGCTCAACAGCATGGACGCGGAGACGCGCCGCGAGTTCCAGGAGATGATGGGGGGCCTCTTCGACGAAGACATGCAGATGGAGCTCGCCCAGCTCGCCTCGATGATGGACCGGCTCGCGCCCCCGGACGAGCTCAGCCAGCGCTACCGCTTCTCCGGCGACGAGGAAATCTCACTGGAGGAGGCCATGAAGCTCATGGACCAGCTCCAGGAGATGGACACGCTGGAAAACCAGCTCGACACCGTCCGCGGCCCCGGCGACCTTGATCGCGTCGACGAGGAGAAGCTTGCCGAGCTGCTCGGCGAAGAGGCCCGGCGCTCCTGGGAAGAGCTCAAGGAGATGATGCGCCGCCTGGAGGAGGCCGGGTACGTCCGCCGCAAGGGCGACAAGCTCGAATTAACTCCCCGCGGCGTCCGCAAGATCGGCGACAAGGCCATCCGCGACATCTTCGCCCAGCTTCGCAAGGACCGCACCGGCGCCCACGAGATTCGCTACCGCGGCGTGGGCGGCGAGCACAACGGCGAGACCAAGCCCTGGGAGTTCGGCGACGAGTTCGCCGTCGATCTCCAGAAGTCGCTGCTCAACACCGTGCGCCGCGAGGGTCATGGCACGCCGCTCCGCATGAGCGTCGACGACTTCGAGGTCCAGCGTGTCGACCACACCACGCAGGCGGCGACCTGCCTGCTCATCGACCGCAGCCGCTCGATGGGCTACTACGGCAACTTCACCGCCGCCAAGAAGGTCGCCATCGCGCTGCACACGCTGATCCGCAGCAAGTTCCCCCGCGACGCGCTCTACATCATCGGCTTCTCCGACCTCGCCCACCGCTTCAACGACGACGACATGGCTGAGCTCAGCTGGGACACCGGCATATCGGGCACCAACATGCACCATGCGCTCATGCTGTCCCGCAAGCTGCTCTCCAAGCACAAGGGCGGCACGCGGCAGGTCATCATGGTCACCGACGGCGAGCCCACCGCCCACCTCGACCACGGCGTGCCGCTCTTCAGCTATCCGCCCTCGCCCATGACCATCCGCGAGACCCTGAAGGAGGTCCGCCGCTGCACCCAGGAGGGGATCACGATCAACACCTTCATGCTGGAGAACAGCTACCCCCTCCTCGACTTCGTGAACATGCTCACCCGCATCAACCGCGGGCGGGCCTTCTACGCCTCGCCCGACAAGCTCGGCGAGTACGTCCTCGTCGACTTCATGAACAACAAGCGCCGCCGCGTGGCCTAGCGCGTCCACCCGCACGCCATCCCCGACAGAAGAGGAACGCCCTATGACCTCCAAGAAGATCATCTCGGCCGATTCGCACGTCATCGAGCCGCCCAACCTCTGGCTCGACTACATCGAACCTGAGTTCAAAAGCCGGGCGCCCCACTGCGAACGCGAGGAGGGCAAGGACGTCTTCAAGTGCGACGGCGGCGTCGCCCTGATCCAGGTCGGCGCGGTCTCCGCCGCCGGCCGTTCCGTCGACAAGGTCTCCAACCTCGGCAGCTACGAGAGCGACGCCCCCAAGGGCGCCTACGACTCCAGCGCCCGCATCGGCGAGATCGCGTCCGACGGCGTCGAGGCCGAGGTGCTCTATCCCTCGATCGCGCTGCGCATGTTCGGCATCTCCGACATCCCCTACCAGCTCGCGTGCTTCCGCGCCTACAACTCGTGGATGGCCGACTTCTGCAAGCCCTACCCCGATATCTTCAAGGGCATCGGTCTCATCCCCATCGACGACATCGAGGCCGCCGTCGGCGAGCTGCACCGCTGCAAGGAGATCGGACTCGCCGGCGTCTCCGTCGCCGTCAGCACCGACCCCGAGACGACCTACGATAAGCCGCACTTCGACCCGCTTTGGGCCGCCGCCGAGGCCGCCGATATGCCGGTCAGCCTCCACATCCTCACCGAGCGCCGCCGCGCAACCCAGCTTCCCGACAGCGTCAGCCGGCTCGCCAGCGGCGCCACCGAGTGCTTCGCCATTCAGGACGCCCTCGCCCGCATGATCTTCGGCGGCGTCTTCCACCGGTATCCGAACTTGCGCATCGTCTCCGCGGAGAACGACATCGGCTGGGCCGCCTACTTCACCGAGCGCATCGATTACCTCTTCGACCGCCGCCGGCCCTTTCACACCTTCGTCATTCCCATGGACACGCTCCCCAGCGAGTACATGAAGCGCAACGCCTATCTCACGTTCATGCGCGACCGCTCCGGCATCCTGTCGCGGGCCATCACCGGCGTCGACAACCTGATGTGGTCCACCGACTATCCCCACCTCGACAGCACGTGGCCGAAGTCGCGGGAGATGATCGACCGCCTTGTCGGCGACATCCCCGAAGACGAGGCCCACAAGATCATTGCCGGCAACGCAGCCCGGCTCTACGGCTTCAACTAGGCCGAACGATGAAGGCCTCGCGCAACCGACGCATCAACGCCACGCCGCAACAGATCTGGGCCCTGATCTCCACGGTCGACGGTCTCGCATCATGGCATCCCGGCGTCGTCTCCGCTCAGCATGTGGAGGGCCCTGCTGATGGGGTCGGCCGCCGCCACCGCATGGAGCGGATGCTCTACCAGCACGACCTCCAAGTCGAGCAGGAGGTCGTCGAGTGGGAACCCGGGCGCCGTCTCACGCTCGCCCACCGCCGCGAGACGATCGACGATTCCGAGGTTGTCGGCGTCCGTGACTTCACCACGACCGTCGATATCCAATCGGTGGACGAAGGCGGCGCCTCGAAGGTCACCGTCACCTATCGTTGGACCGCCCGCATCGGCATCCCCTGGATTCAGAGCGTCCTCTTTGGGGGCCGCGTCATGGGCCGCGAGCTGAACGAAACGCTCGAGAAGATCAACGTCCACGTCACCGGCAAGCTGTAGCTTGCTCGACGCTTGGGGGCCATCCCTGCCCTGGCCCTCTCTCAGTCTCCCCCAGAGGGGGAGAGGTTTACGTAACCGCTCTGGGGATGAGGGAACGGGCGATTCGTGAATCGCCCCTACAGGGGAGGGGAGAAGACCCCGCCCGCACCCCTGGGCAACCACGAGGGTTGCCCCTACATGGATGATCCGCCTGCGTCGTGGGTTGCGCAAAGGTCTCCAGAGGGAGAGAGGCTTAGGGTGATCCCCCCCAAGTCGTCCACCAGAGTTCGGCCAACGCCGCGCCGCGTTGCAGGCCGACCCTCCTTCGTCTAGCATGGCCCCGACTCTGGACGGAAGGCGGGAGCGGTGGTGAGCGGCATCCTCCTTGTGCTGAGCCGGTGCGACGACCCCGAACGGGAGGCCGAGTGGCGCGCCTGGTACGACGGCGTCCACATCCCCCACGTCCTCGAAAACGGCACGGCCGGCCTCGACGGGGCACGCCGCTACGAGAACCCCAAGGCCGGCCCCGACGAGCCGCTCTCGGCGGCGATTTACGACATGTCCGGCGACCCGACCGAGGTCTTCGGCGGGATGCAGCGGCGCATGACGGAGCGCCGCGAAGAGGGCTCCACCTACACTATCGACTGCCTCGACGTCGTCATGAAACAGACGTACCGCAAGCTCTCGAGGATCGAAGCGCCCGCCGAATAGCGCGGCACGGCTGCAACGGAGGAGACACCATGGAAGGCAGACGTCCCAACGGTCTCGCGGTCGTGCTCGTGAACTGCAACGACCCCGCCCAGGAGGACGACTTCGACCGTTGGTACAACGAGGTGCACCTGCCCGACGTCTGCAACCCCGGCGTCTTCCCTCGTGCCACGCGCTATCAGAACCCCAACGCGGCGGGCGGCGACGAGCAACCACGGTACGCCGCGCTCTACGAAACCGACCGCGACGATCCCGGCGCGGCTTGGGTCGACAACCGCGAGCACACCGGGGGGCTGCGCGCCCAGGGGCGCATCC
>DAOUKZ010000048.1:0-6130 GCA_034420775.1 Dehalococcoidia bacterium
GTTGGAGTCTCAGGCGGCCGGTGTGATATGGCTGTTGACCCGGTGAACCGGATCCGTGTACATCCGGAAGTGGTCAATGCCGTGCTTGAACATGTAGCCGATGTCCGGGCACGCCAGTTCGCCACACTCGTGGAGAACTTCTTCTTCGCAATCAGGGCACCCTTCGTTGTTGCAATCGCCCGGACCACGGTGAACGTAAGCGCACAACTTTGACCAGGTTTGGTCGTCGGGACCCATTCCGAACGCTTTGCGTTCGCACTCCGTGTTATATGACTCGGTGACGGACGGATAAAACCCTCGAACCAGGTTCTCCGCAAGGATGAAGTAGTCCCAACACTTGATCTCTGCCATTGGGTCGGCTTCGGTGGGCTGGGGCAATTGGGTCAAATCGACCACGAACAAAGGAATTCCCTTTTCCTTGGCGTGGTCGATAGCCGCCTGGCTTAGTCCGCTGCGCCTGATCTCAATGACCCACAGCACATTTCCGCCCCCATCCTTGCCGGCAATATCCGCACGCGTGCGTCGCCCGTCGAGCCACACTTCACATTCCGCCCTGTCCAGAGCGGCGGCGGATTCGTGAAGGAGGTCATACTGATGGTATCCGTGCCTTAGTTGTTCGAACTCTTGGTTCAAACCACTGCTCCCAGCGGCGACCTTGAACATGTCGTTTGGGCCGTAAACTGGGTCAGGGCAACGATAATTGATTTGTCCATGGAAGTTGCGGCGTTCCGTTGGCATCTTCAACGCGTGGTTGATTGCCTCGCAGAGGGCGGTCTTCACCCAATAATGCGCCGGACCCTCGCCGTGGCATCTACTGTTGGAAGTGTGAGAGAAGTGTTTCCTCCGGGCCTGATGGCGTCTGCCTGTCCTGGTAGCGTGTTGTCCACGGCCGTCCTTGACCGCTAGCTTGTCGCCGCACGTGTAGCACGTCAGGCCTCTTTCCCCGCGCTGAACCTTCTCCAAGGTCACAAGATGCCCATCCCTAACGGCCAACTGGATGCTACTGGTCACCGTTCTAATCTCCCAAAAGGCTGAGCTGAGGATTGGGAATACTGGCCGCCGTGGGCCGCCCGCCCCGTCCTGCGCACGTGCTCGCGGAGCGCCCCATTGATGTCAGTCTGGTAGCCGCGGCCGTCGCGAGCGCGGGCCTTGAACCAGGCGATGATGTCCGCGTCGATCCGCAGCGTAATCTGTCGCTTCACGGGCCGGTAGAAGACCCCGCGTCTGGCGTCGGACCAGTCGAGAATCTCCGGGATATCGGCGGTGTCGATCTGGTCGTCGGGCAGAGCCTCCAACGTCCGTATCTGCTGCTGAGCGTCCGACGGCAGCTCAGTTCTGTCCCTCTTCATAAGCCCCCCTCTCATGCCTTGTTGCCTTACGCGCGGAGATGATGCGTCCGGTCTCCTCGCCGGTCTGCATGTCGAACTCGGGCCACGTATGCACGACCATCACGACTACGGTGCCCACCATGCCAATGGTCCGCCACCGTTGCTCATGTGGATATGGGTCCTCCCGTGTCGCGGCCAAGGGGTCGTCAAACACGAAGGCTGCAGTGTCGAAACCGAGGCCGTGCGCCCGAAGGTTCGCCTCGTTCTTTCCCTGGTCCCAAGTCCAATGCAAGCGCGGTCGCCCCTCGCTGTACGACATGATTGTAGTTACAATATTGGCGTTGCGTCAACACTCGCCAGTTGCGGGAACCCGACGCCCCCGATGTACTTCCTCCACGCCCGCAAGCCGAAGCAGGCCGCCCCACCTCAAACCCCGCTCCTCTTCAGAGGAGCCCCTTGAACCTCCCTCCCTCTTGGGAGGAGCTGAGGGAGGGCACGCGGCGGGGTCCTCTTGTGGGGCCGCCTCTTGTGGGTGCCCGCCCCCTCTGGCTCGTGACCTTGACGCAGGGCTCGGAGGACGTATACCAATAAGGGTAATACGTATACCTTTGGAGAGTTCGGGATCCATGAAACAAAAGCTCACCATCACCATCGACGCCGACCTGGTTCCCAAGGCCAAGCGGTACGCGCGCTCCCGCGGCGTCTCGCTGTCGTCGCTCATTGAGGAGTCGCTCAGAGGAGTCGCCGGAGCGGACGCACCGTCGTTCGCCGAGCGGTGGCGGGGTGCGTTCAAGTCGGCGGAGCGCGACGACCCGCGCTACGACGCACTGGCCAAGAAGCACCTCCAGTGATCCTGCTCGACACCGGCGTACTGATCGACGTCGCCCTGGACCGGCATCCGCACGCCGGCCCGGCCGCGGAGCTCTTGGACCGGATCGAGCGGAGCGCGGAGGTCGCCTCCATCGCGTGGCACTCGGTCTCGAACCTCTACCACATCGTGGCTCCGGCGCGCGGCGGAGTGAGCGCCCGGGACTTCATCGTAGAGTTGACCCGCTTCGTGCCCGTGGCAGCGACTGACACCGATGCCGTCCGCTATGCCGCTGCCCTTCCCATGGCCGACTTCGAGGACGCGTTGCAAGTCGCTGCCGCCCGTGCTGCGGCGCCCGCCAGATCGTCACTCGGAACGTCCGAGACTACGAACGTTCCCCCATTCGCGCCGTCGACCCCCAACAGGCGCTGAGCGGCCTTTTCTAAATCGCCCTCCCCCACCGGGCGCCCCTTAACCCTCCCTCCCTCCTGGGAGGGACTGAGGGAGGGCAGTCCAACCGCGCCACCGCTCGCTTGACACGCCCACACCCAGGGCCTACCACCATGTCAGAACGTACGTTCTTGGCCGGGACACGGCACCGTCACCTGCGGACGCGCAGGTGACGGTGCCTTCGCCGGGGCGGGCGCCGGAGTTGGCCCGAATTGCTCTGCGGACGCGTAGGAGACAGGGCCTTCGCCGGGGCGGGCGTCGGGAGCGGCCCTCATTGCCCCGCGGACGCGCGGGAGACAGGGCCCATTGCCCCGGCAGCGCTGCGCAGCGGTCCGGCGGGAGAGCGGCGCAAGGCGATGCGTTTGCGGTACCATGCCTGCGCCATGGGCTTCTTCGTGACCTTTGAGGGCGGCGAAGGCGTCGGGAAGTCGACGCAGGTGGGGCGGCTGGCCGAGCGCCTGCGCGAGGCCGGCCGCGAGGTCGTCACCGTCCGCGAGCCCGGCGGCACGCGGTTGGGAGAAGAGGTGCGGCGCTGGGTCCGCGGCGTGGACCTCTCCCGCGAGACCGAGCTGCTGCTCTTCACCGCGGCCCGGGCCGAGCTCGTCGCCACGGCGATCAGGCCCAGCCTCGAGCGCGGCGCCGTCGTCATCGCCGACCGCTTCGCCGACTCGACGACGGCCTACCAGGGCTACGCTCGCGGCATCGACCTCGACGTCGTGCGCGCCGTCAACGCAGCGGCGACGAGCGGCCTCGTTCCCGACCTCACCCTCCTCCTCGACCTCCCCGCCGAGGATGGCCTGGAGCGCGCCGGCGTAACCAAGAGCCGCGCCTCGGGGAAGAAGGCCGTCGGCCAGCTTGGCTTCAGCATGGCGGAGGACCCCGCCGCGCCCGGCCGGGAAGAGGAGCAAGGGTCGCGCTTCGAGCAGGAAAGCCTCGCCTTTCACCGCAAGGTGCGGAGCGGCTTCCTGAAGCTGGCCAAGGAGTCGCCCGACCGCATCCTGGTAATCGACGCGTCGAAAGGCGCCGACGCGGTGAGCGAGGCCGTCTGGGCAGGCGTCAGCGCCCGGCTCGGCTAGCGGCTCAATGCCCCTCGAAGTGCGGCGGCCGCTTCTCGATGAAGGAGCGGAAGCCCTCGCGGAAGTCGGCGGTGGTCATCAACCGCTCCTGATGGAAGGTGCCGAACTCGAGGTCCTGCTCCAGCGTGCCCGCTTCGGCGCGGTAGACCGCCCGCTTCGCCAGCGCGATGGCGATGGACGGCCCCTCGGCGAACTTCCGTGCCATCTCCTTGCAGAACGGCATCAGCTCGTCGTGGGGGACAACATGCGCCACCAGCCCGAGCTCCAACGCCCGCTCGGGCGAGATGGCCTCGCCGGCGAAGATCAGCTCGAGCGCCTTCTGGGTGCCGACCGCCTTGGCCAGCAAATAGCTGCCGCCCATGTCGGGCACGAGCCCCCGCTTGATGAAGAGCGGCGCGAGCCGGGCCTGGTCGGAGAGGACGCGGATGTCGGTACCCAGGGCGATGCTCATCCCCGCCCCAGCAGCGACCCCGTTGATCGCGCCGATGACGGGAAAGCTGGCGTTGCGGAACAGGTGGGCCGGCTGCCAGTCGGGCCGGGGCCGCGGCCAGGTGAACGGCGACCGCACCTGCTCGTGCTCGCGCGCCTTCATGTCGTTGACGTCCATGCCGGAGCAGAAGCCGCGTCCCACCGCGGTGATGATCAGCGCCTTGAAGGTGGAGTCTTCCTCCAAGGCGCGGATGAGCCGCCGCGTCTCGATGAGCATCTCGGTGCTGATGGCGTTGAGGGTCTGCGGCCGGTTCCAGGCGATGGTGGCGACGCCGCCCTCACGCTCGAACAGGACGAGTTCGGACTCTGAAGCCAGGGTCATGGGTCGAAGCCTCCGGGGCCGCCGCGGCGGCGCTCCCGCCAACTCTAGGGGAGCGGCGCGCCGGCCGTCAAACCACCCTCCTCTCCCGCTGGGAGAGACTGAGTGAGGGTAGTTTGACGGCGCGGCGGCGGGGCCTTCAGAATTAACCCCGTGTCCGCGCTCGACATCGTCATTCCGTGCCTGAACGAGGAGCGGCAGCTTCCCATCGCCCTCGAAACGCTCTCGGCGTTCTGCGCCGAGCGGATGGGCGGCTACCAATGGCGCATCGTCGTCGCCGACAACGGCTCGCAGGACCGCACCCACGAGATCGCCCAGGAGTTTGCAGCCCGCGACCCCGAGCGGTTCGGCGCGCTCCGCCTCGAGCAACGGGGACGGGGGAGGGCGCTCAAGGCGGCATGGACGGCGAGCGAGGCCGACGTCGTGGCCTACATGGACGTCGATCTCTCCACCGACCTCGAGGCGCTGCCCACACTCGTCGAGACGGTCGCCTCGGGCGGCAGCGACGTCGCCATCGGCTCGCGGCTAACGAAGGGGTCGCAGGTCATCGGCCGCACCCTGAAGCGCGAGATCACGTCGCGGGGCTACATCCTGCTCCTGAAGCTGGTCTTCTGGGCCCGCTTCACCGACGCGCAATGCGGCTTCAAGGCGCTCAGCAGGCGCGCCGTCGACGAGCTCGTGCCGCTGGTCGAGGACACCGGCTGGTTCTTCGATACCGAGCTGCTCCTAATCGCCGAGCGGAACCGCTACCGCGTCCATGACGTGCCAGTGCTGTGGCGGGACGATCCCGACACCCGCGTGAACATCGTTAAGACCGTGCTGGAAGACCTGCGGGGCGTGTGGCGGCTGCGGGTCGGCGGCATGCCCAAGACGCCGCGCGCCTGAGTCCGCCTTTCTTGACTCCCTGAAAGACGGATGGATACACTGGTTCGGTTCGGCTCTATTCGGGGCCGCAACGTCGCCTCTGCCGAGGTAGCTCAGTTGGTAGAGCACAGCACTGAAAATGCTGGTGTCGTCAGTTCGATTCTGACCCTCGGCACCATCTTGTCCTGCGGGAGACGTCCACATGCCTAATCGGCGTGTCACGTTCGTCGTCTTGGTGGGCGTTCTCGCCCTGGTGGCGAGCGCGTGCACATCGGGCGGCGGCGAGATCGAGGGGCTGGAGGCGACGGTGGACGCGCGTGTCGCCACGGCGCTGGCGTCGCAGCCCGCGGTCGAGTTGCCGCCGACCGTCACCCCGCAGCCGACGGCCACGCCGCAAGCGACAGTGACGCCGCAGCCCCCTGCCACGCCGCGGCCGACGGCGACCCCGCAGCCTACGGCGACACCCCAGCCGATCGTCGTGGTTGACGACGACGGCACCGTCGTCTTTCCGACACCCCTACCCACCGCGACGCCGGTGACCATCCCGCCTCCACCAACCCCGTTGCCGACGGCAACACCCCAGCCGACCGCCACGCCTCAACCGACGGCGACGCCGCAGCCGACGCCGACCCCGCAGAGCCTCCCCACGGCGGGGGCGGGAGGCCCAACGGCGCGTCCGACCGCCACGCCGCGCCCCACGGCCACGCCAACGGCGGCCGCCGCGCCGACGGAGATCGGTGACATTCTGGAGAACGTCACCCGGGCAACGGTGCTTATCACGAAGTTGGAAAGGATC
>DAOUKZ010000049.1:0-5720 GCA_034420775.1 Dehalococcoidia bacterium
GTGCCTCCGACCGCGACGGCTGTACCGGAGGCGACGGCGATGCCAGAGCCGACGGATACGCCTGTCCCCCCGACGGCAACACCCGCTCCGACGCCCACGCCGGCTCCGCCCGAACCCGACCGCACGGTCTCGATCGTGACCGCCATCAGTGGCGATACACAGAGTCAGGACCCGCACCAGTGTCTCGACAACGCCTGCTCGATCACGCTGGTCCAGATTACGGACCCGCTGATCAATGAGGTGCCCGCGGGCGGCGACGTCCAGGCCGCGATGGCGACTGAGTGGACGATCGGCTCCGGCGGCGACAGCATTACCTTCAAGCTCCGCGATGCCAACTTCCACGACGGCACGCCGTTCAACGCGGAGGCCGTCAAGTTCAACATCGACCGCCAGATCGATCCGGAGAACGAGTTCCATCAGTACGGCAACTTCACCTATCGGAACACATTCCTTTCGTGGGTGGCCTCGGCCGACGTGGTCGACGACCACACGGTACGGCTCAACATGAAGCAGCCGACGGCGTCGGCGCTCGACTTCTCGTCCACCAACGCCACGGCCACCCTGAGCCCGAAGGCCATTCGCGAGTTGCAAGGCGACATCATCGAGCATCCCATCAGCACAGGCCCCTACAAGCTGGCTGAGTGGGATAAGGGCGTCCGGCGGGTCCTGGAGCGGAACGACGACTACTGGGGCGACGCACCCCAGGTGGCCGAGTCCATCTACATCTCCATCCCTGACGACACCGCCCGGCTCGCCGCGCTCAAGAACGGGACGGCGCAGATGATCGTCGACCCGCCCCTGGAAGAGCTCACGGCTCTGGACGCGGACGCGGCCTTCACCGTCAACGCCAAGACGATCCGCCTGCTCTACTTCGTCAGCTTCAACCTGAACGCCGGGCCCCTAGGCTCCCCGCTCGTGCGCCAGGCGATCAATTACGCCATCGACAAGGAGACCATCGCCAACGACCTGCTGCAGGGCGTCGCGGCCCCGGCCAAGGGCTTGCTCAGCCCCGGCTTCGGCCAGTGGGTGAACCAAGACGTGGCCGGCCATCCCTACAACCTCGACAAGGCCAGAGAGCTGCTGGCGGAGGCCGGCTATCCGGACGGCTTCCAGACGACGCTGTCCTTCGCGGCGGTCGCTCCCAACCTGCCCAAGGCGACGGAAGTCGCGACGGTGATTCAGGCGAGTCTGGCCGAAATCGGCATCGAGGTGACGCTCGATACCCGTGAGTTCTCCGAGTTCATCGGGGCGCTCTTCGGCGGGCAGATCGAAGAGATGGCGTTGACGTCGATCCTGGCGAGCATCGCCGACCCCGACAACTGGTACACCAACCTCTTCGCCACCAGCCGCCAGTCGCCGAACGGCTTCAACTTCAGCTACTACGGCAATTCCGACCTCGACGCGCTGCTCGACCGTGGCCGGACGACGTTCGATCCGGCCGAACGGAAGGGGATCTACGACCAGGCGCAGGAAGTGACGCAGGAAGACCCGCCGTATGGCAGCATCGTCTACCTCCCGAGGATCATCGCGCACACGTCCGACATTACGGGCTTGGAGCAATTCGCCAACTCGGTGCACTTCGTGAAGGACATAACCGTGAACTAAGCGCGAGCCTGGGCCCGCGACACAGAGCAAAGCCGGGTGAAAGCCCGGCTTTGCTGTCTCCCGGAGGTCCCGATCCGGGATAGACGGAGCTAGACCATTTCCGGGTACGCCATCCGACGAGTCCTGCTGCTGGTCCCGACATTGCTCGGTGTATCGGTGGTCGTCTTCGCGGTCATTCACCTGACTCCCGGCGATCCGGCGATCCTGATGCTGGGCCCGTCCGCGACGCCCGCCGACGTGCTCGAGCTGCGGACCAAGCTCGGGCTCGAAGAGGCCATCCACGTCCAGTACGGCAAGTGGCTGTGGAACGCGCTTCAGGGCGACTTGGGAGAGTCGATCTGGCTGCGGACGCCGGTGCTGGGCGAGGTGTTCGACCGGTTCGTCAATACGGCGATCCTGGCGGGGGCGGCATTCATCGTCTCGACGGTGGTCGGCGTCGGCCTGGGAGTGCTCGCCGGGGTGCGGCAAAACTCCTGGATGGACCGGCTGAGCATGTTGGTCTCGCTGATTGGGGTTAGCATGCCGGGATTCTGGCTGGGCCTCATGCTGATCCTGCTCTTCTCGGTGCAATGGGACCTATTGCCGTCAACGGGGATGCGTTCGCCGGCCGGCGACGGCGGCGTTGTCGACGTTCTCCGGCACCTATTGCTGCCGGCCCTGACGTTGGCGGCCTTCAACATCGCCATCGTGGCCCGGCTGACGAGGTCGCAGATGCTCGAGGTCATCCGGCAAGACTTCGTCCGCACAGCGCGGGCGAAAGGTCTCAAGGAGTGGGTTATTGTCCACCGGCATGCTCTGAAGAACGCCTTGATCCCCGTCGTCACGGTGCTGGGCGTCCAACTGGGCGCGTTGCTGAGCAGCTCGGTGCTGATCGAGTTCCTCTTCGCCTGGCCGGGTGTGGGGAGCTTCATGATCGACGCGATCGGCCGGCGGGACCTCCCGCTGGTGCAGGCGATCACACTGGTGACCGCGACGGCCTTCGTCCTGATCAACCTGATCGTCGATTTGAGCTACGCCTACCTGGACCCCAGGATCAAGTACGGGTGACCGGCGTATGAGTACCCAGGCACACCCGCTTGCTTCGCGCGACGGCCGTGGCTCCGGCCGCGAAGGATTCCTGCAGATATTCTGGGCCTCGCTGCGGCAGAATCCCCTCGCGTTGGCGGGGCTGTTCGTTCTAACCGCGCTCATCGTTACCCTTCTGCTCGCGCCGGTGCTGCCCCTCCGCGAGCCGGACGCGCTCAAGCCGGCGGTACGGTTGACCGCCTGGTTCAGCACGACGGCGTACCCTCTCGGCACCGACGAGCTTGGGCGCGACGTGCTCTCCAGGCTTGTCTGGTGCGGCCGCGTCTCGCTCTGGGCCGGCATCGCGTCGGCGGGGATTTCGATGGGCTTCGGGCTTGTGATCGGCGTGGCCGCGGGCTACACCGGCAAGTGGACCGACCTGCTCTCGATGCGAGTGATCGACATCCTCCTCGCCTTTCCTCCGCTCATCCTTGCCATCGCGGTGGTGGCGAGTCTCGGCCCCGGCTTGCGGAACGCGGTGATCGTCCTCGGCGTGATCGGCATTCCCATCTATGCCCGTGTGGTCCGGGGCGTGGTGCTGAGCTTGAAGGAGTACCCGTTCGTAGAAGCGGCCAGAGCGGTGGGAGCGTCCGACGTGCGAATTGTCACGAGGCACGTGCTCCCCAATATCCTGGGGCCGATCATCGTGCTCTTCACGCTCGACGTTGGCCAGAAGATCGTGTTCATGGCGGGGCTGAGCTTCATCGGCCTGGGAACGCAGCCGCCGACGGCCGACTGGGGCGCTATGCTAGCGGCGTCGAAGTCCTACATCACGTCGGCGCCCCATGCGGCGACGGCGCCGGGGATCGCGATCTTGATCGTCGTCCTCTCGCTGAATCTCCTAGGCGACGGCCTCCGGGACGCGCTCGACCCGCGCCTAGCCCGCGGGTAGACAGACCAAAGGAAGAGACGGCAGAAGAAAGAGGGATACCATGGGGAAGCTCGAAGAAATCAGGTACGCCCACCTGCCGGACGCGCCGGAGGGCACGCCGCCCGAGGCTGCCCGTGCCGGCGACCTCGTCTTCTACGGCGGGGGCATGGCGGCGCATCCCGCCACCGGCATCGCCGCCGACATTCTTCCCCACCCGGAGCTTCCCAACCACTGGTCTCATATCCGGGCGCAACTCATGCACATCTATCGCCGTATGGGCCATGCGTTCGAATCGCTGGGCTCCTCGATGCGCGATTCCCTCAAGATCAACACCTATCAGACCAAGCGGGAGGAGACGTTCGACGCCCTGAACCTGCGGGAGGACTTCTTCGGCGGCGAGGCGCCGCCCCCGAGCACCTTGGTCTACGTGCCGGCGGTCACTGTCCCCGGCCTAACGGTCACCACCGACCTCATCGCCGTGGCGTCGGACGCGGAGCTCGGCCGCGTCGCCGTCACCACCTCGACGGACGATGCCCCTATCCCGCCGTTGGAGGAGGTGTTCGGCCACCGGATCTATATCAAGGCGACGCGCGGCGGCGGGTTCATCTTCACCGCCGGCATCACCAACAACACGCGGCACCTGATCCCCGGCGCCGACGTGCCGGAGCATCCCGACTTCCCCTACCGGCACGACTTGGCGGCGTTGTCCACGGAGATCACCCTGCAAGACCTGGAGGCGTCGCTGCAGGAGATGGGCGCGTCGCTGGCCGACGTGGTGCGCGCCGAGATCCACCTCCACGACATGCGGAACCTCGCCGGGCTGGACGAGGCCTGGCGGAAGTTCTTCCCCGACGACCCACCGGCCCGTATCGTCGTGCCCGCGGGGTTCCCCGCGCCCCACACCGTCGTCGAAATCGAGCTCATCGCGGTGGATCCGGCGGGGCCGTACCGCAAGGAGACGATCATGGCGGGCGACGCACCCAAGTCGCCGAGCCCCGAGCCGCACGCGATGCGCGCCGGGCCGTACCTCTTTCTCTCCGGCCTCATGGCGACCGACTACGAGCGAGGTCTCGCGCCGGAGGCGCGCGTCGATCCGAACTTCCCGCACCACGCCTCGCCGATCAAGCGGGAGGCCGACTACGTCTTGAAGAACGCCGCGTCGATTTGCCGTGCCGGCGGCGCCTCATTGGACAACCTCGTACGGCGCCGCGCGATGCACCTCGCGCTCGACGATCTTGGCGCGGCGGAAGGTTCGTGGCAGTCCGCGCTCGGCGACCGCCTGCCGCCAACCACGATCTTCCAAACCTCGACGGGCCTACCCGTTCCCGATTGCCGCGTCCAGTACGACCTGATCGCCTACGCGCCCTAGGCTTGTACTATTCCGGCGCGTAGGCCACGAGGTCGTAGGCGACGTCGCATCCGGGCACCGGCAGGTCGGTGGACGCCTTGAACGTCGTCGTGGGCGGAACGCGGTCGCCGAGGACCTCGCGCCAGACTGCCTCCGCCGAGCCTTGGTCGTTGAGGTCGCGATAGACGGCCCGCCGCCGGAGCAAGTTTCGCATCGACGCGCCCCCTGCCCGGCAAATGGCGTCGACGTTGTTCAGGATGTACCGTGCCTCGCGCTTGATCGACGAATCGTGATAGGGGAGCGCGGGATTCACCCGCGCCTCCGGCGCGAGTCCTTCGCGCCAGTCCGTCGCCATCTGGCTTGAGAGGAAGAGGTACGGGCCCGCCTTGACCGCCTGCGGTTCGTGGGTGAAGGAGGCGGGCGCGTCCGGCGTCGAGACGGTGTGCTTGGCGTAGGGCCCCTCGGGGTCGATGGCGATGGCCTCGATTTCGCACAGGCCGGTCGGCGTCGGGAAGTCCGCCGGGGCGATGATCCGCGCCGGTGGGTCTTCAGGGAAGAAGTCCGGCCAGACTTCTTCAAGCCCGGCGAGGTGCCGCATGTCGTTAAGGTAGATTTCCGTCCGCACGACGTTCTCCATGCCGGCCCCGACTTCGGCGAGCATGGACTTCATGTAGTCGAGCACCGCCGCCGTTCCCTTCGCGCCCCGGTCGACGTGGTAGGGGTAGTCGGGGTGATGGAAGCTGCTTTCCTGCTCGGCGGTGTTGGCAAGCCCCGCGGTGAAGATGAAGCCGCCGCCCCGCGCCATCTTTACGTAGATGCGGTGGCCCCAGA
>DAOUKZ010000050.1:0-12021 GCA_034420775.1 Dehalococcoidia bacterium
CGGGATGGCCCGCTTGGTCGAGCTGACACGGCGCAGCGGCCGGCCCGTCTGCTGGAACACGATCTCGCAGTCGGTGACCGAGCCCGACGCGTGGAAGGAGCACCTCCGCATCCTGCGCGAGATGCGCGAGCAGGGAACGCCCTTCTTCGCGCTGGGTCACACCCAGCCGGACGACTTCGAGTTCACCTTCGAGTTCACCAACGTCTTCGACCGCTGGGCGACGTGGCAGAAGGTGCTCATCGAGCCCAAGGCGGTCAAGACGGCCAAGATGCGCGACCCCGCGGTGCGCCAGACGCTGCGCGAGGAGATGAAGCGAGACCCCTTCCGTGGACTCCCGATGAATTGGGAGATCACGATGCTGGTCAAGTCGACCACCGGCCTCTACGCAAAGTTCGAGGGGATGCGCGTCACCGAGATCGCCGAGCGGCTGAACAAAGACCCCCTCGACACCGCCTTCGACATCGCCCTCGACGAGGACCTGACGACGCAGTTCCGGCAGCTCGACACGCGCAACGCCGACCCCAACGTGATAATGGAAATCCTGAAGGAGCCGCACGTGGGAGCTGGCTTCTCCGATGCCGGCGCGCACCTGATCACCGAGGTGAACACGGGCTTCTCGACGCGCCTCCTCGGCTACTGGGTCCGTGAGAAGCAGGCGATGCGGCTCGAAGACGCGGTGCGGCGGCTGTCGTCGGTGCAGGCGGAGGAGAGCGGCGTCGTCGACCGGGGCAAGGTGCTCGAAGGCTACGCGGCGGACCTGACGATCTTCGACCCCGAGACGGTCGGGCCGTCGGAGCGGACGTTCGTGAACGACCTGCCCGGCGGCGCGCGGCGGCTGGTGCAATACGCCACGGGCATCGAGTACACCCTGGTCAACGGCGTGGTGACGATGGCCCACGGCGAGCACACCGGCGCCGCGGCGGGGCGCGTCCTCCGCAGCGGCGACTACGCGGCGTAGCGGGATAGGGGGATGACGCGGGCCGACGCACCGGAGCCGATGGAGTTCGACGTGTCGCGCAAGCTCACCGACTCCATCGGCGACATGCTCGGCGCGGAGTTGGCAGCGGCCCGCGACGGGTGGAGCCTGGTGCGGCTCCAGATCGAGGAGCGGCACCTCAACCCCTTCGGGTTCGTCAACGGGACAGTGGGGTTCGCGCTGTGCGACATCGGCATGGGCTCAGCCATCGCCACCGAGATGTTGAAGCGCAAGACCTCCTCGGCGACGGTGGAAATCAAGATCAACTACCTGAAGTCGGTGCGCGGCGGCCTGCTGGAGTGCGAGTCGCGGACGGTGCACCTCGGCACGCGGCTGGCGACGATGGAGTCCGACGTCCGCTGCGACGGCGAGCTCGTGATTAAGGCCACGGGCACGTTCGCCTTGCTCGAAGTGACCGGCGAGGTGCGGGAACGAGTCGGACGCCTGCGGCAAGGCGGGGGCTCGGACGAACGCCGGACGCGTTGATAAACGAGAGCTTCTGCCATATAGTGGAACGGCCCGCTGAAGTGTTTCAGAACCGAGGTCAAGACTCGACTCGGCTTTGAAGCCGGAGGAGCCGTCCTTGCTCTCGCAACCGCGCCGCACGCCGCTCCTCATCGTGCTCTCCGGACCCTCGGGCGTCGGCAAGGACGCCATCCTCAACCGCATGCGCATCCTGGACCTGCCGCTGCATTTCACCGTCACCGCCACCACGAGGCCGATCCGTGACAACGAGCGCAACGGCGTGGACTACCAGTTCATCTCCAAGGAGACGTTCCGGCGCATGCTGGAGGAGGGCGACTTCCTGGAATCCGCCGAGGTCTACGGCAATTCGTACGGCGTGCCGAAGTCGCAGGTGCGGAACGCGATGGCGGCGGGGCACGACGTCCTCGTCAAGATCGACGTGCAGGGCGCGGCGACGATCAAGCGCCTCGCCCCGCAGGCGGTGATGATCTTCGTCGTCCCGCCCTCGATCCACGAGTTGGAGCGCCGGCTGAAGTGGCGGCTAACCGAGTCCGAGGAGAGCCTGCGCCGGCGGATCGAGGAGTCTCGGAGCGAGATGGAACACATCGGCGCGTTCGACTACGTGGTGACCAACGATGCGCTCGACGATGCGGTCCACCAGATGAACTGCATCATCACCGCCGAGCGCTGCCGCATGCCGCCCCGCGTGGTGCGGCTCGACTAGGCGCCCGCCGGGGCGAGAATACCGCGCACCGACGCCATGAACGATCCCGTCCGCGTCCGCTACGCACCCAGTCCCACGGGCATCCCGCACGTTGGGAACATCCGCACCGCGCTCTTCAACTGGCTCTTCGCGCGGAACCGCGGCGGCTCCTTCATCGTCCGCATCGAGGACACCGACCAGGCGCGGCTCGTCGAGGGCGCGACCGAGGCGATTCTGGAGAGCCTTCGCTGGCTTGGCCTCGACTGGGACGAGGGGCCGACGGGCGACGGGCGCGGCGAACGGGGCGACTCCGGGCCGTACTTCCAGTCCGACCCAGTGCGCCTCCAGCGCTACCGCGAGACGGCGGAGCGTCTGGTGGAGGAGGGCAAGGCCTACGCCTGTTACTGCACCCCGGACGAGCTCGCCGCGATGCGGAAGGAGCAGCAGCGGCGCGGTCAGCCCACCAAGTACGACGGCCGCTATCGGTACGACGCCGCGCTGCGCGCCCGGCACGAGGCCGAGGGCCGCCCCAAGGTCATCCGGTTCGCCTCGAAGACCGAGGGCGAGACGGTTTGCGCCGACCTGCTGCGCGGCGAGGTCCGCTTCCAAAATGCCCTGCTCGACGACTTCGTCCTTCTGAAGTCGGACGGCTTTCCCACATACCATCTGGCGCACGTCGTCGACGACCGCGCCATGCGGATCACCCACGTCATCCGCGGCGACGAGTGGGTGTCGAGCGCGCCGCGCCACGTCCTGCTCCACGAGGCCCTGGGGTGGCAGCCGCCGGTCTACGCGCATCTGCCGATCATACTGGGGCCGGACCGGGCGAAGCTGAGCAAGCGCCACGGGGCGGCGTCGACGCTGGACTACCGCGACCAAGGGTTCCTGCCCGAGGCCCTGATGAACTTCCTGGCGCTTCTGGGCTGGTCGTACGACGACAAGACTGAGATCTTCAGCCGCGAGCAGCTCGTGGAGTATTTCTCGTTCGACCGCGTGGGCAAGGCGGGGTCGGTCTTCAACATCGACAAGCTCCAGTGGATGAACGGCGTTTACATCCGGGAGATGGCGCCGGAGCGAGTGACCTCGCTTGTCGCCGGCCGGCTTGAGAGCGACCTCCCCGAGGCGCAGCCCATCGACGAGGCGTACCTGGGCCGCGTCGTGCCGCTGGTCCAAGACCGCCTGAAGCTGTTGTCGGAGGCGCGGGAGCTCACCGAGTTCTTCCTGGTGGACACGATCACGCCCGACCCCACCGACCTGGTGCAGAAGAAGATGGACGAGGCGGGAACGTTGCGCGCGCTGGAGGCGGCGCAGGAGCGGCTCGACGGCCTGCCGGGGTTCGAGGCGGCTGAGCTTGAGACGGCGCTGCGGGCATTGGCGGAGGAGCTTGGAATCAAGACGGGCCAGCTCTTCGGGACGCTGCGGGTGGCCTGCACCGGAGTGAAGGCCGCGCCGCCGCTCTTCGACACCATGGCCGTGCTGGGCCGCGAGCGCTGTATGACCCGCATCGCCAACGCCATCGCGCTAATGCAGGCGCGCGACTAGGGCAAAGGAAGCCAACCGGAACACCATTCGAGAGGGACCGGAACGGGTGTGGACAAAGGAGTAGGCTACACATGAGAACCATCGGCATGGTCGTGGGAATCCTGGGGGGCGCGGCCGGCCTGATCGCTTCCGCCATGGTCCTGCATGGCGCGGAGCGGGATGTCTGGGTCCGGCTCTCGAGCGTCGGACTGGCCGCGTCGGCGCTCGGCCTCGTGGGCGCGACCCTGGCGCCGTGGCGACCGCGGCTCGCGATCGCACTCATGATCGTGTCGGCGATCGTGGGCGTCGCGGCGGTCACGATCATGTACGCGCCGGCGGCGGCGCTGCTGGCCGTTTCGTCCCTGTTGGTGTTCCTCGGGCGGCGCGACTAGAGACAAGGGCCGAGCGCCGGCCGGTGGCGCGGGGGCGGGCGCGCGGGTAGACTAGCGCGGTATGCCGCAGACCGAGACAGCCACGCCGGGCGCCGACGTCCTGGAGAATGGGACGGAGGAGGCGCTGCGCCGCTTTCGGGAGTCGGTGAAGGCGGGCCGCGACTGGACGGAAGCGCTCCTCGAGACCATCGGGGAGTGGACGCTAGCCGAGGAGTCGGTCGACGGCCGGGAGTACCGCTACCTCGTGGCGGGAGAGGCCTTCGACTGGCGGCTCCTCGCCGAGCGCATCGTCCTCACCGCTTACGACTGCCTGCCGCTGGCCGAGCGCGACCGCTTCCTCTTCCAAGGCGAGACGCCGCGCGCCGTCGGTGAGGAGGAGCTCCGGGCGGCGTTCGGCGCCGTCAAGCACAGCGCGGCGGCGAACTTCTGGTATGGCGTGCGCGTCGAGGAGGCGATCCTGCTCGCCGCCGAGCGCGAGGTCCGCAAGTCCCGCTACGGCATGGGCAAGATGGACGACTCGAAGCTCGACGACCTCGCCCACCAGCGCATCTACGGCAAGCCCCGCCGCGAGCTGCTGGAGACGTACGCCGCCTCGCGCGGACTGCCCATCCCCGACTCGATGAGCATCGCCGAGCTGAACGAGTTCACCTACTGGCTCTTCAAGTACCGCATCGAGCACTCCGACAAGGCCCGCGTCGCCTCGGACACCAAGAAGGGCCTCCTCATGCTCCAAGAGCTCGCCTCCAGCCGCAGGAACGGCCGCACACCGGTCTAGGGGCGGCAAGCGAGCAGTCGGGAAGAGCAGCCCTGTTTTCCTCGTCCCCAAGTCGGCCGCTTGGAATCAGATTGACCCGTTCGCTATCGATGGAGGAGTGAAAGGCATGCCGCCGACACTGAAAGAGCTGATTGACCGTGCCCCTTGGCGGGAGGCGGTCACCTACCGCGACACGTGGCCCCACGAGTACGTGCTCAGCGAGAAAGACAGCCAGCAGGAGCTTCTAGAAGCCGTCTGCGACCGGTTCCGGGCCGGCGAGGGCGTAGCCTGCCGCTTCTTCAGCATGAACAATACCTACCTTTTCATCGCGGACCACAAGTACTGGCTGATGACGCACTGGGACGACCTAGAGCCCGGCGTCGACTATGTCCTGAACCGCGCCCGCCTCTACCGGGACCGGCGCGACTTCGTCATCCAAGACGGCGACACAGGGAAGCCGGAGGACTATCCGGCTACCCCGGCGCACCAGAGTCAGAACGCTTAGCAGCGTCCTTGTCCAAGACCCGCTTGATGCGCGGGTACATCTCCCGGATCACCTCGGCGAGCGTCTCGGCGGCAAGCTCTGCCCCCGCCTCGTCAAGCGCGACATGCACGGTCTTCCCGGCTTCATAGTAGTAGCCGAAGGTGGGCCGGGCGTTCCACCCAGGCTTCTCAGCAAACGTGGCGGTCAATCCGCGGAGCTTTCTGATCGACTCTTCACTAACTCCGGCAAGATGCGCGGCTGTCCTACTGAACTGGAACAAGAGCGTGACACGAAACGCAGCGCGTTCGTCTTTGGGCACTCTCACAAAAATGTAGAACCAGAACCAAGGGCTTCCGGGGCGCCACAGGCCGAAGCAGCAGAGGTCGTACCAACTCTGGGCCAATTTGTCGGCCTCAGATGGCCACAATTCAGGCTTAATCCGGTCCTTGACCTTGTCGGCGACTGCGCGTGAGAACTTGGTGATCTGGCCGTCTTGGCCTTCCAGTCCATGCAATTCGGCAGCGTGCTCCGCAAGCTGTCTTTGGGTGACTCTGAGACCAGTAAGCAAGTCTTCAGGATCGCGCTCCAGGAGGTTCGTTCTATCTACGTAGCACTCTCCTGTCTCCTCATCCAGATACGGCGTCAGTTGGAGGCAGGACACATCTATCTTGTGCTCCTGTAACCAAAGCGCCGTCGTGGTAACTTCCTTGGCGAAGGCACTGGCTACTAGGAGCACCCGCTGCCGGTGGTTGAGCTTCTCCTTAAGGGCGCCTTCGTCCTTCGAGCCAGTGTGGTCTTTCAGCTTCTCCACCGCAGCCGTCCTATCGCCGCCCAGGTATTCCTCGTACAGATCGATGACCTGCTCGGGAGTGCGACTCGAGCACGTCGCACCATGGAGAGGCGCTTCCCAATAGAGACTATCGCCGGACCAGTCGAGCCTTATTTCGACCGCAACGAGCGCGCCGCTACGATCCACGGCTAAGACATCAAGCCAAAGTCGGAGGCCCTCCATGTCGCAATGGTCGCGCTGGATAACCAGCAAGTCTTCACCCAGCAGACTAGCATCACTCACCAGCCAGTCATGACGGTCTAGCTCGTCAGAGAATCCTTGCGTCACAAAAGTCGTGCGGGTCAAATCCTCAGCCTTATTCTCGTCAGGAAGCAGTTGGAATGTGGGCCGTGAGCCCAGCTTTCCGACACGTTCGTATGGCACGTGTCTGCCCAGAGTTTTCTCTATCCGTGGATACAAGTCATGGACTAGGGTCGCGAGCATCTCAGCCACCTGCTCGGCCCCTTCTCGGTCGAGTGTCACGTTGATGGTCTTGTTCACTTCGTACCAACCATCAGGTAACTCTCTCGCCGTACAACCGAAAGAAGCAGTTGTGAATTTCCTCATCCATTTCCGGAGCTCTTCAATGTTCTCTTCAGTAACTCCACCTTGACGGGCGGTGTCCTCATGGAACTGGAACAAGGCCGCGACACGGAACGGAGCGGTTCCCTCTTCCGTCACACGCACTTGAATGGCGAAGCTGAACCCGTTGGGGTTCCAAGGCTCGTGGTTGTACCAAAACCCAAAATAGCGAGAGTCGCCCACCCTAGATGCCCAGTAGCTCGTCTTGGGAGGTACCAGAGCCGGGGCGAGGAGATCGCCAAGCTTGGCCGCGACCGACCATGAGAACTTGCGGATCCGTCGGCGGTAACTGTCCAGTTTTGCGCTGGCGTCGTCGTTGGGGATATTCCGCAGTGGTATCAGCAATTCCTTCCTTGCCTCTGCCGCCAGCGGCTTGTCTGTGGAATTCAACTCTGGGACGAGTTCCGTCATGCTCACATAGCACTCCTCAGCTTCCTCACCCAGGTATGGAGTCAGCTTAAGGCAAGACACGTCGAGGCCATGATCCCTCAGCCAAAGCACCGCCGTGGTGGCCGACATGTAGAATTCCCTGCTGACCAAGACGATCCGTTGGCGGTTATTGAGCCTTTTCTTGAGATCCTTCTCGTCCTGTGAGCCGATATGCTTCTTTAGTCTTTCGACCGCTGCGGCCCTATCTCCGTGCAGATACTCGCTGTAGAGGTCGATGATCTCGCTGGCGCAGCGCTTCCAGTAGGCTGCGGCGTAGAGGACGGCTTGCCAATAGACGTTGTCGCCAGACCAGTCCTGTTTCAATTCCACTATGACGAGGGCACCCTGACGGTCGACGGCCACGAGGTCAGGCCAGAGGTTGCCGGCGTCAACAGGGTTGGCTTGCCGCTGAATGATCAGCAAGTCCTCGCCGAGCAGCCGGGGTGCCTTCTCCAGCCAGTCTTCTATGTCTCTCTCGGAAAATCCCTGTTCTCCGAACGTGGTTGGCATTAGGTCTTCTGGGCTCCCATCGTCGGGAACCTCTTCGACTCTTTTCTCTTCACGAATCACTCGGAACAGAGGGCTCGTCATCTCGTTCCTTCCTTCAAGCACGCAGCTTGCCTTACAGGCCGTGGGTGGTGGCGGTGAGGCCGTCGGCGATGGCAAACCGGCAGCACCGCCGGGTTTGCACCCTCCAGGCAGGCTCGCCTATTCTATCGGACAGACCCTCGACTGCCGCCACGAGAGAAGCCGAAGTGGATACGAACAACCAGCGGGAACACCTGCGTCCCCACCACGAGCGTCTGCTCGAGATCGCCGTGCACAAGGGGTCTCCTATCGGCCCTAGCATGTATGAGACAGCGTGCGGGCGCCGCAAGCCGAAAGCCGTGGAGACCTGGGAGAAGTTCTGTGACGCTATTGAGTTCCGCGAAAAGGTAGCCGAAGTGAACAATAGCGGCAGTGTCGTGTGGCTGGTCTGCCCTTTGCCTCCCGTTTGCTGGGAGTGCGAGAAACTAATGCCCGCTGACGCCGCAGCATCGGAAGACCCTCCCCCGTGGCGAGCGTGGCTACCTCCAGCCGCTAATACCCCTTGACGGGGTCGACGCGGTTTTCGAGCGGCTGGCCGTCGAGGTAGCGGCGGAGGTTTTCGCAGAAGAACTGGGTGGCGCGGTCGGCGTGGTCTTTGAGGCCGCCGGTGTTGTGGGGCGTCACGATCACGTTGGGGAGGCCCCAGAACTCGCTGTCGGCGGGCAGGGGCTCCTGGGCGAAGACGTCGAGGGCCCCGCCACCGAGATGGCCGCTCTTGAGGGCGTCGAGCAATGGCGCCTCGTCGACGACCGCGCCGCGCGAGACGTTGATGAAGAATGCGCCGGGCTTCATGGCGTCGATCTGGTCCTTGCCGATCATGCCGCGGGTCTCGTCGGTGAGGCTGACGGCGACGACGACGTAGTCGCACCGGCCGAGCATCTCGTTGAGGCGGTCTGAGGGGAAGACCTCGTCGACGTTGGGCACGGCCTGGCCGGGGACGTAGGTGCGGCGGGCGGCGAGGACGCGCATGTCGAAGGCCGCGGCGCGCTTGGCGACGCCGCCGCCGATGCTGCCGGGGCCGACGATGCCGACCGTCTTGCCGGTGAGCTGGCCGTTGGCGTATCGGGTCCACTCGCGGCGGGACTGGGCCTCGACGCGCTTCACCATGCTCTTCTCGTTCATGATCATGAACATCATGCAGGACTCGGCGATGGGTGGGCCGTTGATGCCGCTCGATGAGGTGAGGGCGACGCCGTGCTCGAGCAGGCCGGTGCCCGCGAGGTAGTCGACGCCGGCGCCGTAGGCTTGGACCCATTTGAGGTTGGGGGCGAGCTCGAGGAGATTCTTGGGTAGACCAGCGCCGAGGATGACCTCGGTCTCACCGATGTGGCGGTCGAACGCCTCGGGGTCGCCCTCGAACGTCATGGTGCCGCCGGCCTGGTAGGAGCGCATCATCTCGCGGGCACGGGCGTCGACGTAGGGGGCGTAGACGACCTCGACGCGGGGGTCCACGGCGGCGATGGTGTCGGCGTCGGCGGGGCGTCCGAAGTAGTGGCCTATGAGTACGTTCACCTTGTCCATCGGCTGCCTCGTTTCGCCTGGTGTGGGAGCCCTGAATGCGCCGCGATTATAGCAATGGCATAATGCGGGCGCTCAACAGAGGGAGGCCCGGCATGGTAGTGGAACGGATACGGCTGGACGGCAAGAACGCGATCGTATGCGGCGCCGGCGGAGGCGGCATCGGCTCGGCGACGTCGAAGACGTTGGCGGAGGCGGGCGCGAACATCGTCGCGGTGGATATCGACGGCGCTCGGGTGGAGGAGACGGTGGCGCAGGTGCGCGAGCTTGGCGTCCAAGCGCACGGGGTCGTGGCGAACGTCGAGACGAAGGCCGGCGCCGATCAGGTGGTCGCGGAGGCGGAGCGCGAGTTCGGCGAGGTCCACTGCCTTGCAAACATCATCGGCGGGATGATGAGCGCGTCGGAGTGGGACGACCTGTTCAACTACGGCGAGGCGGAATGGGACGCCGTCTTCAGCCGCAACCTGAAGTACCAGTTCCTCATCATCCAGGCGGTCGCCAACCACATGCGGCGGAAGGGGATCGCGGGCAGCATCGCGAGCTTGTCATCGGTGAGCGGCTGGGCGGGGGCCCCGCATCACGGGCCCTACGGCGCGGCGAAGGCGGGGGTGATGGCGCTATCGCGGACGATGGCCGTCGAGTTCGGCGGCTACGGCATCCGGGTGAACAACCTGGCGCCGGGGTCGGTGATCACGCCGCGCACCATGGCGGCGACGACCGAAGATGCCCGCCACAAGCAGGCGGCCGCTACGACACCGATCCGCCGGGCCCTCGACCCGACGGAGATCGCGTCGGGGCTACTGTTCCTGCTCTCGGATCTCTCGAGCGGCGTCTCGGGTCACACGCTGGTCGTCGACGGCGGTGCGATCTCGAAGTTCCCCTTCTCGATGCCACAGGGCGACGACCCCGACCCGAGCTCCACGTCGTTCTTCGCGCAGGGGTAAGCGGTCGGCGCGGGTCCCTCATCTCGATTTTCTCCCCTTGGGGAGAAGAGGCTAAGGTCACAGGCCCATGAGTTGGGCGACGCGCTCGCGGTGGTACTCGGCGTCGCCGAAGAAGGCCTCGGCAGACTTGGCGCGGCGGTACCAGAGCTGCATGTCGAGCTCCTTGTAGAAGCCGACGCCGCCGAGAATCTGGTGGCCGGTTGCGGTGACGTTCTGGTAGGCCTCGGTGCAGAGCGCCTTGGCCATCGACGTTTCCATCTCGTAGGGCAGGCCCTCGTCGACGCGCCAGGCGGCCTCGTAGGCGCTGTAGCGGGCGGCGTCCATCTCGATGAGCATGTTGGCGGCGTGGTGCTGGATGGCCTGGAAGCTGCCGATGGGCCGGCCGAACTGGATCCGTATCTTCGAGTACTCGACGGCGTAGTCGAGCGCCGCCTGCATCCCGCCGGACATCTCGGCGCAGAGGGCGACGGTCGAGAGGTCGAGCACCTTCTGTATGGCGGACCAAGCGCCGTGCAGCGGGCCGACGAGCCGCGCTCCTGGCACCATCGTCTGGTTGAAGACGATCTCGGTCTGCTTGTCCTCGGCCATGGTGATGAGCGGGGTGACGCCGATGCCCGGCGCGGCGGCGTCGACGAGGAAGAGTGAGACGCCGTCGGCGGGGTCTTCGGAGTCGCGGGTCCTGGCGGCGACGAGGTAGTAGTCGGCGGAGGCGCCGTACTGGATGAAGAGCTTGGTGCCGTTGAGCGACCAGTCCTCGCCACGGGGCAGGGCGCGGACCTCGACGCCGTCGGCGTCATAGGAGGCGCTGGGCTCGGTGAGACAGAAGCGGAACTGAAGGCCGCCGTCGAAAATGCGCGGGAGGTACTCGGCCTTCTGCGCGTCGGTCCCTAGCTCTAGGAGGGCGAGGCCGCTCTGCAGGACGCAGGTCTGGTAGGGGACGGGGCAGGGCTGGCGCCCGAACTCCTCCATGAGGACGACAAGGTCGGTCCAGGAGCGGGCTCCGCCGCCGTAGGCCTCGGGGAAGATGAGGCCGAGCCAGCCGCGTCGGGCCATGTCGCGCCACATGTCGGGCGAGTAGCCGAGGTCACTCTCCTCGAGGTCGCGGACGAGCCTGCGGTCGCACTCGGCGGCCATGAAGGCCTGCAGCTCCTCGCGGAAGGCTTCCTGCGCCTCGCTGAATCCGAGGTCCATGCTTCGCTCCTTGGGCGGCTAGCGGTCTTCGTCGGCGGAGGCGGCGTAGGCCGCGGGGCTGCCGATGAACCGGGTGCGGTTGAGGATGCCGGTGAAGTAGTACCAGCGGCCGTCATAGAGGAACTTGGTGGCGTAGCGCGACTCGCCCCGGTCGACCTCGGCGACCTCCTGGTCGGTCAGCGTTTCGCCGGAAACGGGGTCTCGCTCCATCGAAGCCGCTCCTCTCTGGCTACCGCGGCATGCCCAGGCCGCGCTGGGCGATGACGTTGCGCTGGATTTCGTTGGCGCCGGCGCCGATGGTGCTGCTGAAATAGCTGAGCACCTGGAAGAAGAAGACGCCGTCCAACTGGGCGTGGGGCGAGCCCTCGTCGAGGTTGCCGTAGTGCCCGAGTATCTGGTAGCCGGTGTTGGCGATGCGCTTGCGGAGCTCGGAGCCGAAGACCTTGGTGACGGAGGCCTCGTAGTTGGGGGCGTCGCCCCGGCTCTGGAGCCAGGCGACCCGCATCGAGAGACGGTAGCCGGCGGCGACCTCCGAGGCGAGACGCGCCAGCTTCTGCCGGATGACGGGGTTCTGGCTCAGCGGCCTGCCGTCGCGCCAATGGGTCTTGCAGTACTTGACCAGCGCCTCGACCCAGCGCCGCGCCT
>DAOUKZ010000051.1:0-8168 GCA_034420775.1 Dehalococcoidia bacterium
TGGTCGATTGCAACATCTGGCTGCAGAACAGCAAGGGCGAAAAGACGACGCCCGGCGCGGCGACGGTGGAGTTACCCACCCGGTAGCGCCGTCCGCCGACGGCCGGTTCCAGAAACGATCGAGAGGAGAACGATGGGCGATTTGCTACAAGGGAAGATCGCGGCGGTCACCGGCGCGGGCGGCGGCATCGGACGCGGCATCGCGCTGGCCTTCGCCGAGGAGGGAGCGAAGGTCGTGGTCAATGACCTCGGCGGCTCCACGCGGGGCGAGGGCGCGTCGAAGCAGTCCGCCGACATCGTCGTCGACGAGATCAAGGCGGCGGGCGGCGAGGCCGTGGCCAACTACGACAGCGTGGCCACGATGGACGGCGGCGAGCGCATCGTCAAGACCGCCCTCGACACCTTCGGCGGCCTCGACATCCTGGTCACCTGCGCCGGCATCCTCCGCGACCGCATGCTCTTCAACATGACGGAGGAGGAGTGGGACGGCGTCTACAGCACCCACCTCAAGGGCACCTTCGCCTGCGTCAAGCCCGCCGCCATCGTCATGCGCCAGCAGCGCTCGGGGCGCATCATCACCCTGACCTCAACGTCGGGCCTCTACGGCAACACCGGCCAGTGCAACTACTCGGCGGCCAAGTCGGGCATCGCCGGACTCACCAAGGTGATCTGCAAAGACATGGGCCGCTACGGCGTCACGGTCAACTCCATCGCCCCCATGGCGGGCACCCGCATGACGCTGACCGACGAATACCTTCAGGCCCTCGAGAAGCGCAAGGCTTCGGGCGTGACCCGCGAGGGCTTCGCCGGCGGCGCGGCGCCGACCGACCTCTCCACGCTCGACCCGCTGGACGTGGCCCCGCTGGCGGTCTTCCTGGCTAGCGACGCCTCCGCAAACGTCAACGGACAGGTGCTGTTCATCGGCGGGAGCAAGGTCTCCTTCGTCCAACCGCCGCGGGCCGTCAAGACCATCTTCAAGCCGGGCCTGTGGACGGTGGATGAACTCATCGACGCCGTTCCCGGCACGCTAATGGAAGGGGTGACCAACCCCGCCCCACCCGCAGAGCCGGCCAAGAGCTAGGCGCCGCCGCAGCCCCCAGAGGAGAGACCGATATGGCGAAACATCTAGAAGGCAAGGTTGCGGTCGTCACCGGCGGCGGGCGCGGCATCGGACGCGGCATGTGCATCGAGCTGGCGCGCCAAGGCGCCAAGGTCATCGTGAACGACCTGGGCGGCCACTTCGACGGCACCGGCGCATCCAACGAGCCCGCCGACGAGGTCGTCAACCAGATCAAGGGTGAGGGCGGCGATGCGGCGGCGGTCTACGAGTCGGTCGCGTCGATGGCGGGCGGCGAGCGCATCGTGCAGGCCGCCCTCGACAAGTTCGGCCGCCTCGACGCCATGGTCCACGCCGCGGGCATCCTCCGCGACCGCATGATCTTCAACATGACCGAGGAGGAATGGGACGCCGTGATGGCGGTCCACCTCAAGGGCATGTTCGCCGTGGGCAAGCCGTCGGCGATCATCTTCCGCCAGCAGCGGAGCGGGACGCTGATCGGCTTCTCATCGACCTCGGGCCTCGTCGGCAACGCCGGTCAGGGCAACTACGGCGCGGCCAAGGACGGCATCGCCGGCTTCATCCGCACCGCGGCGCGCGACCTCGGCAAGTACGGCGTGACCTGCAACGTCATCGCCCCCTCCGCCGACACCCGCATGGTGCAGAGCGTCTCCAACGAGGCCCGGGCCAAGCGCACCCAGGCGGGCATCGCCTCCGCCGGCGGCGGACTCGCCCAGCAGCGCGACCCCGCCGCCATCGCCCCGCTCGTCGCCTACCTCTGCACCGACCACGCCCGCGACATCAACGGCCAGACCTTCTTCATTCAAGACGGCGAGATTTCCCTGATGAACAACCCCTACGCCTCCAAGACGATGGAGAAGCCCAGCGGCCGCTGGACGGCGCAGGAAATCGCCCTCCTCTACCCCAACACCATCGGCCGCGAAATCGCCAACCCCGCGCCCCCACAGCCTCCCAAGGCCTAGCCGATGCCCACCTACGGCGTGCGCGAGTTCAAGACGAGATTCAGCGAGATACTCCGCAGTCTCGACGACGGCGAAGAGGTCATTATCACTCGTCGCGGGAAGCCGTGCGGCCGATTCACACCGATACCACGCCCCGAAGAGGCAAAGCTGCCGCTAAGCGCGCTGCGGGGGCTCTTGTCGGACCAGATGCCCGACGCGAGCTACCAGGACTTCCTCGACGCCAAGAAGATCTGGGAGCCCCGAATGCCGCCGGACGAGGACGCCAGCTAGCCGGCCAGCGGAAAGCGGTCCCGCTCCACCTCCGGCGCGAAGCGCGCCAGTCGCCGCGCCATGACCTCGACGGCCTCGGGGCTGTTGTCGATCAGGGTGTAGTTGCGGCCATGGAGCGCGGCCGCTTCACCGAGCGTCCCCGATCCCGCGAAGAAGTCTAGCAGCTCGTCGCCGGGGTTGGAGTGCACCCGCACGATCCGGTCGAGCAGGCGGAGCGGCTTCTGCGTCGCGTAGCCCGTCTTCTCCTTGCCGGTCGGACTCACGATGGTCTGCCACCATACGTCGGTCGGCGTCTTGCCCCGCGCCGCCTTTTCCGGCGTCACCAGGCCGGGCGCCATGTAGGGAATCCGGTCGATGGCGTCGTAGTTGTAGGTGTAGCGCTTCGGGTCGCGGACGTACCAGAGGATGTTGTCGTGCTTCGCCGACCACCGCCGCTTGCTCCGCGCGCCGTAGTCGTAGGCCCAGATGATCTCGTTCACGAAGCAGTCCTGGCCGAAGACCTCGTCGAGCACCACCTTGCAGTAGTGCACCTCGCGGTAGTCGACGTGGAGGAAGAAGCTGCCATCGGGGGTCAACAGCCGACGCGCCTCCTCGAATCGCGGGCGCATGAACGCCAGATAGTCGTCGAAAGAGTCATCGAAGGCGCTGGATCCCAGCCGTTCGGT
The DNA here is from genome assembly GCA_034420775.1 of Dehalococcoidia bacterium. GTDB lineage: Bacteria > Chloroflexota > Dehalococcoidia > SHYB01 > SHYB01 > DAOUKH01. The sequence goes on from DAOUKZ010000051.1 coordinate 2,975, forward strand.
GCGGTATGTCCGGCCCTGATAGCCCGTCCGGTCGCCGGACTCATCATGGACGGTGCGCAGCCGGAGCCGCCGCTGGGTACGACCGGTGTTGAAGGGCGGGTCGATATAAATCAGGTGAAAGGCGCCGCTAGGCAACGTCTTGAGGACTTTGAGGTTGTCGCCGAGCACGATGCGCCCGCGGGGCGGGGCGTTCGCATCGGACGGGGGCATCTCTTCGCTAGTCCGCGCCGGCCTCGACGGAAGCGCCCTCCCGCGAGCGGGCATCCCAGTCCTCTTTGCGGACTTCCATCATCAGGAAGGTGTGGCCGTTCCGGTAGACCTTGCCCAGCGACGTGAAGCCCGCCTTGAGGAAGCTCTTCTGCGCCCGCACGTTCCAGTCCAACGTGTGCAGGTAGATGCGGCGCAGGCCGACTTCGCCGAACCCGTAGTCCAGCAGCAGTTCCACCGCCTCGGCGCCGAACGCCTTGTCCCAGTAGCGGCGGTCGCCGATCATGATGCCGAGCTCGGCCTCGCCCTTGGCGTGGTTAATGTCGTAGACCATGCAGTTGCCGATGTGGGACCCATCGAGCGCGTCGATGCCGAAGCGGAGCCGCCGCCGGGCCGGGTAGAGGAGCTCGTCCTCGTACCGCATCATCGCGTCCTGGAACGAGAGCCTGCTGGGACGGGCCGCGTCGAGCTTGCAGAGCTCCTCGTCGATGCTCCACGCGTAGTCGTTGGGCGCGTCGGTGCGGCGCTTCTCCCGCAGGACGACCTTAGAACCCTGGCGGCGCAGCCGCATGGCTCCCTCTCCGTTCGATCTCCGCGATCCCCTTCCGCACGATGTCGCGCTCAGTGGGGTAGGTCATGACGTCGGCGGCGCGGTCTGCGGGGAACCACTGCACGCGGTCGAACTCGGGGTCGTGGTCGTCCGTCGACCCGCCGGTGGAGGACATGAGATAGAAGGCGACCTTCTTCTGGATCCGAACGCCCGGCCTGGCGAACCAGTACGTTATGTCGCCGAGCCCGCCTTCGATCTCGACCTCGAGGCCGGTCTCCTCGCGCACCTCGCGGAGCGCCGTCTGCGCCACGGACTCGCCGGGCTCCGGCGTGCCCTTGGGCAAGCTCCACGTACCGCCCTCGTCGCGGCCGCAGAGGACGACTTCGGCGCCGTCGTCGCCAATGCGATAGACGACACCGCCGGCGGAGAAATGTCGTTCGAAGTCCACGATATTACGCTGACCGGCCCGCCTGCCCTCCTTGAGGTGGCTGTTCCGCTTTCGCGGGTTAGTCTAGATTCCTCTCTCTCGGAGGGTCAAGCGCGCCCGCCTAGCCCCACCCTACCGACTCCCCTACAATCGCAGCCGTAGCAGGCGAGCCCAACCGCCCTGGGAGGATGACCGATGGATGTCTTCGAAGCCATGAGCACCATGCGCAGCGTTCGTCTCTTCACGGACGAGCCGGTGACCGACGAGCAGCTGGAGCGCATCCTGCGCATGGCGCAGTTCGCGCCCAACGGCAGCAACGAGCAGCGCTACCGCTTCATCGTGGTGCGCGACGCGGCCCAACGGGCCAAGATCGGCGGCCTCTACCGCGACGGCATCCTCCACGCCATGGGCCTCGACGACATCGACGAAGCCGTGGCGCAAGCGGCGGGCCAGGGCTACATGCGGCGCGAGGTCGTCGCCCTGGCGAGGGACATGCCCACCACGCCGCCGGTGCTCATCTTCGCCGGCGGCACGGGCAACTTCCACTCGGAGCCCGCGGCGTCGGTCTTCCCCGCCGTCCAGAACCTCTGCCTCGCCGCTTGGGCGATGGGCCTGGGGACGATCATCACGACCGCCTGGCAGCGCCAGGAGGCCGAGGTCCGTGACGTCCTCGGCGTGCCCGATGACGTCTATCTCGGCGCGTTGATCCCCCTGGGCCACCCCGCCCGCAAGTACGGCCCCCCGAAGCGCGGCCCCCTCGAAGAGATCATTAGTCTCGACCGCTGGAGCTAGCCCGCGACGGTCCCGGTGCGGCGTCGAAAATCCCTCGACATTTCGCCGCTATAACGGTGTCTAGCAGCCCGCCTCCCACCCCACGGCGGCGCGCAAAGACCAGGGAGCGCACGGCGCTGAGGAGCGAGAGATGACGATACGACGTTGGCTAGTCATTCCGGCGGTCGCGGGCTTGGCCGCGGTCGTCGCGGTGGGGGGGATAGCCGCCGCCGGCAGCGGCGACCGCGGCGAGACCGGCTCGCGGGTGGCCGAGATACTCGAACTTGACGAGGAGACCGTCACCGACGCCTTCAAGCAGGCGATGCAGCAGCAGTTCGACGAGGCCCTGCAGGCCAAGCTCGACAAGCTCGTCGAAGCCGGACGCATCACGCAGGAGCAGGCCGACGAGCTGAAAGCGTGGTACGACGAGCGCCCCGAGGGCGTCCCCCTCTTCGGCTTCGGCAAACGCGGTCTCAGCAAAGGCGGCGGGGACATCGGCGCCGCAGTGGCCGAGATCCTCGAAGTCGACGAGCAGACCCTCGCCGACGCCCTCGACCAGGTGCGGAAGGAGCGGTTCCAGGAGCGCCTCGACCAGGCGGTGGAAAACGGCCGCATCACCCAGGAGAAGGCCGACGCGATAGCCGAGCGCTACGCGGACGGAGACTTTAAGAAAGGCCGATGGCACGCCGGCAAGATGTGGTCCGGCAAGCACGACTGGGACGCCGGAAAGAAGGACGCGGCGCTCGAAACAACCTCCACCTAGGTGTAGCTTCGGAGGGGGGAGCGGACGGCGCGATCGGCCGCTCTCCCCTTCCCCTTTACCGTGCCATGCCGAGCAAGATTCTCATCATCGAAGACGACCCCAACGTCGTCGAGCTCGCCCGCCTCTATCTCACCAAGGACGGCCACGACGTGCTGACCGCGCTCGACGGCTCCGAGGGGCTGCGCCTTGCCCTCGACGAGGCCCCCGACCTCATCGTCCTCGACCTCATGCTCCCCGGCGTCGACGGCATGAGCATCTGCCGCAAGGTGCGCGAGCAGTCCGAGGTCCCCATCGTCATGCTTACCGCACGGGTGGAGGAGGAGGACCGGCTGTCGGGGCTGGAGAGCGGCGCCGACGACTACGTCACCAAACCCTTCAGCCCTCGCGAGCTTGCCGCGCGGGTCCGGGCCGTCCTGCGGCGCACCGCCCGCGACGCCCTCGACCGCGGTCCGAACGACCTGGCCGCCGGCGGGGTGCGGGCCGACGTCCGCGCCCACGCGGCTTGGGTCGATGGGGCCGCTCTCAACCTCACGCGCACCGAGTTCCGCATCCTCGTGCTGTTCCTTCGGGAGCCGGGACGCACCTTCTCCCGCGACCAGATCATCGACGCCGTCTACGGCTACGACTTCGACGGCTTCGACCGCGCCATCGATTCACAGATCTACAACCTACGGCGGAAGCTCGGCAAGACCCCACGCGATACGCAGTACATCCGCACGGTCTACGGCGAGGGGTACCGGTTCGACGATGCGTAGCCTGCTCTCCAGCCTCCAGTTCCGGCTCGTCGCCGGCTTCGCGGTGATCCTCTCCGCGGCGTTGCTCTCCGTCGGCTGGTACGTGAGCGCCGAGTCGGGGCGGCAGGCGGAGCGCAGCGAGGCGCTGCGCGCGGAGGTCCGTGCCGAACGGGTCCGCGCAGCCCTTGCCGCATTCTTCGTGGTCAGGGAAGACTGGTCCGGCGTCCAGCCCACCGTCGAAGAGATCGCACGCGTGGTTGGGGCCCGTATCGCGGTACGCGACGCCGAGGGCGCCCTCGTCGGCGACTCCCACGGGCGTTTCGGGCCGCCTCCTCGCGACGCACGAGGATGGCCGGGAGCCCCACTCGTAACGGATGACGGCGCGACGGTCGGCAGCGTTGAGTTCTTGGCGCTCGGCCCCTTCCTGGAAGGACAACGCCTGGAGCCGCTCGATTCCGACCTCGCCGACCGCGTTGCCCAGGCGCTGCTCTGGGCGGGGCTGGCCGCGGGCGGCGCCGGCATCGTTGCCGTCGGCCTCATCGCCCGCCGCACGCTCTCTCCGGTGCGGGCCCTGTCCACGGCGGCGGAGCGGCTGGGTCGCGGCGACCTCGCCCAGCGCGTCGACCCCTCCGCGGAGGACGAGATCGGCCGCCTCGGCCACACCTTCAACCGCATGGCGGCGGACTTGGAGCAGGCGGAGCGGCAGCGCCGGAGCCTGATGGCCGACGTGGCCCACGAGCTGCGGACGCCGCTGAGCAACATCCGGGGCTACGTCGAGGCCATGCGCGACGGCGTCGCCGAGCGCGACGACGCCACGCTCGACGTCGTGCACCAACAGATCGCGCACCTTACCCGCCTCGTCGAAGACCTGCGTCTCCTCGCGCTGGCCGAAGCCGGCGAGCTCGCCCTCCACCCACAGCCCGAGCACATCGACGCCGTGCTGCGTTCGGTAGCCGACGCCTTCGCCCCCCGCGCCGCCGCGAAGGGCGTCGCCGTCCGCTGCGAGTCCGCCGAAGAGCTCCCGCCCGTCTCGATGGATCGCGGCCGCGTCGAGCAGGTGCTGCACAACCTCGTCGAGAACGCGGTGACGCACACCCCCGAAGGCGGGGCCGTCACCCTCACCGCGTCCGCCGGACCCGACTTCGTGCGGATCTCCGTCGCCGACACCGGCCCCGGCATGGAGCGCGACGCCCTCGACGCCGTCTTCGAGCGCTTCTACCGGCTCGACCCATCGCGGGCGCGGGCCACCGGCGGCGCCGGCCTCGGCCTCACCATCGCCAAGCAGCTCATCGAGGCGCAGGGCGGCCGCATCTGGGCCGAAAGCGAGCCGGGACACGGCAGCACCTTCATCTTCGAGCTCCCCCTGAGCGGCACTTCGGCCTAGCCCGCCTCCCTCCGGCGCGTCGGAGGCGCGGCGCGTTGCCCCCTCCCGTAGGGGCGATTCACGAATCGCCCGTCCCACCTGCCAAGCGCCCAGCCCCATCGAAACCCGCCTCCCTCCGGCCTTTCCTCCTCACGGGGAAAACTGAAAGAGGGTACGCGCCGCCAGGCGCGCCCGGAGGGGCAGGGCCGGGGTCTTACCTCTTCTCCCCACGGGAGAAGACTGAGATGAGGGGCCCCGCGCCAACCGCCATCGCCCACCGAAGCCCGCCTCTCTCCGGCCTCCCTCCCTTTATGGGAGGGACTGAGGGAGGGCACTCCCTCGCCGGCGCGCCGGCGAGGCGGCGCGGTCCCCCTCCCGT
>DAOUKZ010000052.1:0-4563 GCA_034420775.1 Dehalococcoidia bacterium
GATGGGCATCTTCATCGGCCTCAACGCCCACGACCTCAGCAGCTGGCGCTACTCGGTGGTCGGCGACGAGTACGCCTTCTTCTTCGGCGCGTCCGAGATCTTCGACGGCGGCCTGACCCGCCCCTTCCACCAAAACGGCGTCTACGACCCCCACCCCGTCATGGACATCGCCTACCAGGCCGCCGTCATGCGGGTCTTCGGAGGCGACCACGTTGGCTGGGTGCTTAGTTCCTTGCTCGCCGCCGCCCTCGCCATTCCCGGCGTCTACTTGCTCGGCTACCTGCTCGGGGGCAGGAAGGCGGCGGCCCTCTCCGCCACACTTTTCGCCTCCAGTCACTACCTCTTCGCCTTCTCCCACCTCGGCTACAACACCCTCCACGCCCTCCCCGTGATCGTGTGGTCGTTGGCCTTCTTCGTGCTTGGACTGCGCCGAGGTAACCCGCTCTGGCTCTACCTCGCGGGCGTCGTCGCGGGCTTCGGTCTCTACACCATCTTCTCCGCCCGCATCCTCATTCCCGTCTTGCTCGCCTTCATCTTGCTATCGCCGGGGAGGCTCGCCCTTCTCCGGCGGTCTTGGCCCGTGGCGCTCGGCTTCGCCATGGCGGGGCTGCCCGCCCTGATCGTCAACCGCGGCGACTTGTTCTCGCGGATGCTCGACACCACCACCGCCGTCTACAACGAGACCGGCGACCGGCTCGCCCACTTCCTGACCACCCTCGAGATCAACACCCTGGCCTTCAACTTCAGTCCCCGTATCTCCCACCACGTCTCCGGATCGCTCTTCGACGCCCTCACCGCCGTCCTGGCAGTGCTGGGGATTGCCTTTGCGTTGGGCCGGTTCTCGCGCCCCTCCTCCAAGCTGCTGCTGGTGTGGTTGCTCGTTGCCTTCGTCACCTCCGGCTTGCTGTCACCCTACCCTTACGTGGCGGTGACCCGCCTCCATCCGGTCATCTTGCCGCTCGTGCTGCTCGCTGGAATCGTCACGGCGAGGCTGCTCGACTTCGTCCCCCCGCTCACTCGATATGCCTGGGGTCCCAAGTTCAGGACGGGCGCCATCGTCGCCTCCGTCGCGGTGCTGGCGGCGGCGGCGCTGACGTTGAACGTAGTCCGGTTCTGGTCGACGACACCGGAAATCTTCCATCACCACAGAGCCGCGGTCGCCGTCGGCGCCTGGCGCTCCGACACGTGCGGCGCTGCCGTCGATGGCGTCGTCTTCGTCGGCCGTGATGCCGGTCTCGTTCGGACCGTCATCGACTCCTACGACCCCGGCGGACCACTCCCCCACTTTCTTAGCCTCGAAGACGCTGAGACTGCCGTGTTCGTTGAAGGCGCACCGCTGCGATGCGTGGTCTTCATCGATGGGGCAGACCCCGCGACGCAGCCCCTGACGGACGAGCTGCACCGCCGCTATCCCGACGGCAGCCTCTGGACCTTTTCCGATCAGTCGGAGAAGTCGAGCGTGATCGTCTTTGCGGGCGGCGGGCGCTGACCCGCCCCATCGGCGGGCCGGTGGGCTATGATGCCCGCCGGACACGTGCCCGCTCCGCCGAGGAACAGAGGAGGCCGCGACAATGGAAGAGTCCCTGGAAGAGACCGTCGGCCGGCTCCTCCGCGACAGCGGCAAGACCATCGCGACCGCCGAATCGACCACCGGCGGCTACGTCGGCCACCTGCTCAACAACCCGCCTGGCAGTTCGAAGTACTACATCGGCAGCGTCGTCGCCTACCACACCCGCCCCAAGAAGACCCTGCTCCGCGTGCCCCAAGAGGTCTTCGCTGAGGTCGGCTCGGTCAGCGCGCAGGCCGTGCTCGCAATGGCGCGCAACGTCCGCGAGCTGATGGACACCGACATCGGGGTCAGCGAATCCGGTATCGCAGGCCCCACCGGCGGCAACGCCGAGCGCCCCCTGGGGACCGTCTTTATCGCTATCTCGACGCGCGACGGCTACGAGCTCGCCGAGCGCCACGTCTTCGACCAAGGCCGAGCCGAGTTCAAGAAGCGCACCGCCGAAGCCCTCTTCGACCTCATCCGCCACTACCTCTCCCGCGCCGCCTAGCGCCAACCTCCGCTCCGACTTTCCCCCTCTTTGGGGAAACTCCCTCAGTCCCTCCCATAAAGGGAGGGACTGAGGGAGGGCCGGGGTGGGGCCCGGTGGTTCCCTCTGCCCCCTCTCCCGCTGGGAGAGGGGGCAGAGGGTAGGGGGCCGGGAGGGGTGCGCCAACGCCAACCGTGCCCTCCTTCCCTTCCGGCCTCCCTCCCTTTATGGGAGGGACTGAGGGAGGGCACGCCTGCGCCCCGCCAGCGGCGCCTTTCCGCAAGGAACTCCAGAGGGAGACAGCCCGCCTACGCCTCCGAGAGGGCCTCGATGAAGCGCGCGCTCCACGCCGCCGACGTGTTCACGCTCACATCCTCGTAGAGCGCCGCCCAACGCTCCTTCCGCCACGCCAGCGGCATGTTCAGCGCTTCGCTGATCGCCCGCGCCGTCGCCGTGAGGTCGTAGGGGTTCACGATGAGCGCCTCCCGCATCGTCTCCGCCGCGCCGCAGAACCGCGACAGCACGACCACCCCCGGATGCCGCTCGTCTTGCGAGGCGACGAACTCCTTCGCTACCAGGTTCATGCCGTCGCGCAGCGGCGTCACCAGGCATACGTCGGCGCGCCGGAAGATCGCCGCGAGCTCGTCCTGTGCGTAGGCCCGGTACAGGTAATGGAGCGGTGTCCAGTCCGCCGTCGCGAACCGCCCGTTGACCCGGCCCACGATCTGCTCGACCCGCGCCTTCTCCTCCACGTAGTGCGGCACTTCGGAGCGCGACGGCGCCGAAATCTGGATCATCGACACCTTCTCATGCAGCTCATTGTGGCGCTCCAGCAGCGTCTCGAACGACAACAGCCGCTCCGGAACGCCCTTCGTGTAATCGAGTCGGTCGACGCCGACGATGACCTGCTGGCGCGGCAAGATGCGCTGGAGCAGGCGGCTCGGCTCCTTTCCCTCGTCGTGCTCCGCCCACGTCTTGAACATATCGGGGTCGATGCCGATGGGGTGCATCGCGACGCGCACCGGGCGCTCGGGCCCCGTGAAGACCTCCCCGTCGAGTTGGCCGTCGAGTTCCTCGTTCAAGGAATCCAGGAGGTTCGCCGCGTAACGCCGAGCGTGGACGCCGATCAGATCGAAGGCCGCCAGCCCGTTGAGGATCTCGTAGGCCCAAGGGAGTTGCGCGAAGATCTCCACCGGCGGAAACGGCACGTGGAGGAAGAACCCCATCCGCTGCTTCCAGCCGAGCCTGCGCAGTTCGCCGCCAAGGAGGAAAAGGTGAAAGTCGTGGATCCATAGGATGTCGTCTGGCCGCAGTAGTGGGTACAGCGCCTCGGCGAACCGCTTGTTCACCTCCTGGTAAACCTCGAAGGCCCGCTCGTCGAGATTGACCCGGTGGGGGAAGCTGTGCAGCAGCGGCCAGAGCGTCTGGTTGGAGAAGCCGGAGTAGTAGAGACGGCTCTCCCGCCGCGACAGGTCCACCGTGGCGACGGTCAGGCCGCCGGCGGTCTCCTCTTTCGGGGTGTTCGATACCCGCTCCGCCTCCACCGACTCACCGCTCCATCCGAACCACAGGGTGTTTCGGTTCTCGACGGCGGGACGCACCGCCGTGACCAGCCCACCCAGGGCGGCATGCGCGCGCCGCTCCTTCGCCCGGCCCAACGCCCCGACGGGTGGAACGCGGTTGGACACCACGACAAGCCGCCGTCCATCGCTCATAGCGCCGTCCCCTTGGCGTTCATCTCTGCCGCGCCTGTCTCGGCGGCGAGCCAGCGGTCGAGAAAATCGAGCAGACCCTCAGGAGGCCGCACCCATGCGCCGGCGTCGGTTGGCCGCGATTCCTCCCGCACCAGCACGCCGAGCGCGCCCTCCGGCAGTGCCCGGAAGGCGTCCTCGTCGGTCAGATCATCCCCCAGATATGCGGCGGCGGTCTCCGGAGGCGCACCGCTGAGGACGTCGCGCACCGCCGCGCCCTTGTCTCGTCCCGGCGCCCGGAGTTCGATGCCGCCGTCGAACGGGTGCAGTTGCAACCCATGCCCTTCCGCGACCGGCGCCCACGCCCGCCGCGCCGCCCGCTCGCGTTCCTCTGCGATTCCCGCCGGCTCGCCTCGCCAGTGCAGGGCGATGCTTGCCGGTTTCGACTCGCTCGCCGCCTCGAGTCCCTGCTCCACCACAAAGTCGCGGGCGAGGTTGAGACCTCGCGCCGCCGCTTCCGGCAGCGGGAACCTCTGGAGTTCGCCGTCGCTCCCGCGGTGCTCCCATCCGTGCGATGCCCACACCTCGGGCGGTGGCTCGACCCTGAGCAGCGCGTCGATTTCGCCCAGCGCGCGCCCGGTGACGATCACCACCCGGCTGCGGTCCCCCGCGAGCAGCGCCTGGACGCGCTCCCGTACGCCGGGATACGGCACGGCTTGGTCACGCTCGACGCGGAAGGGGGCCAGCGTGCCGTCGTAGTCCAGCATCAGTATGCGGAACGGGGCCGCGGCGACACGGTGGTAGAAGCTTGGGCCGGGGGGCGCCAACGCCAATCG
>DAOUKZ010000053.1:0-19398 GCA_034420775.1 Dehalococcoidia bacterium
CAGCTGCTCAAGGGGCGCACGTCGGTCGTCATCGCGCACCGCCTCTCAACCATCCGCAACGCCGACCAGATCGTCGTGCTGGAGGGCGGGCGCATCGTCGAGTCCGGCCCGCACGAGGAGCTGATGGCGCAGGGCGGCGTCTACCACCGCCTCTACACGATGAACTACCAGCTCGAATCCAACGGCGCCGCCCGCGTGGACTAGCCGCGGGCGCCCGGGGTTCCTACCACCGCTCCGGCTTGGTTATCACGCCCTGCCCATCCTTGACCGACAAGGGAAGTTGGCTGCGCCGCAGATGGCTCTTCCACAGCCGTTTGACGCGCGTCACTGCCTTCTGCAAGTCCTTTGGCGTGTTGGCCTTCCGGTCGGGGTTGACCACGACGATGGGCAGGCACAGCCCATCCCGAACGTACCGTATCGGAGCTGCGAGGTCGGCATCGTTCGTCACCACGATGGCCTGTTCGTAGACCCCGGTAAAGCCATCGACGAGCAGGCGCGTCGCTAGGTTCACGTCCGACCCCTTCTCCTGAGAGTCGAGCACATCGACGTATGCCGGCAGTCCCGGTACCGGCTTGGCGAGCGGGCGCGTCTTCGTCTGTGCCTGAAATCGGCCGAAGTGCGCCTCGAAGCCCGGAAGCGTCCGCAAGGCTCTGAGATACAAGATCTGTCGTCGCGGTTGATAGGGGTCGCCGGGGCGCGCAGCCAGGAGCGCGGTGAAGTAGCATATCCGATTGATCGTGTCGTTGGGGAAGAGGACCTCGGCCAGCTTGCGCAAGTCCAGCCACTTGAACTCGGTCCCCTTCACGGCACGGTTATACAGATTGAACCCGTCGACGTAGAAGTTGGATATCAACAACGCCACCCCTTACAAAGACAGAGACCGCCCGGAGGCGGTCTCGACCCTACCGTCGAAGGGGTAGGGGGGGATGGCTTGACTATAGGAGCTTGGCCTTGTCGTGTCAACACCAACGTGTCAGCCACCCTAGGCCCGGTCGGCGATGAGCCAGTAGGCGTTGGGCATGCCTTCGGAGACCTCGGGCTTGCCGAATCCGGCGTCGGCGAGCATGCGCTCGTAGTCTTCGCGGCGGCGGCACTCGCCGCCGGCCGTGCCCATCAGCAGCCCGAGCGAGTACGCCGTCGCGAACCAGCCGCGGCCGTCCATCAGCGGGTCGTCGAGGAGGAAGGCATGGACGGCGACCCGCCCGTCGTATGCGAGCACGCCGCGCACCCGTCGCAGCAGCTCCGTCGCCCGTCCGACGGAGAACAGGTCGAGCACCATGCTGACGATGGCGAGGTCGTAGGGGCCGCCGAGCTCGATCTCGAAGGCGTCGCCGGGCAGGTAGACGACGCGGTCCGCGACATCGAGGCGGTCCGCCTCCTTCTTCGCCTCCTCCAGCACCGCCGCGCCGTCGTTGGCCCACACCTTGGCCTCGGGGTGGGTGCGCGCCATATAGAACCCGTACGAGCCGCCGCCACAGCCGACGTCGAGGACGTGAAGCCGCTCGCGCTCGCGGGCCCAATCACCGATAACGCCGAGGAGCGACTTGGCCGCGGGGCCGGCGAAGAGCAGACTCGCCCCGGCCTGGAGGACCCACTCGTCGGTGTCTGAGTTGTCTTCGAGTTCGCCGTCGATGGGGCCGCCGGTGCGAATCCCGTCAGCGAGTCGTCCCAGGCGGTCCCATAGACGGTCGCCGGCGAAGATACGCCGGACCCCGCCAACGTAGCCCGGTCTGCCGCTCACGAGGTGGGCCTGCGCCGACGGCGTCAGCCGGTACGTTCCATCCTCGACAATCAGCGTCTGCAGAGCGACGAGGCCTTCAAGGAGGAGCCGGGTGGCGCGCGGGTCGGTGCCCGCTGCGGCGGCGATGGTAGTGGCGTCGGCTGGGCCTTTGGCCATGTGGTCGAAGATGCGCAGCTCGAGTCCGGCGCGCAAAACGGCGGTCCGCATGAAGGCGAGCGACATGGCGACGTAGTGCTCGGCGCGCTGCGGCTTGGCGAAGAGCTCGCGTTGGAGCGCGTCGTCGTTCGCGTCTCTTTCAGGCGGAGGCATGGCGTCCAGCCTATGAGCGCGCCCCGCGTTCCGCAAGGGCGGTACCCCTCCGCCCGTTTGAACCGTTGGAGGCGATTGGGTAGACTGAAGGGCGGCGCCGCAACAGAAGCGCCGAACGCTTCGCGACGCCGGCAGGGCGGCCCGCGCGGCGTTGGAGGTGGCCCCATGACCACGAGACGGAAGGCCGAGGCCGATTGGCGCGAAAAGACCTACGACCCGGCGGTGAAGCGCTTCGGGGAGCGTAAGGAGTTCGCGAGCACGTCGGGCTATCCCATCGAGCCGGTCTACGGCCCCGACGGCGAGGCGAACGGCGGCTACGACGAGGACGTCGGCTACCCCGGCCAGTACCCCTACACGCGTGGCGTCCAGCCGACGATGTACCGCGGCCGGCTGTGGACGATGCGCCAGTACGCCGGCTTCGCCTCCGCCGAGGAGTCGAACCGGCGCTACCGCTACCTGCTGGAGCAGGGCCAGACGGGCCTGAGCGTCGCATTCGACCTCCCCACGCAGACCGGCTACGACTCCGACGCCGAGATGGCGCGCGGCGAGGTGGGCAAGGTCGGCGTCCCCATTTGCAGCCTGGCCGACATGGAGACCCTGTTCGACGAGATCCCTCTGGACAAGGTCACCACGTCGATGACGATCAACGCGACGGCCCCGATCCTGCTCGCCCTCTATATCGCCGTCGCGAAGAAGCAGGGCGTGCCCGCCGAGAAGCTGGGCGGCACCGTGCAGAACGACATCCTGAAGGAGTACATCGCGCGGGGCACCTACATCTTCCCGCCGAAGCCCTCGCTGCGACTGATCACCGACGTCTTCAAGTACTGCTCGGAGAGCGTGCCGCAGTGGAACACGATCAGCATCAGCGGCTACCACATGAGCGAGGCCGGCGCGACGGCGGCGCAGGAGCTCGCCTTCACCATCGCCAACGGCATCGCCTACGTCGACGCGGCCCTGGAATCGGGCCTCGACATCGACGCCTTCGCGCCGCGCCTCTCCTTCTTCTTCGTGGCGCAGAAGAACTTCTTCGAGGAGGTCGCCAAGTACCGCGCCGCGCGCCGGCTCTGGGCACGGCTGATGAAGGAGCGTTACGGGGCGAAGAACCCGCGCTCCTGGCCGCTGCGCTTCCACACCCAGACCGCCGGCGTCAGCCTGACCGCGCAGCAGGTGGAAAACAACGTCGTGCGCACCACGGTGCAGGCGCTCGCCGCCGTGCTCGGCGGCACGCAGTCGCTGCATACCAACTCGATGGACGAGGCGCTGGCCCTGCCCACCGATAAGGCGGTCACCATCGCGCTGCGCACACAGCAGATCCTCGCCGAGGAGTGCGGCGTCGCCGACACCGTCGACCCGCTGGCGGGCTCGTACTACGTCGAGCACCTCACCGACACCGTCGAGGAGAAGGCCAACGAATACCTGCAGGCCATTGAGGACATGGGCGGGGCGCTGGCGGCCATCGACCGCGGCTACATCCAGCGGGAGATCCAGGAATCGGCCTACCAGCACCAGAAGAGCATCGAGGCCGGCGACACCGTCATCGTCGGCGTAAACCGCTACGTCACCGAAGACAAGGACACCCGCGACATCCTGCGCATCGACCAGGAAGCGGCGGAGCGGCAGCTCGCCCGGCTCAACCAGGTGCGGTCGCAGCGCGACCCCGCCGCCGCCGAGGCCGCACTTCAGAAGGTGCGCGCCATGGCCCGGGGCTCGGACAACGCCATGCCGGTGCTCGTCGAGGCCGTCGAGAACTACGTGACGCTTGGCGAGATCTGCGACGCCCTGCGCGAAGAGTGGGGCGTCTACCGGGAGGCGATCGTCTTCTAGCCGCGCCGCCGGAGGAGGAGGCCGCCATGCCGAAACTCTCGTCCCTGGGCCATGTCGGTCTCTACGTCCGCGACCTGGGCCGCATGCGCGACTTCTACACCCGCGTGCTCGGCCTCGAAGTGACGGATGAGAGCGTCGAGCGCCGCATGGTCTTCCTCTCCTCGCGGCCCGACGAGGAGCACCACGAGGTGCTGCTGATCGAGCGCCGGGACGACGCCGGCGCGCCGGGGCCGTCCCTCCTCCAGCAAGTCGCCTTCCACGTCGAGAGCCTCGACGAGTTGCGCCGCTTCAAGCGGACGTTCGAAGACGAGGGCGTCGAAATCACCCAGACGGTCACCCACGGGAACACGGCGAGCATCTATTTCAAGGACCCCGAGGGCAACGTCCTCGAAGCCTACTACACCGTCGCCCCGACCTGGCCGCAGCCCCTCTCCGTCCCCATCGACCTCGACGGTGACGACGCGTCGGTGCTCCGCCAAATCGAGGAGGCAAAGCGGGCGGGATAGCGGGCCCCGTCACCCGCACCCCAACTCTCTCCCAGTGGAAACCCTTGCCGGGCCGAGGTAGCCAACCTCCACAAGGGAGTCAATGCCATGGCAGACTTCACCATCCCCACCGCTAGCATCACCATCAAAGGAACCGCTCTGGTCTATGACTCTTCCTCATGGTGGGCCGAACATCTAACGGTGACTTCTGAACCTGAAAGAATAGCCGTAATGCTGAGCACCGACGAAAACATCAACCTAGTAGCAGGCGGCCGTAGTGACTTAAGGGCCATACTCAGAGGCGCCGGCAATGGCAACGCCGTGGTCGACGGCGACGGAGAAGCTATTCGCCAGGGCAGCGGCAATGGCAACGCCGTGGTCGACGGCAACGGAAAAGCCATGCGCCAGGGCAGCGGCAATGGCGACGCGGTAGCCCACGGCCACGGGCAAGCCATTCGCCAGGGCAGCGGCAATGGCAACGCCGTGGCCCGCGGTCACGGGCAAGCCATCCGCCAGGGCAGCGGCAATGGTAACGCTGTAGCCCACGGCCACGGGCAAGCTATTCGCCAAGGCAGCGGCGATGGCGACGCGGTAGCCCACGGCCGCGGACAGGCAATCAAGTCTGGTGATGGCATCGGTCGAGCAATACACTTGTTGAGTAACTAGGCCAACTCCCTGGCAGAAGACGGAAGGCGGCAAACGGGAGCACCATGCAGTTCACCTACTCCGAGTCCGACCAGCTTCTCCGCCGGGCCATCCGCGACTTCTCGGTGCGCGAGCTCGAGCCCGGGGCACTGGAGCGCGACGCGGCGGAGTCGTTCGACGCCGCGCTCTACCGCAAGGTCGGCGACCTCGGGCTCGCCGGACTCGGCATCGACCCCGAGCGCGACGGTGGGGGCGGCGGCCTGCTTCAGACAGCCATCGCCGTCGAGGAACTGGCCCGCTCCGATCCCAGCATGAGCTTGACCTTGCTCGCCAGCCTCTCGCTCGCCACCATCGGCATCGAACGGTTCGGCACCGACGCTCAGAAGGAGAAGTACGTCCCGCCCCTTGCGCGGGGCGAGGCCATCGGCGCCTTCTGCCTCACTGAGCCCAACGCGGGCAGCGACGCCGCCGCCGGCAGCACCCACGCCGCGGCCAAGGACGGCGGCCTTGTCCTCAACGGGGCGAAGACCTACATCACCAACGGCGACGTGGCCGATACGCTCCTCGTCTTCGCCACCGCCCAGCCCGGATCGCGGGCCAAGGGCGTGGTCAGCGTGATCGTGGAGGCGGGGACGCCGGGCCTCGAAGTCCGCAAGCAGCACGGCAAGCTGGGCATGCGCGCATCCACCACCTCGGACGTCTACTTCGACGACGTCTTCGTGCCCGGCGAGAACCTCGTCGCCCCCGCCGGCGACGGCTTCAAGGTCGCCATGCAGATCCTCGACGCCAGCCGTCCCATCATCGGGGCACAGGCCGTGGGCATCGCCCAGGGCGCCTTCGACCTCGCCTTAAAGCACGTGAACCAGCGGGAGCAGTTCGGCCAGACCATCGCCGGCTTCCAGGGCGTGCAGTGGATGCTCGCCGACATGGCAACCCAGATCGAAGCGGCCCGCCTGCTGACCTACCAAGCCGCCTCACTCCACGACGACGGCCTGCCCTTCTCCAAGCAAGCCTCGATGGCGAAGCTCTTCGCCAGCGAGACCGCCACCAAGGTCGCCGACATGGCGCTCCAGCTCCACGGCGGCATCGGCTACTTCAAGGAGAGCCCCGTCGAGCGCTACTACCGCGACGCCAAGGTTACCGAGATCTACGAGGGCACGTCGCAGATCCAGCGCCTCGTCATCTCCCGCCACGTCCTCGCCGAAGCCGACCGCTAGCTGCAGGGGCTACTTTGATACCATGACTACCGGATGGAAACCAACCGGCAACAGGTTGTCAGACGGCTGGAGCGAGAGGGCTGGCGGTTGCGCCGCCACGGCAGAGGGCACGACATCTTCAGCCATCCCGACCGCACGGTCAGCATCCAGATTCCACGTCACAGGGATTTGGCGATTGGCACGGCCAGAGCCATAGCCCGACGAGCCGGTTGGATTTAGGATGGGCGGAGTCTCCTCGACTCTGGAGGTGAAGGCATGAAACGCTATCCGGGTCTCGTGGAATACGACGCGAAGGTGGGCGCCTACGGGGTGGTCTTCCCAGACCTTCCGGGCTGTTGCGCGATGGGGGAGACGTTGGAGGAACTCTACGAAAACGCGGAGGAGGCCCTGCGAGACTTCGTCGAGGTCATGATCGAGGATGGCCTGGACGTTCCCGAACCAGGTCCATTCCACTGCCTTATCAGCGTCCCGCTAGCGAATCGTGATGCTGTGGAACCTGCCGCCTTATAGGCGGCGACCGTACGGCCACGTTTCCTGTCGATCCGCTATGCGTGGCCCCTGACTACTCCCCCTACAGCCCGTACAGCCCCCGCGCATTCGACGAGACGAGCATCTCGACCTCGTCGTCGGGCACGCCCTCGAAGTCCTTCTGGATGGCCTCCATCGAATGCGGCCACGTGCTGTCGCTGTGCGGGTAGTCGTTCGACCACATGATGTTGCCGATCCCGATGGTGTGGCGCTCGCGCACGCCGACCGGGTCCTCGATGAAGGTGCCGTAGACCTGGCGGCGGAAGTAGGTGCTGGGCATGTCGCCGAGGTCGAGGTTCTGCCAGTGGCGGTGCCGCTCATAGACGTTGTCCATCCACGGCACCATGAACGCCATCCAGCCGACCCCGCTCTCGACCGAGACGATCTTCAGCTTGGGGTGCCGCCGCAGCGCGCCGGAGTAGATCAGCGAGGTGATCGGCTCGGCCATCATCGCCTTGTTGCACACGATGGAGGCGAAGAGGTTCTGGTTCAGGCCCGGCGTCAGCGGGTGCGCGCCGAGGTGCATGTGCGCCGGCATGTCGAGGTCGACCAGGGCATTCCACAAGGAGTCCCACCAGGGGTGGGTGTAGTTCTTGTCGGCGGGCGCCGACCACGGCCCCTCGATGTTGGGGATCGCGGGGATGAGGACGCCCTTCAGCCCCTTGTCGCGGGCCCGCTTCGCCTCCGCTGCCGCAAGCTCGGCGTCCCACGTGGGGATCTCGGCGATGCCGATGAGGCGGTCGGGGGACACGGCGCAGAAGTCGGCCAGCCAGTCGTTGTAGGCCCGCATCAGCGCGAACCGGAGCGGCCGGTCGGCGGTCTTGAAGGTGAGCACCCCGCCGAAGAGGACCTCGGCGTCGACGTTGTCGACGTCCTGGTCGACGATGCGCGCCGCCGCGTCGAAGCCGCCGCGCCGCCCGTCCTCGAAGCTCTTCGAGTCGGACTCGTAGTCCTCGTACTTGCGGCCCGCGACGGTGGAGATCAGCGAGTGCTTGGTCTCCTCGCCCTCGAAGATCATCACTTCGTATTCGCCCCGGATCTCCGTGCGTGGAGCCTTCTCGCGGAACTCGGGGTCGGTGTACTCCTGCCACATCGAGGGGAGAGGGTTCACGTGCGAGTCCGCGGAAATGATCTTGTACGCCATGCCGGTTGCCGCCTTTCTCTCGTCTTGCCCGCCGGCCCTGGGCCGCGGCGCCCAAAAGCCTACCACGGCGGAGCGCCTTTGGCATGACCCCGGGCGGCGCGGGGAGGTCCGCCCCCTCTCCCCGCACCTTAAACCTCTCTCCCGCTGGGAGAGACTGAGAGCGGGCACGCGCCGCAGACGCGTCGGGCGGCGCGGGGCGGTCCGCTCCCTCTCCCGCTGGGAGAGGGTTGGGGTGAGGGCGGGGGGTCGGGAGGGGTGCGCCAACGTCAACGCAGCCTGCGGCCCATTCTGCAAAAGTACCCGTAGGGGCAACCCTTGTGGTTGCCCGGGGCGGTCTCCGGGGGCTCCCTAGACCGCGTCGTAAAGCGCCTGGAGAATCCGGCTTCGCCGCGGGTCGTCGCCCAAGCCCGCCAGGTACTGGTTCGGCGCGTAGCCGAAGCCGATGCGGGCGTCGGGGTCGGCGAAACCAAGGGAGCCGCCGTAGCCCGCGTGCCCGAACGCACGAAGACTAGGACCGAGGTTGGGCGGACGGTTGAGCTGGAAGCCGAGGCCGAACCGCATCTCGCCGCCCAGCGTCGCCTCGACGCCGTCCGAGCGCTCGACGGTGGCCCGGTCGATGGCCTCCTGGCTCAGGACGTGGACACCGTCGAGCTCGCCCCCCTCGGCCAGGGCGGCGTACATGCGCGCCGCGGCGCGCGCGGTGGTGTGGCCGTTGGCGGCCGGAATCTCGGCGGCGCGCCACTCCCGCGTGTTCAGACTGCGGAAGGTGCCGGGCGGGTTCCCGATCGCCTTGCCTCCCAACGATTCAGGGTCGGGTCGAACGGCGTTGGGGTCGAACGGGGGCGAGAGGACCTGGGCGACGCGCCCGTCGTGCTTGGCCCCGAAGCCGATCAACCAGTCGAGGCCCAACGGCCCGGCGACCTCCTCGCGGAAGTACGTCCCCAGGCTGCGCCCGTCGATGCGCCGCACCAGCTCGCCGACGAGCCAGCCGAAAGTGAAGGCGTGGTAGCCGAACATCGTCCCCGGCTCCCACCATGGTTCGGCCCTGGCCAGGGCCGCCGTCATCGCCTCCCAGTCGAAGAGCGCCTCGGCGGGCAGCGACTCGCGCACGGCGGCGAGGCCGGACCGGTGACTCAGCACCATGTGGACGGGGATTGAGCCCTTGCCGGCTTGGGCGAACTCGGGCCAGTAGCGGGCCACCGGCGCGTCGAAGTCGAGCTTGCCCGCATCGGCGAGGCGGTGAGCGCAGAGCGAGGCCGCCCCCTTCGTCGTGGACATCACGCAGACGATCGTGTCGCGCCCCCACGGCCGCGACCGCTCCTTGTCCGCGTAGCCGCCCCACAGGTCGACGACGGGCTCGCCTTCAAGGTAGACGGAGAGGGCCGCGCCGCACTCGGCGACCTCGCCGGAGCCGGACCGTGGCCGGTTAAAATTGGCGGCGAAGGCGTCGGCGACCGCGAGAAAGCGCGCGTCGACGTGGCCGTGGACCGGTACGTTGTCGCCCATGTCGGCTATGACGGCAGCCCGCCGGGCCTCGTGCCCGTCGTCCACGACGCGTGCTCGATACGTTCGGTGATGCGCCAGCCGGCCTCGGTGCGGGCAAGCTTGTCCTCGTAGTAGCCGCCGACGAAGAAGACCTGTAGCTCGCCCTCCTCGTCCTGCCAGCCCATCGGGTTGTAGAACATGGTGCGCGTCGCGGCGCGGTCGCCGTCGATCTCGAACTCGGTGTTGCTGACCAGGTGCTGCGTCATGGGAAAGAAGGCGAGCACGTCGGAGAGCCACTGCTTCATCTCGGCCCGCGTCCCCCGCACGTCGGGCATGGAGGAGCTGTAGTCGATCATGGCGTCCTCAGTGAAGACGTCGTCCAGCAGGTCGAATTGCTTCGAGTCGATAGCCGTCGAGTAGCGGGTCAGCAGCCCGCTGATCTCGACACGGTCGGCAACTTCCTGGGCGTCGAGCATGGCGTTCCCTCCCGAGAAGGTCGGGGCCACGGTACCCCCTTTCGCCCGGCGCGTCACCCCTCACCTCCGGCCTTTCCCCCTCTTGGGGGAAACTGAAAGAGGGCACGCGCCCAACGGGCGCGCCGGAGGTGTGGGGCCGGGAGGTCCTGCCCCCTCTCCCACTGGAGACCCTTGCGTAACCCGTGACCCCCGCAGGGGATCGTCCCTGTAGGAGCAACCCTTGTGGTTGCCCACTCCCTCACAACCACCAACCGCCATTCGAAATCCGTCCACCGCTCCCGTCGGGGCGCGTCGCGACGCGTCCTTCCCTGTGGCGGGGCATCGCCCTAACCCTCCCCCAAAGGGGGCACCTTAAGCCTCCCTCCCTTTATGGGAGGGACTGAGGGAGGGCCGGGGAGGGGCGGTCCCCTCTTCTCCCCCCGGAGACCTTTGCACAACCCACCGGTGCTCCGGAAAACGGGCGGTGCGGGGAGGTCTTCCCCCTCTCCCGCTGGGAGAGGGTTGGGGTGAGGGCGGGGAGTGGGGCAGGGTGCGCCCATGCCGATGGAGCTCCAACGGCCGTCACCCAGGCATCTGTCCGGATGACCGCGGCCCAAGAGGCTCACTCCTCACCATCCCCTGCCGCCTCCCCAAGGGCGGCGAGGTTGGGACGCGCCAACAGAATCGCCGTAACCGCCGCCACCGGCAGGGCCGCCATCACGATGATCGCGACGCGGAAGCTGTCGAACACCGCTTGCAGGCCGGCGAGCGGGAGCGGGCCCAGCGCGGCCGCGGAGATCATGATCATCATCGCCGACCCCTGTATACGGCCCAGCCGGTGTCGTCCGTAGAAATGGGCCCACATCACGCCCATGACGATCTGCGAAATGCCGGCCGACGCTCCCAGCAGCGCCGCATAGCCCGCCGCGGCCGCCGGCGACGACATGAACAGGCCCAGCGTCACCGCGACCGCCATCACGGTCATGCCCAGCGCGAAGATCCGCTGGGGGCCGATGCGTTCGATCATCAGACCGCCGATGGCCGAGCCCGAAGCCGAGGCGATAGCGAAGGCCACGAAGACGCCCGCGGCGACGCCCTCGCTCAGGCCGCGCTCCTTGAAGATGGCGGTCTGGTGGAAGACCAGCCCGGTGATCACGAAGGCGGGGACGGCGAGGGGCAGGGCGAGCTGCCAGAACGTGGGCGAGGTGAAGACCGGGCGCCGGTCGGGGCCCGTGTCGCGCTCGGCGGGTGTCGGTTCTCCGGCGGGCGGAGTGCTTGCGCCGTCGGGGTGAAGCCCGACCTCCTCGGGCGTGTTGCGGACGAGGAGCAGCGTGGCGGGGATCACGAGAATCCACACGGCGACGCCGAGCACGAAGTAGGTGTCGCGCCAGCCGACGCTTTCGATGAGCAGCCGCGACACCGCCGGCACCACCGCGTTGGAGGCGGAGAACCCCAACGACATCAGCGCGATGGCGCGGCCCCGCTTCGCCACGAACCACTGCGCCACCAGCAGCGTCGAGTTAACGAACATCGACCCCTGCCCCAACGCCCGCAGCGCGGCAAGGGCGAAGAAGAAACCCACGATCCCGCCCGACAGCCCCATCCCGAAGCAGGCCGCCCCCAGAGCGGCGGCCACCAGCGCCAGGAGGCGGCGCGGGCCGTACCGGTCGGAGAGACGGCTGACCATGGCCGCCATGAGGGCGCTCACGCCCGTGCTGATGCCGTAGAGCACCGAGATGGTCGTCCGCGAGATACCGGTGTCGTCGATGATCGGGTCGATGAACGACGAGACCCCGAACGACTGTCCCGGCCCCGAGCTGAACGCCACCACGAAGCCGACGGCGACGATGATCCAGCCTCGGTAGAGCTTGGGAGGCGCCGCCCGTCGCCGCCCACCCCGGCGAGACCGGGACGAGCGCGGGCTGGACTTGAACGGGTTGGGCAGAGCGGCTTCTCTTACTACGGCGCGCCGAGGTAGTCGAGCGCCGTGGCGGCAAGGAGATGGGCCGCCGTGGGCAGGGCGGACTCGTCGAAGTCGAAGGCGGCGTTGTGGTGGCCTTGGGTGAGGCCGCGGGCCTCGTTGCGCGACCCCATCATGACGTAGCACCCGGGAACGCGGTCCAGGAAGAAGGCCATGTCGTCGCCGAGCGCGGCCTGCTCGACCGAGGCGATGCTGTCGGGCCCGAGTTCGCGTGCCGCCACGCCGCGCACCAGCTCGGTCATCGCTTCGTCGTTCACCACCGGCGGCGCGAGGTACTCCGAGGTGAACTCATAGTCGGCCCGCGACGCGAGGCAGACGCCCCGAACCACGTCCTCGGCCCGCTCCACGAGCGCGTCGCGCTGCGCGTGGTCGAAGGTGCGCAGGGTGCCCTGCAACACCGCCTCGCCGGGGATGACGTTCCACGTCGTGCCCGCCTGGAGCGAGGTGATGCTCAGGACGACGGGGCTGCCGAGGCGCGACTCGCGGCTCACCAGCGTCTGCAGCGCGAGGACGACCTGGGAGGCGGTGGGGATGGGGTCGATGGTCTGATGGGGCGTCGCGGCATGGCCGCCGCGGCCCGCGATCTTGATCCGCAGCCGGTCGACGGAGGCCCAGATCGGCCCCGCGCGCAGCCCGACGGCCCCCGTCGGCAGGAAGTTCCACAGGTGGAAGGCAAAGATGGCGTCCACCGCCGGGTCTTCGAGGACACCATCCTCGATCATCGCCGGCGCGCCGGCCGCCATCTCCTCGGCGGGCTGGAAGATGAACTTGACGTTCCCCGCCAGATCGCCGCGCCGGCGGGCGAGCATCTCGGCCGCGGCCAGGACCGCCGCGGTGTGGCCGTCGTGCCCTCAGGCATGCATCGCGCCCGGGTTGACCGAGCGGTAGCCGACGTCGTTCGCCTCCTCGATCGGCAGCGCGTCGATGTCGGCCCGCAGGGCGACGGTCTTCCCAGGCCGCCCGCCGCGCAGCAGCCCGACCACGCCCGTCTGCCCCACGCCGGTCCATACCTCAAGGCCCAACGCCTCAAGCCGCTCCGCGATGATGCCCGCCGTGCGCGTCTCCTTGAAGGCGAGCTCGGGGTGCGCGTGGAAGTCGCGGCGCAGGGCCACGATCTGCGGCGCGAGCGCGGCGGCCTCGTCGGCAAGGTTGGTAGCCATGAACGGTCCTTTCCGGGGTGAGAAAAAGGCGGGCGCGGGCCGGAAAAGCGCCCCCACTATGATAGAGTTAGAACCCCGTTAGGCAAGCCGGAATCGGCCGGCGGCGCGGCCTCGGAAGACTTGGAGGAAACATGACGACAAAAGTGGGGATCAACGGGTTCGGACGCATCGGCAGGAACGTCTTCCGCGCCATGCACGCCAACCATCAAGACAAGCTCGAGGTCGTCGCCCTCAACGACCTGACCGACGGCGCGACCAACGCCCACCTCCTCAAGTACGACACCAACTACGGCCCCTTCCCCGGCACGGTCGACGTGCAGGACGGCCACCTCCTCGTCAACGAGCGCCCCATCCGCGTCTTCAGCGAGCGCGACCCCGGCAAGATCCCCTGGGGCGGCGAAGGCGTCGACGTGGTCATCGAGTCCACCGGCTTCTTCACCGACGCGTCGAAGGCCGCCGCCCACACCAACGGCGGCGCCAAGAAGGTGATCATCTCCGCCCCGGCTAAGGGCGAGGACGGCACCTTCGTCCTCGGCGTCAACGAATCGTCCTACGACCCCGCCAAGCACAAGGTGATCTCCAACGCCTCCTGCACCACGAACTGCGTGGCGCCCTTGGCAAAGGTGCTCGACGACAGCCTGGGCATCGAGCACGGCCTCATGTCGACGGTGCACGCCTACACTAACGACCAGTCGATCCTCGACGTCGTCCACGACGACCTCCGCCGCGCCCGCGCCGCCGCCATGAACATCATCCCCACCTCCACCGGCGCCGCCAAGGCGGTCGGCCTCGTCCTGCCCCAGCTCAACGGCAAGCTGCACGGCATGGCCTTCCGCGTCCCCACCTCGACGGTCTCCCTGATCGACCTCGTCGTGAAGACCGGCCGCTCGACCACCGTCGACGAAGTCAACGACATCTTCCGGCAGGCCGCGGACGGCGCCCTCAAGGGCATCGTGCAGTACTGCGACGAGCCCCTCGTCAGCTCCGACTTCAAGGAGAACTCCCACAGCTGCATCTTCGACTCGCTTTCCACCATGGTCATGGAGGGCGACATGGTCAAGGTCCTCGGCTGGTACGACAACGAGTGGGGCTACAGCAACCGCCTCGCCGACCTCACCTCATTCATCGCCGCCAAGGGCTTGTAGGTCGGGGCTCTTTGAGGAAGCATCTGCTAGAGTGGCGTCAGTAAGTTAGCACTGCCGATGCCAACGGCATTTCGGTGCACGGATCGAGACGGCTACACGGTTAGGTGCGACAGAGAGACGTGGGAACAGCACGTTGTTGACAAACACCCTGAGATGCGAGGTGCCCAGGACGCCGTTTGCACGGTGCTCGACGATCCTCTCTATGTCTACCAGAGCGGGCGTTTTGCGGACAGGAGGCTCTACTACCGGCCCCATGTCCTTCCGCCGCCATTCCAACAATACTATTTGCTGGTCGTTGTTGCCTATCGCCGCTCCGGGCAAGCGGCTGCAGGTACTCTTATCTCTTCCTACGCGACCGCCAACATCAAGCATGGGGACATACTGCTATGGTCAAGGCGCTAGGTGATCAGCCCAACCGGTCTCCTTCCCTTCCACCGCTTCGGTGGAGGGAGGAGTACACAGGCCTCTCCTATTCCTACGATAGGGGTCGAGATGTGCTGTTCGTCCATGAAGTTCCGAAGCGGGCCGCGGTATCCCTCGACGTAGCCGGCTGCGCGTGGATTCGCTTTGACCCGGAGAACGGAGAGGTCGTCGGGCTTGAGATAGAAGACTTCGAGAAGGTCTTTCTCGTAAAGTTCCCTGAGATGGCGATTGTCTGGGAACGGATCAAGCCCACGGTCCTCAAACGTTTCAAGAAAAGCGATCGGCCCTCGGACCACTTGGGACTCCTCATGAACCACGTCAAGAGTCTCCTTGAGCAACGGCCGCCGCAGCGCGCTGTTATCTGAAGCGCGAGCCATCAATCCCATGACCGCCGCGGAACCCATCCATCCGGGAGAACATCTGGCGGAGATGTTGCAAGAGCTGGGCATCACCCAATACCGCCTCGCGAAGACGATAGGCGTGCCCCAGATACGTATTCACGACATCGTCCACTGCCGCAGGTCCATCACGGCCGACACCGCACTTCGTATCGGGCAGGCGCTGGGAATGACGCCCGACTACTGGCTGAACCTCCAGCGGATGTACGACCTCGACGTGGCCCGCACCAAGACCGACGTCAGCGCCATCGAACCGCTCGTCGAGGCGTCCACCGTCCCCTAGTGCTTGAAATGCCGCGCGCCGGTGAACACCATCGCCAGCCCCGCCGCGTCGGCGGCGGCGATGACCTCCTCGTCGCGGATGGAGCCGCCCGGCTGCGCGATGGCGGTGACGCCGCCCTCGACGGCGGCTTCGACACCGTCGGCGAAGGGGAAGAAGGCATCCGACGCTAGGACGCAGCCCTTGGCCTCGTCGCCCGCCGCTCGCAGGGCGAGGCCTACGCTCGTCACCCGGTTGGGCTGGCCCGCGCCCATGCCCCGCAGCGCCCGCTCCTTGGTAAGGACGATGGCGTTGGACTTCACGTGCTTCACCGCCCTCCAAGCGAAGGCAAGCTCGGATAGCTCATCGGTTGAGGGAGCGCGTCCGGTGACGACCCGCCACGCCTTCGGGTTCTCGGGGAGCTCGTCCGCGGTCTGCACCAACATGCCGCCCGAAACGTGGCGGTAGTCGAGCGGCGGCGGGCCGGCCGCGCCGCCGGTGATTTCGAGGATGCGCAGGTCGCGCTTCTTCTTCAGCAGCGCCAGCGCGTCGGTCTGGAAGGACGGGGCGATGACGATCTCGAAGAAGATCTTGCGCATCTCCTCAGCGGCGGCGAGCGTCAGCTCGCGGTTGCAGGCGACGATGCCGCCGAAGGCGGAGACGGGGTCGCCGGCGAAGGCAAGCCGGTACGCCTCCGCCTGATTCCCGCGCGAGGCTAGACCGCAGGGGTTGGTGTGCTTGACGATGGCGAAGGTCTGCTCCTCGAAGTCGCGGGCCACGGACCACGCCGCGTCGGCGTCGATGATGTTGTTGTGGGAAAGCTCCTTGCCGTGGAGCTGCTTCGCCGAGGCGATCACGCCGGCGCGCGCTGGCAGCTCCTGGTAAAACGCCGACTTCTGATGCGGGTTCTCCCCGTAGCGCAGGCTCTGCAGCCGCCGCAGGCCGATGACGAGGTCGGGCCCCAGCGTGGGGTCGGAGGGGTCTTCTTCACCGCGCAGCGAGGCCGCCACCGACGCGTCGTAGGACGATACGTGCTGGAAGGCCTTGTGCGCCAGCATGCGGCGCTGGTCGAGCGAAAGCCCGCCGCCGGTCAGCGCGGTCGCGACCCACGGATAGTCGTCGGGGTCGACGACCACGGCCACGGCGGCGAAGCGCTTCGCCGCGGCGCGCAGGAGCGCGGTGCCGCTGATGTCGATGTCCTCGACCGCGCCGGTAAACGGTCGCAGGTTCATCACCACGAGCCCGGAGCCTTCGATTTCCTTGACGCCGACCGCCCGTCCCGCGGGAACGACGTCGAACCCGCCGACCGTCTGCAGCCGGTCGAGGAAAACGGAAAGTCCACGGTCGTCCCAAACTCCGACAATCGCCTTCACACCACGCTCCTGTTTCTCAATGTAGGGGCAACCCTTGTGGTTGCCCGGGGGTCGGGGGCCACCCCGCCTCGCCCTACTCCAACAACACCCGTTCGCCGTCGCCCTGCTCGACGACTTCGCCAATAGGGATGGCCTCAGGCGCATGCTCCATGACCGCGCCCACGTGCTCCGGCGCGGTGAAGACCGTCATCCCGATCCCCATGTTGAAGGCGCGCCACATCTCCTCGTCGGCGACGTCGCCCGCCCGCTGGATCATGCGAAAGATCGCGGGGACCTCCCACGCCGACCGGTCGAACCGCGCGGCGACGCCATCGGGGAGGACGCGCGGCACGTTGCCGGGCAGACCGCCGCCGGTGATGTGGGCCATGCCTCGAATCCACTCCAACGCGGGCTGCAACGGCTTCAGATAGGAGCGGTGCGGTTCGAGCAGTGCCTCGCCCAGCGTGCCGCCGAGCGCGTCGTGGCGCTCGTCGAGCCGTGCCGGGTCGTCGTCGGTTCCCAGCGCCCGCCGCGCCAGCGTGTAGCCGTTGGTGTGCAGGCCGCTGGACGGCAGGCCCAAGATCGCATCGCCGGGTCGAATGGCGCTGCCGTCGATGACGCCGTCGCGCTCGACGGCGCCGACGATGAAGCCGACGAGATCGAAGTCGCCGCGCTTGTAAAGGCTGGGCAGCTCGGCCGTCTCGCCGCCGACCAGGGCGCAGTTGTTGTCGCGGCATGCCGAAGCCACGCCCATGACCACGCGCTCGACCTGCTCGGGGTCGAGCTTGCCGATGCCGATGTAGTCGAGGAAGAAGAGCGGCTCGGCGCCGCCGACGAAGATATCGTTGACGCAGTGGTTGACCAGGTCGACGCCGATGGTGTCGAAGCGGCCCATCTGAATCGCGAGCAACACCTTGGTGCCCACGGAGTCGGTGCTGGAGACGAGCACGGGGTTGGCGTAGCCGCCAAGCTGGAAGAGGCCGCCGAAGAAACCGACGCCGCCGACCACCTCAGGGCGGCGCGTCGAGGCGGCGAGGGGCTTGATGAGTGCGGCGGCCCGTTCGCCGGCGTCGATGTCGACCCCGGCGTCGGCGTAGGTCAGCGCGCCGGCGCTGCTCCCGGACCCCTTCCCCATCGTCGGCTACACCGTTTCCAGCGCGAACTTGTCGAGCTCAAGCTGGACGGGAATGGGGTACCGGCCGGTGAAGCAGGCCTTGCAGAAGCGCGACCCATTCGAGCCATTGGACGTCGCGCCCTCGCCTTCGACGACCTTGGAGAGCCCCTCGACGCTGAGGTAGCCCAGCGAGTCGGCGCCGATGAGGCGGCGTATCTGCTCGACCGAGGTCTTGGCCGCGATCAGCTCGCTCCGGGTCGCCATGTCGACCCCGAAGTGGCACGGCCAGCGGATCGGTGGGGCGCAGACCCGCACGTGCACCTCGGCCGCGCCGGAGCGCCTGACCAGGTTCACCACGTGGGGCGTCGTCGTCCCGCGCACGATGCTGTCGTCGACGAGGACGACGCGCTTGTCGCGGACGACCTCCGGCAGGGGGTTGAACTTGAGCGCGACGCCGCGGTCGCGCAGCCCTTGGTCGGGCTGGATGAACGTCCGCCCCACGTACCGGTTCTTGACCAGGATGTCGCTGTAGGGGATGCCCGACTCGCGGGCGTAGCCGAGGCCGGCGGCGGTGGCGGAGTCGGGGACGCCGGTCACCAGGTCGGCCTCGACCGGATGCTCCCTGGCGAGCTGCGCCCCCATCGCCTCCCGCTCCTGGTAGATCAGCGCTTCGCCCGCCATGCTGTCGGGCCGGGAGAAGTAGATGTTCTCGAACACGCAGGAGGCGCGCTTCTTGCTCTCGGCCGCCTGCCACAGATGAAGCCCGTTCTCGTCGATGACCAGCGCCTCGCCGGGATGGATCTCCCGCTCCAACTGGGCGCCCAGGTGGTCGAGCGCGCACGTCTCGGACGCGACGACCCAGCCGTCGTTGTACCGGCCGAAGCAGAGGGGCCGCACGCCCAAGGGGTCGCGGCAGGCGATCAAGGCGTCGGGAGTGGCGATGGTGAGGCTGTACGCCCCGCGAAGCCGGCCCATGGCGTAGCGGACGCGCTCCTGCCAATCGTTGCCGGGCGCCGTCGCGATCAGCCAGGCGATGACCTCGGAGTCGGTCGCCGTCTGGAAGACGATCCCTTCCTTCTCGAGTCCGCGCCGCAGCTCTAGGGCGTTGACCACGTTGCCGTTGTGCGCCAGCGCCAGCGGCCCCCACGGCCCCTTGACCAACAGGGGCTGCGCGTTGTGCTCCCGGCTCGAGCCGGTCGTCGAGTAGCGGGTGTGCCCGATCGCGAGGTGGCCGGTGAGCCGTTCGAGGTCGTGTTCGTCGAAGGCCTGGTTCACCAGCCCCATGCTGGTGTGCAGGTGAAGACGGGAGCCGTCGCCGGTGGCGATGCCCGCGCTCTCCTGGCCTCGGTGCTGGAGAGCGTAGATCCCGAAGAAGGTGATGCGGGATACGTCTTCGCCGGGGGCGTAGACGCCAAAGACGCCGCAACTCTCCTTTAGGCCTTCGAGCACGTGTTCCTTAACTGCGCCATCGCAAGCGTACGGGCAGGAATCGAAGCCACCAGGAACGGGACTTCAGTATGTCACAACCCACCCAACTGTCAAGCGAAAATGCCGCGATTCTCCTTAAGCCTCCCTCCCTTTATGGGAGGGACTGAGGGAGGGCAGTCACCCCGGCGCGCTGAAAACCGGTGGAGCGGGGCGGTCCGCCCCCTCTCCCGCGCTGGGAGAGGGTTGGGGTGAGGGCGGGGGGCGGAGGGGGTGCGCCAACCCCAACGTAGCCCGCGACCCTCACT
>DAOUKZ010000054.1:0-2372 GCA_034420775.1 Dehalococcoidia bacterium
CGACCTACCCTGAGATGCGTGACGCGGCGCTCGCCGCGGAGGCGGCGGGCTTCGACGGCGTGTGGACGTGGGACCACCTCCGCGACGCCGACGCCGGCACGGGGCGCGTCCCCGAGTGCTTGACGACCCTGGCGGCGCTTGCGGAGGCCGTCCCTCGAATCGCGCTGGGTTCGCTCGTGCTGAATACCGGCCTTCGCCATCCGGGGGTGGTGGCCAATATCGCAGCGACCATCCAGGAAATCTCCGGCAACCGGCTCATTCTTGGCATCGGCGCGGGCGGAGGAACGGACCTGCCCTATGCTCCTGAGCAACAGATGCTGGGCATGGAGGTCGCGCCCGACAAGGAGCGCGCCGCCCGCACCGGCGAAGCGGCCCAGGTGCTGCGGCGGCTCTGGGCCGGCGACGCCTCCGCCTTCGAGGGGGAGCACTTCACGTTGCGGTCGCCGCGCGGGTACCCGCGGCCGGAGGTCCCGCCCCCGATCGTCGTTGGTGGGTTCGGCGGACGAATGGCGCGGATCGCGGGGCGCTTTGGCGACGGCTTCAATACTCCGGCGGGGCATCCCAGGTTTGCCGAACTCGCCGCGCTCGCCCGCGCCGAGTATGGGCGGTCAGGCCATGGCACCGACGGCTTCCTGCTCACGGCCTTTGCTGGCCTCGACCCGGCCTACTTGGATGCGGCCAACCCTCGCCGCCGGGCGTTGGAGGAGACGGGCACGGGGCGGGTTATCCTGCTCGTGCCGCACCCCTATGACGTGCGGGCTGTCGAGCGCGCCGGCCGGCTGCTGGCTGGGTGATACTTCTGCAGGTGCCGCGCCTGCACGTGCCATTGCTGCTGTGGGGGAACGGGCGAGTCGCGACTCGCCCCTACAGGGGAGGGGCGCACGTCGATGGCCGGTGGTGGTTGTGAGGGGGCCCCTCATCTCAATCTTCTCCCCATGGGGAGAAGAGGTGGGACCGCTCCGCCCTTCAGTGCCCTCCCTCAGTCCCTCCCAAAGTGGGAGGGAGGTTTGAGGGGGGGCCAAGTAGGAGGGAGGTATACGGGGCGGCCAAGGGGGAGAGGCTTAGTGGGCCTTCCAGTCGGGGTCGCGGCGTTCGAGGAAGGAGAGGGGGCCTTCGAGGGAGTCTTGCGAGAGGGCGACGCGCAGGCGGTAGCTCTCGGCGAGGAGCTCGGCCTCGTAGGTGGACATCGACAGGCTCTTGCGGATCCCCATGCGGGTGCCGCGGACGGCGAGCGGGGCGTTGCTGTTGATGACGGCGGCGATCTCGTAGATGCGGTCCATGAGCTTGTCGGCGGGGACGACTTCGCTGATGAGGCCGATCTCGTAGGCGCGCTGCGCCGTCATGCGCTCGTGCTTGCCCATGAGGGCGACGCGCATCGCGATATTCAGAGGAATGACGCGCGCCAGGCGCACCATCTCGCGGCCCGAGACGATGCCGATGCTGACGTGCGGGTCGAAGAAGGTTGCCTCCTCCGACGCGATGGCGAGGTCGGTGGTGGTGATGAGGTCGAGGCCGGCGCCGGCGCAGATGCCGTTGACCGCGCAAAGGATCGGCTTCGTCATCTGCATGTAGGGCAGGGTCGCCTCCTGCGGCGCGTCCCACTGCTTCATTGAGTTCAGGTACGACTCTCCCCAGATGGCCTCGGCGTTGGTGCCCTGGGCATTCGAGGGCATCTGCCCGACGTCGGCGCCCGCGCACAGGGCGCGGCCCTTGCCGGTCACCACGACCGTCCACACGTTGGGGTCGTTTTCCGCTTCGAAGGCCGCCTCGGTGATCTCGCGGACCATCGTGTAGTTGATCGCGTTGAGCTTGTCGGGCCGGTTCAGCGTGATCGTGGCGACCTTGTTGTTGACGTCGTAGAGCAGCGTTTCGTAACCCATCGGGCCTCCTTCGCCGGGCGTCTCGCCCGCGATTGTACCGATTGTAGCCGACGATGGGGGAGTCCCTCGCCTACGGCGGGCGGGACGCCGCCGACGGCGCCTTCGGCGGCCAGGTGTGGATGGCGAACGAGAAGAGGACGCCCGCCGCTCCCGCGCCGGCGAGGACGGCGTAGAGCGTGCGGTAGTCGCCGGTGTCCGAGCCGGCCGTGGTGCTGCCGACGATGGCGGCGAAGAGCGCCGCTCCCACGACGCTCCCTAGCTGCCGCGTGAGCTGGTAGAGGCCGCCCGCGCTGGCCGCCAACCCCGGCGGCGCCGACTCGACGACGGCGCTCTGCATCGAGGCTTGCATCAGCCCGAAGCCAACGCCGACCAGGGCCAACCCCACCCCATAGACGGCGTAGCCTGAGTCGAGGCCGAACAGCATCAGCTCGAGCGGGCCCAGTGTGGCGATGATCCCTCCGATGACGGTCGGGATGCGCCGTCCCAGACGGT
>DAOUKZ010000055.1:0-7159 GCA_034420775.1 Dehalococcoidia bacterium
TCACCAAGCGCTTCCCCGGACTCAACTTCGGCTTCCTGGAAGGCGGCGCCGCCTGGGCCTGCGCCCTCTACGCCGACCTCATCGGCCACTGGGAGAAGCGCAACGAGCAGCACCTGCTGGAACACCTCGACCCCGCCGCCCGCGACCACGTCGGTTTCAACCGGTACCTCGAAGCCTACGGCGACGATCGCGCCAAGCGCGCGGCCGACCGCATCGATACCTTCTTCCGCGAGCCGGAGCCGCGTCCCGACGAGCTCGACGACCTCGCCGCCTGCGGCATCGAGAAGCCCGAGGACATCCGCGACCTCTTCGTTCCCAACTTCTTCTTCGGCTGCGAAGCCGACGACCCGCTGACCACGTGGGCCTTCAACGAAAAGGTCAACCCCTTCGGCGCGCGCCTCGGCGCCATGTTCAGCTCCGACTTCGGCCACTGGGACGTCCCCGACATGCGCGAGGTCCTCGCCGAAGCCTACGAGGCCGTCGAGAAGGGCCTGCTCACCGAGGACGACTTCCGTGACTTCTCGTTCGTGAACCCGGTGCGGTTCTGGGGCGAGGTCAATCCGGCCTTCTTCGAGGGGACGCGTGTCGAGGCCGAGGCCGCCCGCGTCCTAGCGGAGAGCAAGCAACCGGCACGCGCCTAAACCCGAGGGTTGGGGCCGTTCGTCCGAGAACGTTCCTCGACCGCGCTCCCTCCCCCAACCTCTCTCCCGCAAAGCGCTAGCCCTCGTAGAACACTATGTCAAGTTCTTCGATGCGCCCGTCGGCCGTGAAGCGCCACGTCCCGATGTGCCCTCGGCGGAGGTCGCCATTCTCGTCCCAATCCAGCGTGTTGGCGGCGCCCTCGTAGTCGATGTCATGGCCTTGGGCAAGCAGGGCGAGAGCGTCGGCGACGCCTTTGGGCGTACCCGGAACGTCCCGGCCCGGCGGCCCCGCGATCACCCGCAGATGATCACGGATTGCGGCGCCGTCGAGACTTCCCGCGGCCTGGGCCGCCAGTGCGAGGGCAACCGTGGCGTCGTAGGTCTCTTTGACGTAGGCGAGAACGGGCAGCTCCCCGTATTCGGCAACGAAGGCGGCCTCCCAATCGGCGGTCGCGGCGTTGTCGGGGGCGGAAGCCGCCCCGGTTCCATGCATACCGCCTAGCCGCGCCCCGCCGATCTCTTGCACGAGGCGCAGCCTCTTGGCTGCGTCCGCGAAGACGAACTGGCCGTACACGCCTTCATCGAGGGCTTCGCGCACCATGGACAGCGCCGGCCTCCCGGAGGCGATCACCACCAACGCCTCGGCCTCCGCATCCGCGCTCCGCTTCAGGTCGGCAAGGTAGCTCGCCTGGCCGGCATCGACGGGAACGAGCCGAAGCGTCCCACGCCACGACGCCGCGAAGCTATCCGCCAGTCCACGCCCGTAGGCGTCGTCCTCGTAGATCACGCCGACGTTGTCGAAGCCGAGCCCTTGGGTCACGCGCGCGAGTACCGGCCCCTGGACGGAATCGGATAGGGCCGTCCGGAAGAAGTAGTCGTTGTCATCCACATGCGTCAATTCGGGAGAAGTAGCCGAGGGGCTGATGGTGGGAATGCCGATCGTTCCCGACACCGACCGCGCGATAGGCAGGGCAGCCGCGCTGGCGTTCGGACCCACGATCGCGGCAACGCCCTCCGTCTCGATCAGACGCCGCGCCGTCTCGACCGCAACGGACGGATCTCCCGTGGCGTCCGCGGAGACGCCCTCCACGGGAATCCCAAGTACGCCGCCGCCTTCGTTGACGTGCAGGATCGCCAGATCGAAGGCTCGTTTCCTGTCCTCCGAGGCCTCCGGCGAGCCGGTGAAGTTCAGCAGCAGGCCAATCTTCATCGAGACGCCGCCGCGCCGGTTCTCTGAGGAATCGCCGCACCCGGCGGCAAGCAGGCCGGCGATACTCACCAGCAAGCAGAGGCGCAACCTGATCGACATGACGTTTCCCTTGGGGATTCGGCGGCGCACGGGCCCAGTGTCTTGTGTGTATCCTACGTCTGTGCGGCGCGGCCGCAAAGAGGTCGAGTGGTATGCGCCTTATCTGAGGGCGCGCGTCGAGGGCCGCGGCTAATCGCACGCCAAGCGCGGGCAAGGGGGCCGTCTATGGTGGAAGAAGAGCTGCTCTACGAAGTCGACGGGCGCGTGGCCCGCATCACGCTCAACCGCCCCGAGTCGCTCAACGCCCTCACCTTCGGCATGATGAAGCGTTGGCGCGAGGTCATGATCGCCTTCAACGACGACCCCGAGCCTCTGGTCGGCATCGTGCGCGGGGCCGGCGAACGCGCCTTCTGTGTCGGTATGGACCTCAAGCAGCTCGCCGCCAAGCGCGCCGAGCCGCGAGCTGAGCCGGTGACGCGCACCCCGCCGATACCGATCATTCCCGACAAGCCCCTCATCGCCGCCATCGACGGCTACTGCATCGGCGGCGGCCTGGAGTTGGCGCTCCAGTGCGACATCCGCGTCGCCACGGCCCGGGCGCAGTTCGGCCTGCCCGAGGCGCGGTGGAACGTGCCCGGCAGCTACGGCCTCCACATGCTCAACCGCATGATCCCACTGGGCGAGGCGCTCCACATGCAGTTCACCGGGAGCCGCATCGACGGCGAGCGCGCCTACGCCATCGGCCTCGTCCAGCGCCTCGCCGAGCCGGAGAAGCTGGACGACGAGGCGAACGCCGTCGCCGACGGCGTCCTGAGCTGCGCGCCGCTGGCCATCAAGGCGATCAAGCAGGTCGTCATGGAGTCGCGGCACCTGCCGCTGGCGGAGGCCTTCGCCTATGCCGAACCCCTGGTGCGCGGCCTCGCCAACACCGAGGACGCCAAGGAAGGCCCCCGCGCCTTCGCCGAAAAGCGCCGCCCCAACTGGAAGGGGCGCTAGCCCGGAACCTCCGCCTCGATCTCCAACAGGCGGTCGGTGATGCTCCCGCCGTAGCTCTTCAACGCGTCCTCGTCGAACTGGAGCATCACCAGCGTCAGCCCGTCGGGGCCGGCCTCGATGGCCGAAGCGGGCTCGGTGCCCTCGGAGTAGCGCAGGTTGGATGGCGTGAGAGTCGTCCCATCGACGATCGCGCTTCCCGCCGCCACGATCTCGTAGCGCCCGAACTCCGCCGCGTCGAAGGGCACCTCCGCGCCGGCGGGCGCCTCGATCACTTCGGCTCGCAGCCCAGTCGGCTCGCCAATCAGCACCTTCGTCTTCACCCCGATCAACCCGAGAAGCCCCACGCCGGCCCACCCGACGCCGCCCGCCGACCGCGCGATCTCCCGCCCCGCGGAGTTCGCCTTGGCTCGGTTCTCGGGCGTGTCCATGTACAACTGGCCCGCCGGCTTCGCGTGGAGCACGAACATCTCGTAGTCCTCGGTCGTCTCGAACGGCCCGTACGGCGTGTTATGGTCGGTGTAGTGCACGCCGATGGCCTCGACATCGAACGTCGGATAGGTCGCCTTACCTCGCACGACCAACTGGAACTGCGCCCCCAGGTGATAGTGCGGCCGCACCTTGGAGCCGGGCTGGTGCGAATGCGTCGCCTCGGGCCCGCCGTCGAGCCCGTCGAGCAGAATGCGCACCTTCAGCTCGCGGCCCGTCTCCCGCACGAGCGTCCGGCGCGTCCCCATGTTCTCGTCAACCACGTACTGTTTCAGCATCGCTAGGCCATCCCGTAAAGGCGGCGGGGATTGTCCCACATGATCTTCCGCTTCGAGGCGTCGCTGACCCCCTCCATCGCAAGCACCTTTTCCGTGGCGTGGGGATAGGGAGCGTCGCCGTGTGGCCAATCGCTGGAGAACAGCAGCAGGTCGTCACCGAGCCGGCCGATCACGTCGGCGCCGAGGTACTCGTCGGCATCCATGGAGATGAAGCACTGCCGGGCGAAGTACTCGCTGGGCTTCAGGCTCAGCGTCGCGTGGACCCTTGGCCCCGCATACCTGGCCCCCGCCGCCTTGACCAAACCGTAGCGCTCGTCGAGCCGGTAGAGCAGCCAGGGCAGCCACGCGCAGTTCCCTTCCAGGAAAGCGACCCGCAGATCGGGGAAGCGTTCCAGGACGCCGGTGTAGATGATGCTCGCCACCGCCAACTGGTTCTCGATGGGCTGGGCCATCGTTCCTTCGAGACCCCCGCCGTGGGGGTGGATGAAGCGGTTCCCCACCGCCGGCTGGTTCGGCGAGCTCGTCGCGTGGAAGCAGACCGGCGCGCCCGTCTCCTGAATGGTGTCCCACAGCACGTCGAAGTCCTGGTGGAAGATGGCGCGGCCGTTGATCGGCTCGGGCAGGATGCAGAGTCCGACGTGGCCCAGCTCGCCGGCGCAGCGCCGCGCCTCCTCAGCGGCCATCTCCGGGTCGTGAAGTGGGATCTGCCCCGCCACCTTGATGCGGTCGGGGGCGTAACTCGCGTAGTCGGCGGCGTAGTCGTTCCACGCTCGGGCGATGGCGAAGGCGTACTCCGGCTCCTGGCTTTCGTCGGCAAACAATGGGTTGGTGCGGAAGATGACGCCGAGATCGATCCCTTCGACGTCGAACGCCTCGATCATGCAGCTTGGGTCGTAATCGCGGGCCTGCGCGTCGGCGAAACGGGGGTCCGGCTCGTAGGACCGTGCGCCGAGGTAAGTCATCCGCCCCGTGTTCGCCTCGGGCGGCGGCGTGCGCACCATCGTCCCACCGGCGTCGGTGTAGACGTACATCCCCGTCGAAACGCGCTCGCCGCTGCCCCTGGGGATGCGGTCGCCCCACTTGGGGTCCATGAACCTCTGATAGAGGTCCGCCGGCTCCATCACGTGGATGTCGGCGTCCATCACCGGATAGCCGTTCTTCACTCCGACCTCCCTGCCGCCGCGGGCTCTGTTGTGGCCCCGCGCCGTATCGCGTAGGATGGCGCTCGACCCGCCCCGGAGCCGTCACCATGCCCTCTGAAGAAGCGACGCTCGCAGAATACAAGGCGCGACTCGCCAAGAACAAGGCGCTCGTCCTCGAACAAGTCGAGCACGTCGTCAACAGGGGCGACCTCGACTACCTGGACAAGCGCCAACATCCCCGCTTCGTCGCCCACGGCCTCGGCAAGGGGGATGCCGGCGGCGACGCCATGAAGCACCTCATCCGCACCTGGAAGACGGCCTTCCCCGACTGGAAGGACGAGGTACTCGACGTCATCGCCGAGGACGACAAGGTCGTGATCCGGCTCAAGGCCTCCGGCACTCACACCGGCGAGCTCCTGGGCATCCCGCCGACTGGCGAGGCGGTGAGTTGGAACCTGATGGAGACGGTGCGCATCGAGGACGGCCTCATCATCGAGCAGTGGGGCGTCTCCGACTTCGGCCTCGTGGTCGAACGGCTGCGCAAGGCGGCGCGCGCGAAAGTCACGGAGGAAGCGAGATGAACTTCGGCCTGCTCTACGAGCTCGAAGTCCCCAAGCCCTGGACGCCGAAGTCCGAGTACGACGTCTTCCACCAGGCGGCGGACCAAGTCGTCTTCGCCGAGCAGATGGGCTTCGACTACGTCTGGATCGTCGAGCACCACTTCCTCGAGGAGTTCGCCCACTCCTCGGGCCCCGAGGTCTGGCTCGGCTACCTCGCCGCCCGCACCAGCAAGATCCGCCTCGGACACGGCGTCGTGCTCCTGGAGGGCACGATCAACCACCCCATCCGCGTGGCGGAGCGCATCGCCACCCTCGACATCATGTCCGACGGGCGCGCCGAGTTCGGCACCGGCCGCGGCTCCAACCCCTTCCAGATCGAGCCGTTCGGCGTGGACCTCGAGGTCACCCGCGAGGAATGGGAGGAGGCCGTCGAGATCATCCCCAGGATGTGGGAGGACGGTTGGTTCAGCCACAAGGGCCGCTTCTGGGAGATCGAGGAGCGCAACGCCCTGCCCAAGCCGCTGCAGAAGCCGCACCCGCCGATCTGGGTCGCCTGCCAGCAGCCCGCGACCTTCCCCATCGCGGGCAACAAGGGCATTGGCGCCCTCTGCTTCACCATCGGCCGCCCCGGCGAGCTGAAGGAGCGCATCCAGTCCTACCGCGAGGCGGTCGCGAACCCCACCGAGCAGGTCGGCAAGGTCAAGAACGATCAGGTCGCCGCTTTCACCGTCGCGGCCTGCGACGAGAACGACCTCGCCGCGCGCGAGCTCGCCGGGCCGCAGGGCGCCTGGTACTTCGACACCATCCGCAAGATCTACGACCCCGCGTGGCAGAAACGCGACAAGGCCGTGCCCGCGAGCTACGCCTACCACGCCCTCAACGTCACCCAGGCCGACACGCAGCTGCTGCACAAACAGGCCGATCTGAACTACAACGACCTGATCGACAACGGCTCGTTCTGCATGGGCAACCCCGACACCTGCATCAACACCATCCAGATGTACAAGGACTCCGGCGTCGACCAAGCCATGATGTTCTTCCAAGTCGGCAACGTGCCCCACGACAAGATCATGAACTCCATCCGCCTGTTCGGTAAGTACGTGATCCCGCACTTCAAGGAGGCGGCGAAGAAGGAAGCCGCCGCCGTCTCGTAGGACGCAACATGAGCGAGACCCCCGCCGACCATCCCCACGCCTTCGAGGAGCCCCCGCGCTGGCAGATCCCCTGGATCTCCCGCCGCCACGTCCTGCTCTACCAGTGGACCGCCGGCGAAATCGGCGGCGACCTCGGCCCCTACCCCGGCATCATCATCCACACCACGGGACGCCGTTCCGGCAAGCGGCACAGCATCTGCCTCCCCGCGATACCCTACGGCGACGACTGCCTCGTCGTCGGCTCCTTCGCCGGCGCCAAGGACCATCCGTCGTGGTACCTGAACATGCAGGCCAACCCGGAGGTCCGAGTTCAAGCGGGGCCGCGCGTCTACCAGGCCAAGGCCACGACCCTCACCGGCGACGAGCGCGCCGAAGCCTGGGTCCGCCTCACCGCCGAGTCCCCCTGGTACGCCGACTACCAGACCCGCACCGACCGCGAAATCCCCCTCGTCCGCCTCACCGCTCTCCTGTAGGGGCGCCTCTTGTGGGCGCCCGTCCCCTCCGGCCCCCGTCCAACCCTGCCACCGCTCCTCTGTAGGGGCGAGTCGCGACTCGCCCGTTCCCCCTCTTTCTCCGGGGCGGGGTATCACCGTAAACCTCCCCCGCAGGGGGAGCACCTTAAACCTCTCCCCCCTTGTGGGGGAGACTGAGAG
>DAOUKZ010000056.1:0-3144 GCA_034420775.1 Dehalococcoidia bacterium
GCGTATACTAGAAGGCCGGAGGGTCCCACCGTGAGCACCGACGCCGCCGATCAGGCCGCGGTCGCCGAGCAACGCTACCGCATCCGCCACTCCGCCGCGCACGTGATGGCCGACGCCATCACCTCGATCTGGCCCGAGGCGAAACTGACCATCGGGCCCCCGACGGACGACGGCTTCTACTACGACATCGACCTCGATCACCACATCACGCCGGAGGACCTGAAGGAGGTCGAGCGGCGGATGCGGAAGATCATCGGCGCCAACGACCCCTTCGTGCGCGACGAGATTTCGCGAGAGGACGCCCGGCGGCGCTTCGCCGAGAACCGGTACAAGCTGGAGAACATCGACGATATCCCCGAGGGCGAAGCGATCACCACCTACTCCCACGGCGGCTTCACCGACCTGTGCGAGGGGCCGCACGTCGAGCGCGCCGGCGCCATCAAGGCCGTGAAGCTGCTCAACGTGGCCGGCGCCTACTGGCGCGGCGACGAGCGCAACCCCATGCTCCAGCGCATCTACGGCACGGCGTTCGAGTCGAAGGACGCCCTGCAGCAGCACCTCCGGATGCTGGAGGAGGCCGCCAAGCGCGACCACCGGAAGCTGGGGCGCGAGCTCGAGCTGTTCATGTTCGACGCCGCCGCGCCGGCGAGCCCCTTCTTCCTGCCGAAGGGGACCGTCCTCTACAACTTGCTCATCGACTACATCCGGGGGCTGTACCAACGCTACGGCTACCAAGAGGTCATGACGCCGCAGATCTTCGAGTCGAGCCTGTGGCATCGCTCGGGCCACTACGAGAACTACAAGGAGAACATGTTCTTCGTCGAGATCGACGACCGCGAGTTCGGCGTGAAGCCGATGAACTGCCCCAGCCACGCGCTGATGTACGGCTCGACACTCCACTCCTACCGCGACCTGCCGGTGCGGTTTGCCGATTTCGGGCGGCTCCACCGGTACGAGCGGTCGGGCGTCACCCACGGCCTGACGCGGGTCCGCACTTTCGCCCAGGACGACGCCCATATCTTCTGCCGGCCCGACCAGGTGCAGAGCGAGGTCACGGCCTTCATCGACATGGTACACGAGACGTTCACGATCCTCGGCTTCGACGACGTGCACGTCATGCTGTCGCTCCGTCCCGAAAAGCGCGTCGGTACCGACGAGATGTGGGACCGCGCCGAGGCCGCGTTGAGGGCGGCCATCGAGTCGAAAGGGCTCGACTACGAAGCGGTCGCTGGCGAGGGCGCCTTCTACGGGCCGAAGATCGACTTCTTCATGCAGGACGCCTTACGCCGGCAGTGGCAGCTGAGCACGGTCCAGCTCGACTACTCGCTCCCCGAACGGTTCGACCTAGAGTACGTCACCGAGGACGACCGGCGAGAGCGCCCGGTACTCATTCACCGAGCGCTACTGGGTTCGCTGGAGCGGTTCATCGCCATTCTGCTCGAACACACCGGCGGTGCGCTGCCGGTCTGGCTCTCCCCGGTTCA
This sequence comes from Dehalococcoidia bacterium, assembly GCA_034420775.1. Classification (GTDB taxonomy): domain Bacteria; phylum Chloroflexota; class Dehalococcoidia; order SHYB01; family SHYB01; genus DAOUKH01. The sequence continues at coordinate 1,485 of DAOUKZ010000056.1, forward strand.
GGCGGTGGTCATCCCCATCGCCGACCGGCACCTAGACTACGCCCGCGAGGTCGAGGCGCGGCTGCGCGGCGCGGGGCTGCGCGTGGAGGTCGACGCCCGCACCGAGCGCATGAACCTCAAGATACGCGAGGCGCAACTGCGGAAGGTGCCGTACATGCTCATCGTCGGGGACCGCGAGCAGGAGGCCGGCGCGGCGGCGGTGCGGGACCGGTCTGGGGAGAACCGCGGAGCCGTGGTGCTGGACGAGATCGTGCATGAAATCGGCGACCGGGCCGCGGCCCGCTCCTGAGGGACGCAAAGCCTTTCACCTTGGGCCCGATTCATGTTTTCTTTGACTGCGATTCAAGCGTTATGCTATATTCAGCCGTGTCCGCACGGCGCCGCCGCGGCGGGCTTGCTGGTTTTAGGGGACGGAGGGAAAGAGCGCCATAGCTCGCGACTATAGGGTCAATCGACAGATTCGCGCCCGCGAGGTGCGTCTGATAGGCGGTGAGGGCGAGCAGGTTGGCGTCATCCCGCTCAATGAAGCGCTGAGAATGGCCGAGGAGGCCGATCTCGACCTCGTCGAAGTCGCGTCGCAGGCCGACCCTCCCGTAGTTCGGCTGCTTGATTACGGCAAGTTTCGCTACGAGCAGTCGAAGAAGGAACGGGACTCCCGAAAGAGCACCAAGAACGTCGGCATTCGCGAAGTGCGTATGCGCCCCCGGATCGACGAGCACGACATCGCGTTCAAGTCGAGGATGGTACGAAAGTTCCTCGACGAAGGGCACAAGGTGAAAGTGTCGGTGCTGTTCCGCGGGCGTGAGATCACGCATCCGGAGCTGGCCATCGGCCTGATGCGGCGCGTCGCGGAGTCGTTGGAGGAGCAAGCGAAGCTCGAGAAGGCGCCTTCGATGGAAGGGCGCATGATGACGATGATCCTGGCGCCGATTTCCAAGAAAGGCGCGGCGCCGGCGAAGAAGCCTGAACAGGCGGGAGCCACTAACGCCGCGGCGAAAGCCGCGGAGAAGAAGGAAGAGGAAGCCGTCCGTGCCGAAGCTTAAGACCCACAAAGGCGCCAAGAAGCGGCTGCACGTCTCCGGCAAGGGGAAGCTCCTCCGCGTCAAGGGCGGCAAGAGCCACCTCCGCCGCAAGAAGCCGACGGCAACCAAGCGCCTCTACGACAATAAGATGGAAGTGCACGCGGCGGACGACAAACGCCTGCGGAAACTGCTTCCGGGCAACTAGCCATTCCTTGAAACTTCCACCGCCGGATAACGGCGGCGTAGACGGAGACACGACGTGCCGAGAGTCAAAGGCGGGACAACCACCCACGCGCGCCATAAGAAGGTGCTCAAGCTCACCAAGGGGCAGCGCGGTACCAAGAGCAAGCTGTTCCGCCGCGCCAACGAGGCGATGCTCAAGTCCCTGAGCTACGCCTACCGGCACCGCCGGGAGCGGAAGCGCTTCATGCGGCGGCTCTGGATCACGCGCATCAACGCGGCGGCGCGGCTCAACGGAATCACCTACGGCGCGCTGATCGCCGGGCTCAAGCGGGCCGGCGTCGAGGCCAACCGCAAGATGCTGGCGGACTTGGCCGTGCGCGAGCCCGCAGCCTTCGCTGCGATCGCGGAGACCGCGAAAGGCGCACCGGCCGCGGAGTAGAACGGGGGGCCAGACT
>DAOUKZ010000057.1:0-15182 GCA_034420775.1 Dehalococcoidia bacterium
GACCCGGACACCGGCTTCGGGGTGGTCGACTTCGGCGAAGCAGCCGCGCTCGGTCATATGCGGGTCGCCGACATTCTCGTGGGGAAGGCGGATGGGCGCCCACACCACGCCGTTCTCCTGCGCGGCGTGGAAGAGATCGTCGGCATTGCCGGTAGCGATGAAGGCGGCCACGACCTCGTTGATGTGGGCCTGGTGCTCGGGAACGGCGCGGTAGGCGCGGTCCTCGTACCTCGGATCGGTGAGGTCTTCGGCCATCCCGTGACCGTCCAGGAGCGCGACGAGCTTGCCCCATTCCTGGCCGAAGAGGCCCGGCATCACCTGGACGAGGGTGCCATCCTTCGCCGGGGCGGTGGGGAACTGCGGCTTGCGCTTGGCGATCACGCCGGCCCCGATGTACCAGGAGAGGTGGTTCTCGCTGCCGTTGTTCACCGCCGCGTGGACGGAAAGGTCGATGCGCTGCCCCAGTCCGGTTATGTCACGTTGGGCAAGGGCCGCGAGCGCGTCCATGACACCGAGGCACCCGGTGATGTTCGCCGGCTGGTGCATGCCGGGGGCCATCGGCGGCGTGTCGTAGGCCCCCGTTTCGTCCGGCGGGTAGCCCGCCGTCATCATCTGGCCGCCTAGGGCCAGCGAAACGAGCTCGCCCCCCTGGTAGGACGCCCAGGGGCCGTCGAGCCCAAAGTCGGTGATCGAGATGGCGATGAGCCCCGGCCAACGCTCGTGGACGCCGTCCCAGCCGCCTAGGCCGGCGTCGGCTAGTCCGTCGACCCCCAGGCTCTCGACGAAGATGTCCGCCGTGCCCAGGAGCCGCTGCAGAAGGTCGCGGCCTTCGGAGATAGCTATGTCCAAGGTAAGGCCGCGCTTGCCAAGGTTAAAATGCCACCAGAAGATGCTGCGTTCGGGGTCTTCCGAATCGTCCTGGAACGGGCCGAGGCGCCGGGAAGGCGCGCCGCCGGGCGGTTCGACCTTGATCACGTCGGCGCCCAGGTTGGCGAGGAGCCGCCCCAGGAACTCGCCCCGCCAATCGGCCAACTCGACGACGCGCACGCCTTCGAGCGGAAGGAAACCGGAACTCTCCACCGACGGCATCAGATCACGTCCTCGGCAGCCAGGACTTCGAGGTCGGCGGCCGAAAGACCGAGCAGGTCGCCGTAAACGCGAGGGTTGTGCTCGGCGTAGCAGGCGGCGCCCCACCCCGTCGTCCCGCGCGGGGAGGGCGACGCGTCGCTGAAGATGCCCGGATGCCCCTCGACGTCGTATTCGGAGATCTCGGTGTGCCCGACGCCCACGAAGTAGCCGCGATGGCGGAGCTGTTCGTCGTTCTCGTACCGGTCCTGCGTATCCTGGCAGACCCCCGCCGGTACGCCGGCCTCCTGCAAGCCCGCCATCAGCTCATACCGCTCGAACTGCTGCGTCCACACCTCGATGAACCAGTCGAGGTCATCCTGGTTCTCGTAGCGGGCATCGAGCGTGGCGAAGCGCGGGTCGCGGATCCACGCGGGCTCGCCCATGGCCCGTGTCAGGGCACGCCAATGGTCTTCCGTCGAGCAGGCAATGGCGATCCAACGGTCGTCGCCGGCGCACCGGTAGGCGCCGTGCGGCGCGGCCTTCACGTGCTGCGACCGGTTTCCGGAGCGCTCGTAGGCCGTGCCGTTCACCGACCAGGTAGGCACCGCCGTGCCGGTGTACAGAATGGCCGGGCCGACCTGCGAGAGGTCGACGTAGACGCCGCGGTTGGTCTGGTTCCGACGCCGCAGGGCCGACATCGCGGCGATGGCGATGAAGAAGGGGCCGATGGCGTCCATGTAGGACACCCCGTAGCCGCAGGGATCACGGTCGGGGAGTCCGACGCCGGCGGTGAGTCCCCCCACGGCGGCGGCGGTGGGGCCGTAGGTCCGGTAGGCCGAATAGGGCCCCTTCCGTCCGAACCCGGGCGCCTGGATGTAGATGATGTCCGGTTTGATCGCCGACATGCGCTCCCAGCCGAAACCCCAGTTTTCGAGGGTCGTCGCGGTGTAGTTCTCGATGACGATGTCGGAGACGGCGAGGAGACGGCGAAAGAGGTCCTTCCCCTTGGGGTGGCGCATGTTGAGCGAAATGCCCCACTTGCCGGCGTGGTTGTTGTTGAAGCTGGAGCCGAGGTTGATGCTCCCGGGCGGGGCCCCGCCCGGCACGCGGTGCTGTGGCGAGGTGGTGCGCAGGATGTCGAGGCGGCCCTTCCACTCGAGGTGGATGACCTCGGCGCCGTAGGTGGAGAGGTAGCGCGCGCCCTTGGCTCCGGCGTTCACCCACCCGAAATCGAGCACCCGGACACCCTGAAGAGGCAGCGTCATCGCGTCTCCTTGCCGTGCCGACGACGGCGGCGACGCGGCGATTATAGCCGCGCATGCCTTCGGTCACGTTGCCCGCTGCCTTCGAGACGCTAGAATGGGCGCCATGTCAACGGAAGCGAGAATCCCCCGGCCGGAACGGACCCCGCTGACCAAGTTTTTCTGGGACGGGGTCGACGAAGGCCGCCTCCTGGTGCTGCGCTGCGCCGATTGCGGCTTCTACGTCCACTGGCCGCGTCCCGAGTGCGGCCAATGCCCGTCGGAGGATCTCGCCCCCGCGGAGGTCTCGGGGCGCGGCGTGGTCTACTCCTACGGCGTCGCCATGCAGGCCTTCATTCCCGCCTTCGCCGGCAAGATTCCCTATATCCTGGGCGTGGTCGAGCTCGTGGAGCAGCCCGGGTTAAAGCTGGTCACCAACATCGTCGACTGCGACGAGGAGGCGGTGGAGGTGGGGATGCCGGTCGAGGTCGTGTTCCACGAGGCGGACGAGGGGCTGGTCCTGCCGTACTTCCGGCCCGCCGCCGACGTGACGAAGGGGGCCGTCGATGCCCCCGCGTGACGGCGGCCGGCGCGTCGCCGTCGCTGGGGTGGGCTACTCGCCCGTCGCGCGGCGCAGTGGCCGCACCCTAGAATGGCTGACGCTGGCGGCGTGCCGGGCGGCGCTCGACGACGCCGGGCTCGCGCCGGAGGACGTGGACGGCATGTCGTCCTACGTCACGACGAATCAGCTCCTCTCGCTGGTGAAGACGGCGGCCGTGCTCGGCTCGCCGGGGCTGCGATGGCACCTGGCCACGGTGGAGGGGCCGACGTTCCTCGGCGGCGCGATTCCCGCCATCGCGGCGGTGGCGTCGGGCAGCGCCGAGGTCTGCATCGCGGTGCGGAGCGTGCTGGAAGCCGGGGGAAGCTATACGAAACGTCCACCACCGCCGGTCGTGAGCGGCGACGACCAGTTCACCACTCCTTTCGGAGCCCATGCCAGCCCGCATTGGATCAGCCTCTACATGCGGCGGCACATGGCCGACTTCGGCACCACGGAGGAGCACTTCGCGGCCCAGGCGATCGCGCAACGCGAGTTCGCCACCCTGAACGAGGATGCCTTCTTCCGCGACCCATTGACGCTGGAAGACTACCTGAGCGCGCGCTATATCTCGAAGCCGTGCCGCCTGCTGGACTGCGACTACCCTGTCGACGCGAGCGCCGCCGTCATCTTTACCACCGAGGAGCGGGCGCGGTCGCTCAGACAGAAGCCGGTCTTGGTCGAGAGTTGGGCGATGGGATCCACACCGACGCCCGACAGCTACATCATGGCTGACATGAATGAGGCGGGCCTGTGGAACGCGTCGCGTGCCCTGTGGGAACGGACGGATCTGCGGCCGTCCGACGTCGACGTCGCCGGCCTCTATGACGGGTTCATCTTCTCCGTCTTCCAATGGCTGGAGGGCCTCGGCTTCTGCGGCAAGGGCGAGAGTGGACCGTTCGTCGCCGAGGGGAATACCCGCCTGGGCGGAAGCCTGCCGGTCAACTGCGACGGCGGCGCGGTCAACGTCGGCCGGACGCACGGGGCGAACCACGTCATAGAGGTCGTCCGCCAGCTTCGGGGCCAGTCGGGAGCGCGGCAGCGGGCCGGGGCCAAGGTCGGCGTCTCCAGCAACTCGATGGGGCCCACCGGCGGCTGTCTGCTGCTTACGGCGGAGTAGCGGCGGGCTCCGGGGTGAGGCGGCTGGCCTCCCCGCTGGGATTCGAACCCAGGACCTACGGATTAGAAGTCCGTTGCTCTATCCAGCTGAGCTACGGGGAGCCGGTTCAGACGAGCGGGGCCCGCCGTGCATTCGATTATATTCTCGCGCGTCTTCGCTTGGCCCCCGCAGAGCCAGGGGTGGACGTCACACGTCGGGGTGGGTGGTGATGAACCTGCCCGCCCGGTCCGCGTCGACGTTCGGCGCGCGGAGCTCGACGCCCGCCGCTTCCTCCTGCAGGAGGAAGGTCATGCTGTTGTCGCGCTTGCCCCAGCCCCGGCGCACCCCTTCGTCCTGCACGCTCTGGACCTGCTCGAAACTGGGCACGGGCACGTCGTATTCCTTGGCGAGGTCGATCGCGAGGGCGACGTCCTTCCGAGCAAGCTCGAGGGCGAAGTGCACCGTGTCGAAGTCGCCGGCGAAGACCGACCTCGGAAGCTGCTCGTGGAGTATCACCATGCGGCCCAAGGCGCCGCGCCGGACGGCCTCCCACAGCGCCTCGGTCTCGACGCCCGCCTTCACTCCGAGCGTCATCCCTTCGGCGATCGACTGGCGCACCGCCATCGCGATGCCGTTGTGCACGATCTTGCAGACGCTGCCCGCGCCTATGGCTCCGGCGTAGAAGACCTTGTCGCCCATAGCGTCGAGGATGGGGCGGACGCGGTCGAAGACGGCGCGGTCGCCACCCACCATGATCGCGAGGTTGCGCTCGGCGGCCCCGACGAGGCCGCCGCTGACCGGCCCGTCGAGCACGCCGACGCCCAGGGGGTGGAAGCGTGCTTCAAGCTCACGAATGAGCGTGGGGCGGCTCGTGGAGAGGTCGACGTAGACCTGCCCGGAGCGGAGCGCGCCCTCGAGGCCGTCGGGTCCCGTCGCGACAAGCTCGACTTCGGCGGGGCCGGGCAGCGAGGTGAGGATGACGTCCGACCGCGCCGCCACGTCGTGCGGCGATTCTGCGAGCGCGGCTCCTGCCGCGACGAGGTCGTTTGCGGTCTCAGGACGGATGTCGTGGACGACCATCGGATAGCCGGCGCGCCGCACGTTCGCCGCCATGCGCGATCCCATGTTTCCCAACCCGATAAACCCGACGGTTTCCATCATCAGCCTCCCTTGGGGTCACCGCCCGCCGCGCATGATGATACTCTCTCGTCCAGGCCGGCGCGCGGCGCGCGGCCAGACCGGAGGGAGAGATGCGCGCGACGGTAGAGTTCGCCAGGTTCGCCGCGGAGACGCGGTGGGAGGACCTCAGTGCCGAGGTCCGGGCGCATACGAAGCGGTGCCTGGTTAACGCCGTGGCCGTGGCGGTGCACGCTTCGACGCGAGCGGAGGCAACGCCGCTGCTCGATGCCCTCGCGGCGGAGGGAGGCGCCGCTCGGGCGTCGGTGTGGGGGACGGGGACGCGGACGTCGCTGCACCAAGCCGCGCTGGCGAACGGCTGGCTCTGCCACCTCGACGACTACGACGACACCCACTTCCCCACCGTCATCCACCCCAGCGCGCCGACGATTCCCGCGGCGTTCGCCGCCGCCGAGCTTGCGGGCGTGAGCGGGCGGGACTTCCTGCTCGCCGTCGCGTTAGGGATTGAAGTCTGCTGCCGGATCGGCCTCGCCGGCCATCCCGCGCACTACGACGCCGGCTGGCACATCACCGGGACGTGCGGGGTCTTCGGGGCCGCCGCCGCGGCGGGGCGCGTCCTGGGTCTGGACGCTGAGTCCATGACCCACGCGCTTGGCACCGCGGGGACACAGGCGTCGGGCCTGCGTGAGACCTTCGGCTCGATGGCCAAGGCGATGAACGCCGGACACCCCGCGCAGGTAGGCGCGTTCGCGGCGCTCTTGGCCCGGAACGGGTTCACCGGCCCTGATGCGCTGCTGGAAGGACGCCGCGGCTTTGGGGCCGTCATGGCCCCGACGAGCGACTGGTCACGCGCCGTCGATGGCCTCGGACAGCGCTGGGAGATCCTGAACGTCGGACTGAAGCCGTATCCCTGCGGCGTCGTCGCTCATCCGATCATCGACGCGGCGATCGCGCTCCGCGATGCAGGCGTGCCGCCGCATGAAGTCGAGCGCATCGACGCCCTGGTCCATCCTCTCGTCCTCGAACTCGTGGACCGGCCCGACCCTAAGGACGGCCTGGAGGCCAAGTTCTCCTACCAGCACGGCGCCGCCGTCGGGTTTGTCGACGGGGCCGCCTTCCCCGAGCAGTACACTGACGCCCGCGTCACCGATCCCACCGTCGCGTCTCTGCGCTCGAAGGTGGAGGCCACAGTCTCGCAAGGCCTGGAGCAGGACGCCACCCGTCTGACGCTCACTACGGTAGACGGCAGGACGTTCGTCAAAGAGGTCGCGCATGCCTCAGGGTCGCCGGACAACCCGATGTCCGACGATCGGCTGGACGCGAAGTTCGCCGCGCTGACCGGCGGCGTCCTGGGAGAGGCGCGGTCCCGGCGCCTACTCGACACGCTACGGAGCATCGACGCTGCCGGCAGTGTTGGGGAAGCGGCCGCGCTCCTGCGTCCCGATTAGCGCCGTCTACTCGTGGACGAAGGGGAAGTCGATGCTGAGCTCGACGATGAGCGTGACGACGGCCCCCGCGATGAGGACGCCCGCGAAGATCGCCGCCAGGGAACGCATCCGGTCGAGGCCGAACCCCCACGCGGCGAGCGACCCCGTCCAGGCCCCCGTGACGGGAAGTGGCACGGCGACGAAGGGGATGAGAGCAAGCACGCCCCAGCGTTCGAAGGCTTTACCCTGCCGTTCACGGATCCGGTCCATGCGCCAGGTAAGGAAACGTCCCGCCGGGTTGTTGAACGAGGTCAACCAGCGGTTGACGGGGTCGAGTGCCCAGAGGAGCACGAGCGGCGGGACCATGTTGCCGGCCACGGCGAGCAGGTAGGCCTCCCACCAGGCAAGATCGTTGGTGACGATGCCGACCGGGATGGCCGCGCGGAGCTCGCCGACCGGCGTCATGGCGAGGAAGAAGGTGGTGAGCATCGTTTGGTTGGGCCGCCCCCGACCGCCGAAAGTGCCGTCGCGGCGGCAAAAGGAACGCGCTTTAGCCGTTTCGCTTTGCTAGGAAAAATCCATTTTCTGAACGCGCCGATGCGGGCGAAATGCTGTCTGAAGAGCCCCTGAAGCGGACAAGTGGAATGAACTGATTTTGAACAAAGTCTTGACGCTGGGTCAAAATACGTGCTACCTTATTAATGTTTCAGACAGGAGGTAACACATGGTTAGGCGCACGAAATTGATGCGAAGGGTTGAGGAACAGTATAACAAGCCGCTCGAGAAGCTCCTCCCGGAGATGTACAACGAGAAGGGGCTGCCGGCCATGGCCGCCGAGCTCGGCATCAGCAAGGGCACACTCTGGTACTGGCTCCTGAAGTTTGGTATAAATGTGCGCCGCGTGGCCCTCGCCCCGGGCGAAGAGCTTCAGGTCCAGCAGGTGAAGCGCTAACCCGTCCAGCACATCGGCTCCAGAAGGCCCGCCGCGAGCGGGCCTTTCTCTTTAAGGCACTTCCTTGTCATTCCCCTACAGGTCTGAAGGCACGATGAACGAGAAGCGGTTCCCCTACCGGCGCCGCTTCACCCTCGTCGAGGCCGCCGTCGTCCTCGGCCTGGTGATCCTGCTCATTGTCGTCGTGCTGCCGGTACTGTTGGACGAGACCGAGAACACCCAACAGGTTGAAGATCTCGCCAACGTACAGGAGGCGGTACGCCGTTACCACGCCGACACCGGCGCCTATCCCACCTTCGCGGCCGTGGCCCGAGCCGGCCAGAACCTGGTGAATCCGTGGGTAGCGGGCGAGATCCCCAGTCTGGGGTCGGTCCCCGCCGAGGCCGGCCTAGACTTCGACGCCGTCGCCCTCCGCGGCGGGGTCGCTGTGCGGTTCGTGCCCAACTACCTCAGAGAGAAGCCGCGCCACGCGGACGAGCAAGCGCTCGACGGCGCGCCGCGCTGGCGGATAGACGCCCAGGGGAGCGTCTTAGTCCGCCTCGACGGGCGCTCATACTAAGCTAACCGAAACCGCGCAGTTTCGTCCATTTCCGCCTCGGTCCCCCGCGTTCGCCCGCCCGTCGGGTACAATATGTCTACAAGCCGCGAGGAGGAGGGCCGACGTGTCCGATCAGCCGTCCGATCAGCCGAGCGAAAAAGCCTTGAGCAAGATGCGGAACTTCGTCAAGAAGTACTGCGAGAAGTCCGGCACCGTGACCCATCCCGACCCAATGGTCTCCGACGCCGTCATCGTCGGCTTGGCGAAGCACGTCGACGATCTGGGCCGGCCGCTATGTCCCTGCCGCTTCTACCCCGACAAGCAGGAAGAGACCAAGTACCGCACGTGGATGTGCGCCTGCGACGACATGCAGATCTACAAGTACTGCCACTGACTGCTCTTTGTTAATGGGGACGGGCTCCCCATCACCGAGTATCTTCCCGAGGATCACGAAGGCCGCCGCATGTACGGCCTGGTGAAGGACCCCACACCGGACAAGGGCCGGCCGCTTCGCCACAAGGCAGAGGAGCGAGAGAAGGAACGCCGCGAGCGGCCGTCGTAGCGACGCCGGTTTCTCTAGAGACGCGAAAGGGGCGCCCGCGGGCGCCCCTTCTCTTTGTCCGCAGAATCGGCGGCGCGTTACTCCATGAGCATGATCAGCGCGCCGTGCGTGCTCTTGGGGTGGATGAACGTCTGGCCCGGCGGACCGCCGAGGATGCGCGCGCCCTGCCCCTTCAACTTCTCAACCGTACCGGGAAGGTCGTCGACCTGAACGGCTATCAGGTACAGCCCCTCCCCCTTATCGGCCAGAAACTTCCCGACCGGCCCGTCGGGGTTCGTGGGCTGCGCGAGCTCGATGTACGCGTTCCCAAGCTCGATGTTGATCGCCTTCAGCCCAAGGTGCGACAGGTCCTGCACCTCGGAGGCCTCGAGCCCGTACACGTCGGTGTAAAGGGCGGCGGCCTCCTCCACGTCCTCGACGGCGACGACGAGGTGGTCGATACGCTTGAACATCGGCAGCTAGGCGCTCGCGCCCGCCGGGGCGCTGTTCCCGAGCACCGTGACGCACGAGACCTGCGGCGGCCCGCCGAGCGTGTGGCAGAGCCCCATCTCGGCGTCCTTGACCTGTCGGGGGCCCGCCTTGCCTTGCAATTGCTTGTATATCTCGTAGGCGGTGCGCAGGCCGCTCGCCCCAACGGGGTGCCCGAACGACTTCAGGCCGCCGTCGGTGTTCACCGGCAGCTCGCCTTCGAGAGTGAATGTCCCGTTGCGCACCTCTTCCGGAGCCATGCCGGGTGTGGTGAAGCCGAGGTCTTCATAGATGACCATCTCGGTGATGGTGAAGCAGTCGTGCACGACAGCGAGGTCGATCTCCTTGCGCGGATCGCGGATACCGGCCTGCTCGTAGGCCTGGCGGGCCGCCGAGCGGTTCGCCTCGAAGCCGAGGTAGTCGAACCCCGGACGCGTCATCGGAAGCATCGAGTCCACGGAGAAGCCGATGCCCTTGATATAGATCGGGTCTTGGCGGAACTTCCGGGCGAGGTCGGCGCGGCAGATGATGGCGGCCGCAGCGCCGTCGGTCGTGGGACAGCAGTCGAAGAGGCCGAGCGGCCACGCGATGATCGGCGCCTTCAGCACCTGATCGACCGTGATCTGCTTCTGGAAGTGCGCCTTCGGCGACATCGAGCCGTTATGGTGGTTCTTCACCGAAATCCTGGCGAGCAGCTCCTTGCCCTCATCGTCGGGAATGCCATAGTGATTGAAGTACCGGTTGGCGATGAACGAGAAGTAGGAAGGCGCGGTGGCGCGGGACTGGGTGACGGAGTTGGTGCCGCGGCCCACGCCGAGACCGCCAAAGCCGGTGTCCTTCAGCTTCTCGAAGCCCACGGCGATCGCGATGTCGTACATACCGGAGGCGACGCCGAAGGCGGCGTTGCGCAGCGACTCGTGGCCCGTCGAGCACCAGTTCTCGACACGGGTCACGGGAATGTTCTTCAGCTTCAGGGTGTCGGCGATGATGCCGCCGGCCTCGCCGGAGTACAGGGTGCCGACCCAAGCCGCCTCGATGTCGCTGGGGTCGATCCCCGCGTCCTCGTAGGCCTCGTAGGCCGCCTCGATGATCATGTCCTCGGGGCTCGCGTCCCAGCGCTCGCCGAACTTGCTGCATCCCATCCCAACAATGGCGACCTTGTCTTTGATCGTGCCCACTGGAGAACCCCTTTCTCTCTTGGCGGTCTGGGTCCTATCCGCCCGCTTGGCCGTTGGCGACTGGCTTCACCTTCCAATAGTAGTTGTGGAAGTTCGCCGCCTCGTTCATCTTTCGGAACGTGAACTCGATGGGCATGCCGATCTCCGGTTCGTCGGCGCCGGCGTCGGTCAGGATGCTAAAGACCCGGGCCTGGCCCTCGGAGGACTCGGCGATGCAGTTGAGCACCGGAGGCTCGGGGCCGCCGGCAAGATGGTCTTTGGTGAAGGCAAAGAGCGTCGCCGGCTTGTCGTAGAGCCGGACTTCCGTGTAGTCGTCCTTCGCCCGGCAGGTGTAGCAGATGCGCTGGATCGGATGCGTCACCGTGGGGCACTGGTTGCACTTGCTGGCGTGCAGGCGGAGGTGTTCGTTGGCCAGTCGCCACGACTTGCTCGCGGCGCCCATCGACTCGGGGCGCGTCGGAGGCTCGGGGTCCACGGTTAGCGCGCCCCGGTAGGCGAGGAAGCGGTCGTAGGAGGTCAGGTCGCGGCGGTCGGCGAGATGGCCCGCGACCCCCTTGCTCACCTTTGGCTGCTCCTTTACGTCAAGCAAATAGGCGTCCGCCCCATCGCCATAGCTGGCGGCGAGGACCTTCTGGCCGGCTTCGGCCTTTTCAAGCACTGCGGCGAGCATGAGGAGCATATGGGCCGCGCCGGCGTTTCCGACGACGTCGATCAGGTGCCCCGCCACCTGCGTCTTGGGGTCGAAGCCGAGCCGGCGGATCAACGCGGTGTGGTTCCGGATGTCGGGACCGTAAATCGCGGCGGTGGAAACGTCCTCCTTCGCGAGTCCGTTCTTGGCCAGAAGCTCTTCGACCGCGGCCTTGGTGATCGGTTCGTAGCCCTGGGTGATCACGAAGCGGTCTTCCCACGAGCGGACGAAGTCGTCCGAGTCGCGCCGCCAGATGTCGGCGATCTCGTGGGTACTGGTGACTGAGTCGGAGATCTCGACGGCGCCGCTTCCCGTCACCACGACGGCCGCGGCGGCATCGCCGAAGGTCGACTCGAAAGGCGACTTGGGATAGCCGCGCCGCGTGTCCGAGGCGACGACAAGCACCGAGCCGGCCGAGCCCCCGTTGACGGCGTCGATGGCGGCGCGCAGGGCCATGGTGCCCGCGCGCAGGGAGCCGCCGAAGTCGGCGGTGCGGACGGTGGGCTCGAGGTCGGCCGCGGCCGCGATTAGCGCGGCGGATGACTTCTCTCGATACGGGGCCGTCGTGGAGGCGAAGTAGACGGCGTCGATGCCGTCGCGGCCGTGGGCGTTGAGGACGTCGACAACGGCGTTGACCGCGAGGGTGATGGTGTCTTCGTCGTAGCTGGCGACGGCGCGCTCGCCGGGGCCGCCTCCAGAACCCCATGCCTGCGCGAAAAGCGACCGCGCGATACGGTATTTCGGAACATAGGCGCCGACAGCGCTGATACCGGGCATGAAGTCTCCTCTAGAACCGGGCCATAAGGGGATCCGGGGCCTTCAAAACGCGGCGCTAAGTATACACAAGCCCTTCTGAAGACGCCACCTGACGGCCTTTGACGCGCGGCCCTCCGGCGGCTACCCTCGGCCTTCATTCGCCGGGGCGCACCGCCGGCGAATAGAGGGAGGACGGCTCATGAATCGCAATACCGGAGATCAAGTCGGCGACGTGGTGATTTGGGAGAATGAGCAGTTCCGGGTGTGGGACCAGACCATCGCCCCCGGGGAGACCGTCGGGCCCCACGTTCACGACCTCGACTACTTCATCGTCACCCTGGAGGCCACCCCAGTCAGGTCGGACGAGATCGGGGAGGCGCGGAGCGAGTTCGAGGTCATCACGCCGGAGCTCATCTGGGTGAAGAGCAACGGCGAGGAGCACACCGCCACCAACCTCGACCCCGACAAGCGGTGGCGCAACCTCATCATCGAGGTAAAGAGATAGGTCAGGGGAGCCGCGAGACCCCGCCGTCGACCGCGAGCACCGCCCCGTTAACGTAGGCGGCGCCCTCTGACGCGAAGAAGGCGACGGCGTTGGCGATGTCCTGCGGCGTGGCCAAGCGCCGCATCGGGTTGCGGGCGATGGTCTGCTCCGCCTGCTCTGGGAAGCGTTTGAAGAACGTCTCCCAGGCCGGAGTGTCCGCCGGGCCGGGACAGACGCAGTTCACCGTGATGCCCAGCGGCCCCAGCTCGCAGGCCAAAGCCTTGGTCAGCCCGACGAGGCCCGTCTTCGACGCAGTGTACAGGGTGCGGTTCGTGCCGCCCATCACGCCGGCGATCGAGGCGACGTTGACGATGCGCCCCCAACCGGCACGTTCCATGTGCGGCGCGGCCCCTTGGGCCATCCACAGTTGGCCCGTCAGGTTTACCCCGAAGTGACGGTCTACCCGCTTCTCGGTCAGACCGCTCAGTGGGCCGGCCCCGCCGATGCCCGCGGCGTTGACTAGAACATCGACGCGTCCCGCCCGTCCCGCGACGGACTCAACCGCGCCTTGGGCAGCCTCCCGGTCCGCGATGTCGCAGCCCAGAGCAAAGGCGCCGGAGTCTGCCAGACCCGCAGCCGTCTCCTCGGCCTTGGCCCCGTCGACGTCCAGCGCCGCGACCGTCGCGCCGCGGCGGGCGAGGTCTTCGGCTATGGCCCGGCCGATGCCCTGACCGGCTCCAGTGACGATGGCGACTCTGCTGGCGAAGGACATGTGGAAGAGAACGCGGTCGGCGGCGTCAGGACTGTTCGACCCCCAGCACCGCGCCGGCGATCGAGACGAAGCTGGCGTCCTGGGGGTCGGCGGGGCATTGATCGTAGCCCGCGGACGCGCCCGATGCGCCCTCGAGCATGCGCAGGGTCAAGTAGATGGGCGGGCCGCCGCAGACGCGGTTGCGGTCGCCCACCGAGCGGATTCGCTCGAAGAAGCCCGCGCTGTCGCCGGAGGTGATGGCGTCCATGAGTCCGTCGTCGGCCTGGCGGAGAGTGGCCCGGTCGAGCGGCGACCGGGGGAGGGCGTCGCCGAAGGCGGGGCCGACGTGGGCGAGGTCGCCGGCGGCGATGTAGAGCGTCTTGCGGCCCTCGCAGGCGCGCCGGAGCGCGTCCAGGGCCCGGCGGATGACGTCGTGGCCCTCCAGCGACGCCTCGCCGAGCACGAACGGATAGAAGGAGCCGCACAGGATAGGGACGATGGGGATCTCGCGCGGTTGCAGGAAGTAGTGCAACCACACCAGCGCCAGCTCGATGGAATGCTCGCGGCGGTGGTGGTACTCCTCGGCGAAGGCCTCCTCCTCGCCGATTTCGGCGGCGAGGGCGTCGACGATGTCCTGGTCCGTGGGCAGCGTCCCGAACGGGGTGGCGTAGCTCTGGCGCGTGAGGGTGAGCCTGCCGGGGCCGCCGGAGTGGTCGGTGCCGAAGATCACCGCGACCTCGGCCTCGGCGACGGCAACGGCGGCCCCGGACCAGACCTCGGCGTAGGTCCGCCAGCCGCGGTTGTAGTCGATGTGGGGGGAGACGACACCGAAGCCGCGCCGGTCTTGGAACCCCACTTCAGAGGGTTGCACGCCTGCATCGGCGAGATACTTGGCGAAGGTCTGCTCTAACTCGGCGGGGTCGGCGGGGTAGACGGCGCCCGCGTGGCTCAGCGGCCGGTAGGGAAGCTCGCGGAAGTGGCCGACGGCCTTGTGGCACGCCTCGCCGAAGCGTTCGTCGTCGAGCAGGAGGCCTTTGCTGAGCGAGTCGATGATCTGGGCGACCCGGTCGCTGCCAAGGTCGACGCCCGTGCGAAGGTGAAAGGCCGCGGCGATGCCGTCCACGTCGCGGTCGCCGTCGCACAGGGCGAGCAACGGCCCCAACGCTTCTGGGATCATGGCGGGGCCGTCACCGAGCCCCATCGCGTCGCGCAGCAGATAGTAGCGTTGGCCGTCCTGCTCGACGCGGTGGACCTCGAGCGGGCGCAGCTTGGGACGAACGGAAGCCGGATCGTGCTGCATAGGGTCAGGGTTGGGCCAGGGACATTATAAGGGCTCGGTATAGACGGGTGCGCCATCCAGGCCTTTCGCGAAGCGGAAGCGGTCGCTAAGGTCGTGCGGCGTACGGAGGCGCTATGACGACAGCCACGCTCCCCACTCCCACCGCAACGAAAACGCAAGGCCCGCGAATCCACGATCTGCCTGACGGCGAGCGCCCGAGGGAACGGCTGCTCAAGTACGGGCCGAAGGTATTGAGCAACGCCGAGCTCATCGCGATCCTGCTGCGCACCGGCATCGAGGGCGCCAGCGCGCTGAGCATTGCGCAGCAGATGCTCTCCAAGTTCGAGGGGCTCCGCGGTCTGGCCGACGCCACGCTCGCCGAGGTGTCCGAGGTCAAGGGACTCAGCCGGGCAAAATACTGCCAGGTGGCCGCCGGGCTTGAGCTCGGCCGGCGCCTCGCGGCGTTGGGGACCGCCGACCGGGTCATCGCCGACCGGCCGCAGGCGATCGCCGATCTCCTCTCAAGCGAGGTGGCGCACCTGCGGCAGGAACACCTCTACAGCGTCCTGCTCGACATTAGGAACCAGGTGCTCGGCATCCGCCAGGTCTACGTCGGCACCGTCAACACCGCCAAGGTGCGCGCCTGCGAGGTCTTCCGGCCCGCGGTGCGGGAGAACGCCACCGCGATGGTCGTCGTCCACAACCACCCGTCGGGCGACCCCACACCCAGCCGCTCCGACGTCGAGCTCACCATGCAGCTCATCGAGGCCGGCGAAATCCTCAACATCCAGCTCTTGGACCACGTCATCATCGGCGGCCAGTCCCACGTCAGTATGAAGAACCAAGGCCTCGCCTTCGACCCCGCCACCCTCTCCCCAACCCGCCCCAAGGACCTCTCGACGTAGCGGGATGGGGCCCCGTAGGAGCGACCCTCATGGTCGCCAGTCCCCTGCCCC